>JAQXMD010000099.1 GCA_029012465.1 Oscillospiraceae bacterium | reverse complement strand
CAACAGAAACCTGCATCTCCTCCGCCGGGAAATCGGCTATTCTTTTTCGGAAAAAGGCGTGACCACGAAAATGGTCACGCCTTTTCATCCAGCGACCAGAGCCGGGGCTTTGCCGCCGAAGAATTTTATATGTGATTCCGTTCAGAAATCCATGGCTGCCCGCTGGGATTCTTCCTTCGTCAGCTCACAGACCCGTCGTTCCTGCACCCGGTAGACCCGGCGGCAAAGGGTCAGAACACTGGGCCGGTGGGTGGTGAGAATGCAGGTCTTGGAAGGGCTGCAGGTCATGATGTTTTTCAGCACCTGCCGTTCTGTTGCCACATCCAGGGCTGAGGTTGCCTCATCCATCAGCAGCACCGGCGCATCCCGGAGCACCGCACGGGCGATGGCTATGCGCTGGGCCTGCCCTTCCGACAGGCCTCTGCCCTTTTCCCCCACGTTGCTGTAGAGGCCCTTGGGCATTCGGGACACAAACTCCCAGGCGCATGCGGTTTTCAGAGCCGCTTCCAGCTCCTTGTCCGTGGCGTCTTCCCTGCCCATACGGAGATTGTCGGCCACGGTGCCGGATATCATGGTGTTGCCCTGGGGCACATAGGAAAAATACTGTCTGGTTTCCGCATTCATGTCTGACTCTTTCCCGGATGCCCCCTTCAAGTAGATTCGCCCCTGCTTTGGCTGTACCAGACCCAGGATCAGCCGGATCGTGGAGGTTTTTCCCTCACCGGAGGGACCGATGAACGCAACGATCTCACCGGGCTTCGCCTGAAAATTCACCTGCTCCAGAACCGGCTGATCCGAACGGTAGGCGTAATCCATCTGTTCCGCGCAGACGGTGAGGCCCTTTTCCGCTTCACCGGCAAACACATCCTGCTCCGTGGCCGCAGGCTCCGGCGGAAGATCCCGAAGCTCCCGGATACGATGGGCGGACACTGCGCCGTTGAGGAATGTGGGCAGCATTCCGGCCAGGCTGTTAAAGATCCCTGACAGTCTTGTGCCCTGAGAAACAAACAGGGTCATGGTTCCGTAGACGATCTTTCCGGACCACAATAAATACAGGCAATAGCAGAAAATGGCCATACGCACCGCATTCCCCAGCAGGGAAAGCAGCACATTGGTCCGTATTTTGAAATCATTGAAATCGAGACTTGCCTTCCATACGATCTTCTGCTTTCCGGTGAGTCCGGAGACATAGCGCTTTGTGAGGCCCATGCTCTTGATGGTGTCAATATTATAGAGGCTTTCCGTCTCGAAAGCCATAAGCTCGCTTGTGGCCTCCTTCATGGTCTGATTATGACGGCGCATTTTCCCCAGCAGCGTTCTGGAGCTGAGGAGCAGGAAGGGCGCACTGGCCAGAGCGATCAGCGCCATGATGCGGTCATAATGCCAGATCACAAAAAAGGTGGCAAAAAAGGTGTACAAACTCACCAGAATATCCGGCAGCCAACTGATGGCATTGTTTGCAACGGTACTGATATCGCTGCTGAGACGGTTGATCAGGTCGCCGTTGGGATACTTGCTGAGGGACATCCAGTCAGCCCCCATCACCGCGCTGTAAACCTCCGCCTGAATATCATTGTTCACCCGCAGACTGATCCGAACGGACACATAGGAAACAAGACTCGTTATTCCCAGTCCTGCCACAAAGGACAGGATCATGATTGCCAGCACCACGAGCAGTCTGGAGCTGTCATAGCCGGTAATAATATCAATGGTATACTTACTGGCCACCGCAGAAATGAGGCTCAGGCTGGATGCCAGAACGCCCAGAATCGTATAGATCAGCACCGCACGCCCATACTGCTTCGTATAACCGAAGATCCATTTCCAGTCATCCAGTGTCTGTCCAAAATTATCTTTCTTCCAGCTTTCCACAAGCAGCCCCAGCGCTTTGGAGCCTGCCACCGTTCCCTCCGGCTTCTTTTCTTCCGGCATATCCCAGCCTCCTTTCCCCTTGCTTTCAACTTGGAAACATGGATGCAGCGGATAATCGTCTCTCTGCTGCATCCATGAATGTTACGTCGCTGTTCTCTCCCGGGGCTTTTTCGTCCCAGTGGATTCACTTGATTTCTTCGTGCGCTTGCTCTGGCTTCCGTTGGATTTCCCATAGCTGTAGCCGTTCCCGTAGCCATAACCGTTCCCGTAGCCATAGCCATACTTCCCGGTGCCGGATTTGGCGCCATTGAGTACACAGCCCAACAGCTTCACATCTCCTGAGCCAAGAAACTGGATGCCGTCAATGGCACTGTTTGCCTCCACCCGTCCCGCGCCCAGAACGTAGATGGTTGCATCCGCAGCTCTGGCCAGTCTGGCGCTGTCCGCAAGAATCCCGCTGGGGGGTGTATCCAGAATCACGAAGTCCACACATTCCCGCAGTCTGCGGATCATATAAGTGATCCACTTGGAGTTGATCTGCTTGTGGGGATTATCCGATGCCTCGTCTCCTGCCAGCAGATACAGCGTAGTATCCTCCACCCGAATCAGATGCTTCTCCGGAGTCATACTCTTATCTTCAAGCAGCTCCGTTGGACCCATGGAAGCGCCCTGAATGCCAAAATGCTTTTTCACGGATGGTTTTCTGAGATCCAGATCCACCAGTGCAACGGTGGACCCATTCATACTCAGGCTCAGGGCCAGATTGGCGGCGACTGTGGTTTTTCCTTCTCCGGCCATAGTACTGGTAATCAGGAACACCCGATCATTTTCCTTTTCCGCATCCCTGAGCAGCTTGATTCTCAGACCGCGAATGCTCTCCTGAAAGGATGTGGGTATCCGTCTGTTGAGGATGGACACAGTCGTATCCATTTCAGATGTCCTCCGCTTGAACATCACCCGGGGAATCGTGGCAATACACTTCTGATTCAGAAGCTTTTCCACATCGTCCGGTTCCCGGATGGTCTTTCTGGTCATGGCATAGAGCAGCACAAACAGCAGTCCCGCCAGCAGGCCAATCAGCCCGCCCCGGACCGCCGCCCCGGGAATGTCCAGCGAATTCAGCGACTGTTCCGGAATCGAAGGCGCGGAGATCAGGGTCAGCTCCACATGGCCAACCACATTCACAGCCACATCCGGATAGACCTCAATGACCGTCTCCAAAATATGATAGGCATCCTCAGGATTGCCGCTTCTGACCTGCATGGCAAACAGATTTGTGTTTTCAATGCTCTGGGCAGTAATGGTACCGTTGACGCTCTGGGTACCCAGCGCTTCCTGGAGCTTATTCTGCATCAACTCCGACTGAAGCAGATAGGGAAAGGTCTTTCCCATCTGCTGCGCGGCAGTTTTGTCATAATACCCCGTACCGCTTGCGATATCCACCAGCGACGTATCCGTCAGATTGACCTGAAATGTGGCCACTGCCTCATATACAGGCGAATAGGCTCTCCATGTACGAATTCCCATCAACGCCGCACAAAGAATCGCAAGCACTGCCGGAAGCCAGAACAGACGGCCGAGCGCCCTCCAGAACTCCTGAAGGATTCGGATCAGATCAATCCGTTCCATCTCGGTACGGTCAATTTTATGTTGTTCCATTTGTACCCTCCGCCGGTTCGCCCCCGGTTCCGCTGTGTTTTTGAGACTGCCCGTAGCCGTAGCTGTAGCCATAGCCGCGTTTGCGTCCATATCCGTAGCCATAGCCGTAGCCATAGCCATAACCGTAGTGCTCGGTGGATAATCTGGAGCTGCGAACATCATTGAACACGCAGCCCAAAAGCTCTGCATTGCTCTGATTCAGCGTATCAATCGTGTCATTGAGCACAGACGCAGGCACCATATCCTGCCGGACAACCAGCAGCGCCATATCCGCCTGATCCGCCAGCACTTCAACATCAGAAAAGAGCGTCACCGGCGGGGAATCCACGATCACATAATCCATCGCCCGGCGCGCAAGCTGCATCAGCTTTCCCATGTTATCCGAGGAGATCAGTTCCGCTGCGCTGTTGCTGCATCGGCGGGACAAAAACGCATAGATCCCATGCTTTTTCAGATAATCCGGTTCGCAGGGCACTTCTCCCCGAAGCACTCTGAGCAAATCGTTTTTGGGTGCCGAGGACAGAAGCTTATACTGGGCAGCCTTATGAAGATCCGCGTCAATGAGCAGCACACGCTTGCCCTCCTGAGCAAGGGTCAGCGCCAGATTGGCCGCCACAGTGGATTTTCCTTCATTCTCCTGAGTACTGGTAACCAGAATCACCTTTCGCTGATCCTTCCGGGCAGCGGTTTCCACCCTGGTGCCCAGCTTGTGAATTTCTTCGGTAAACTGGAAGCTCACATTTGGAGTGGTCAGCAGCAGGCCCTTGTTGGCCCGTCTGATTCTTGTTCGCAGGGTTTTGTTTTTTTCCTCATGGTGAATGGTTGCCACCAGCTTCGCATCCAGCTTTCTTTCCAGAGACCGGCTGGTCTGAACGGTGTCGGAAACCCCCACCAGCATCAGCACAATCAGTATCATTGCTCCTGCGCCCAGCACAAAGGCCTTTTGGCGAATCGACCAAATGTCCAGTGTATTGGAAGCACTGGCAGGCATCTCAGGGCTGATCAGCTCCGTCAGTACCACATTTTCAAATGCATAAGAGGAAAGCTCCGGGTAGTTGTCCAGCAGGCACCGCAGTGTGGAAAAGGCTTTTTCCGGAGAATCCGCAACGGCCTTCATCTGGATCAGGTTTGTCTCCGGAACCGCCTCTGCCACCATGGAGGACGGCAGAGATTTCATCCCAAGAGCTTCCTTTGCCATGCCCGAGAATGTCTTGCTTTCAAACAGCTCATTGAGGGTATTCGCGACCTCCCCTGCCGCGTTCTGATTGGAGACCACTGAAGCAGTGCCTCCGCTTTTCACTTTGACGGACACCGTTGAAACAGCGGTATACTCCGGCTCATAACGAATCTGACAAACCGTCCCGATTACTGCAGCCGCGATCAATCCTGCCAGCAAAATCATCGGCAGTTCCTGCAGCAGCCGCCGAAGTACACAGACCGGGTTCAGATCACGCCAGGCGAACAGTCCCTGCTCTTCCATATGCTTCACCTCACTCCGCCATTACATACAGCACCGTGGTGCCTTCCAGCCCGTTTTCTCCCACGCAGGAAAACTTCACCTGATTCATCCCCTCTGAGAGACCGCCGACGGGCATTTCGACAGTAACATCACTCTTCCGGCCGTTTTCCACAGACGTCAGATAGGCCATCGGATCAAAGGCATCGCCCAGATAGGTGTATACAAGGTATTCACTGAGCTCAATGACCGGCACCCCGGCCGTCACAGCTTTCACCTGAATATCCAGCGTAATGCTGGAGGTATCCCCAAAGCTGTTTGTCACCTCAAAGGTCACTGGATAAACGCCCTCGGAGTACGGCGTCAGGCCATTTGTAAACACACGAATCTGGTCAGACAGATCTCCGTCCATGACATCCTCGGCAAAAAGCCGGTCTTTGACCACAATGGAGCTTCCCACATTGTAGCACAAAGGAGCCGTCAGCTTGAATCTGGGCGGCGCAAAATCATAGTATTGAAATGATCTGGAGGCTGTCGTCACATGGTCATCGCTGTCGCATACCGCGTAAACCGCTTCCATCTGGTTTCCCGTCAGTCTGGAGATGCTCTGAAGGCAGATATGATCCGTCAGATTTCCATCCTTTGCATCCCACGCAGTAACCCCCTGCATCAGAACCTCTTTGGAATCCTGCGCAATGGAAAGCATAAGCGTTTCCTTGGGAACGGATATGACCGGAACGGATTTGTCCTCCTGTACCATCCGTATCAGGGATGTTGCCTCCATGAACACGGCCGACAGAAGAAACAAAACAATCACAATAATCCGAAGTCGTTTCATCAGTTGTTATCAACTCTTTTCAAAACTCCGCCAGAATCGGGCGGATGGAATCGTCGTTTAAGATACGTCGCGGATTCTTCTCCAGCAGGAAATCAGCTATCTCCGGAGAAGCGGTCTCCGCGATATAGGCCCTTATTTCCGCCATTTTCGTTGTCCGGACATAGGGACTGTGGGCATCGCTGCCAATCAGGTGCAGACAGCCTTCCTTCAGGCCCCGGTGAGCCGTTTTGGCCGCATGCCTGCCAAAAGAGCCAAAAAAGCTGCCCTTATTCATCTGGATGACAATGCCGCTGTCACTCCACTGCCGGAGCAGATTTGTGTCATCCTGTACACAATAGTACCGTTCCGGATGGGCCATCACAGGAATCAGTCCATAATTCTGGATCGTCCGCAGCATACGGCTCATAAACTGCGGCGATTCATCAAATCCAAATTCAACCAGCAAATAATGGCTCCCTCCCAGGGTCAGAAGCTGGCGTCTGTCCAGAAGCGCCGGAAGCTCCGGCGTTACATAGACCTCCATCCCGGCGCGGAGCTGCAGGGGAATCCCCCGCTGCTGAAGAAGCCACTGAAACTGTTCCATCCGTTTCACCAGATCCACAACTGTGTAATTGTCGAACTGGCCGGGAACATTGCAGTGGGGCGTCATGGCAATGATCGTCACGCCGCAGTCCACTGCAAGCTGTGCCATCAGACAGCTTTCCTCCTCCGAAGCGGCACCATCATCCACGCCCGGGAGGATATGACAGTGAAGATCAATCATTGCTGTGTTTCCTTTCCCTTTCTCTTATGCTTCAGCTCCGTCTGACGGAGTCCCTGAACTTCTGGGGAAATACTGCCCCGGTTTCTGCAAAAAGCCTATTTTATATTATATCGCATAATCACATGGAAGTCAATTTCCATGTATTCACCTTGCATCCCAGTTTTTCCCTCTATTCAATGATACCATACTGTTTCATAAGCCGAACTCTCCGGTTTCCAATCCGAACAGACTCTGCCGGATGATTGTCGGAGCTGCCCGCTGTCTCCCGCCGGTATTTCAGAAGCCGGTCTGCCCAGGCAACCGGCAGCAGGTAGGGCTTTTCCCGCAGATAGGGATACCGGCCCGTCAGATTCTTTGCGGAGGGAAAGACCGTTCTCAAAACGCCGTTTCCGGTGTTTCCCCCACGTTTTTTTGCAGACACCGCATGGAGCGTAATATTGCTGCTGTGTTTTCTGCTCATGGAATCCGCTCCATAAATCCCCGAAGCCAGCAGATCCTCCAGCATTGCCCTTTCATCCACCCCAATGGCCCTCCAGCTTTCCGACAGGCAGGCCTTGTCCGGGTCAAATGTCAGGTGTTTTTCCCCAATTCGGAACAGAGCAGCCGCAAACCGGTCTGCATGAAGCTCCCTGCACCGGGTCAGCAGTGTTTCCCATTGGATTTCCGAGCCATAGGCATTTGCAAAGAGACAAATGTCACAGACCTGCCGGATTCCAAACCCGCTGTGCATAAAATGCTTCAGCGCATGACAAATCAGATAGAGCAGATGGTCTGTGTATCCCATGGTCGGGACGGAAACGCCCTGAATGGACTCTGCAACAGCCCGCTCCTGAACCCCCTCAAAGAAACGGTTCCAATCCCCATAGGCCTCCGAGTCCGGTGGAAACAGATGTTTGTGAAGCTCCACATACAGCAGGGAATCCTTTTTGCCATAGGGGACCTCATAGGCATGGACAAGCTCCCGCTCCGGGACAAGGGGTTCCATGCCCAATTCGCACATGACTTTATGGCACAGGGCAAACTGTTCCGCGGGGATGAGTACATCTTCATCTCCGGACAAACGATGATCCGGCTTTGGATACAGCTCCCGGCAAATGATCCCCTTCACCACCACAGGCGTCACCCCGGCGGAAACGATCTCATTGAGCAGTTCCAAAAACGCTCTGGTTTTCAGCGTCTGCATCATCACCGTCTGGAGGGTGCGCTGCCGAAAGGACCGGAATATGCGCTCATCCGCCTTTTTCGCAGAGGGACAGCTGTAAACCGCCTCATAGATCATCGGCAGAACCCGATGGGACTCCGCCACCCGGAAAAGTGCAGTCCATTCCTCCGAGCTGAGTTCCCGATCCCAATTCACTTTTTTATTCTGTAAGGAAGCGTTGAACGCCTGCAAAAACAATGCATTTACCGATTCCATGGCCACCTCATTCAACCTTCTCCGGCATAAGGCTCCTCCCCTGCCGGAACTTCTTCTATTTTAAGCTTTCACCGGTTCCCCATCAGGGTTCCTGACAGGAATCCCAACGCACCGGCTGTGCTGGTGTATCAGAAACGGCACAACCCTTATGGCCTGTGCCGTTTCGTGATGCAGCCGCAATCTCATGGATTTTCGTAGTACTCAGGATGGCGCTTCTGGAATTCCGCAAACACCGCCTGAAGGAGTTTCTCGCTCTCCACACCGCCAAAGGTCTGGAAATCCCCGTTTTCATCATTCTCAACGGTCATGATCACAACGCCTTCAGCATCCTCAGCTGTGGGATACAGCACCACATAATCCCGTTTCCAATAGGTAAAGCGGTCCAGCAGCTCAAAATCCACTTCATCCCCATCCTCATCGGTGAGGGTAATGATGATCTGATCCTCCATTGGGCACACCTCCTTCATACAATGCATTTTTATTCCCTGTTATCCTTTGGGCGGAGGGGGAATACCGGGACCACCGGGACCGCCAGGGCCACCGGGAGGAGGCATACCGGGACCACCAGGACCGCCGGGAGGAGGTCCCCCTGCGGGCATGGGAGGCGCCTCAACAGGGCGGGATTCAGTGGAGAATTCTACCACAACGCCCTCCATGCCGCCCACAAAGACCATTTTGCCCTCAACGTTGCCGGATGCATCAATGGTCCCCTCATAGCAGCGGATCAGGCCGCCCTGCTCAATACGGAAGGCAAAGGAGCCGTTTTCCGGCTGTGCCGGCTCCAGAAAGGGAACCGTAGCCCACTGGCCGGGAGCAATATCCACCCGGGCTGTCTGCGCCTGGAAGTCGATGGTGGTTTCCCGCTCCGCGCCAGGGGTGTGCTCATATACCAAATATGCCATGTATGATGCCTTCTTTCCGGTAATATGGGAACTTCGTTCCGGTATCATTATATAGGAGTCCAGGAAATTAGGCAAGCAAAACCTCAGTGTTCCTGTAAAAATGCGGCAATCTCTTCCCACTTCGCAGCGACAGACCCCTGCACAAAGCCGGGTTTCCCACCGCCTCTGCCCCGAAGGGCTGCATTCATCTCCCGGACCCAGTCCCGGAGATCTCCATTGGGCAGGCCTACGGCGTATTTATAGCCCTCTATGTCGTTTCCAGAGAACACCGCAGCCCTTCCGCCGCAGGTCTCCTGAATGGCAATGGCTGCACGGCGGACACCATCGGCGCTAAGTCCCTCCATCTGCACCAGCACATTTCCCTGTCCCCGGAGCTGATTGGCCTTTTCCTCGAAGCGCTCCGTCTCCATAGCATAGATCTGCTGTTTCCTGGCTTCAAGCTCAGAGGCCAAGGCGTTTACCGCTCTGGCGGTTTCCATGACCTTTGCAGACAGCGTCTGGGACACAAGCCGGTTCTGATCTGCAATGGCGGTAAGATACCCATAAGCCCGCTTCCCGGAAAGCATCTCCACCCGGACGCCCCCGTGGAACTTCTCCACACTCAACAGCTTCACCAGTCCGATCTCACCGGTATACCTTACGTGAGTGCCGCAGCAGGCACAGATATCCGCTCCGGGAATCTCACAGATTCGGACAGCGCCGGTGAGGGCCTTTTTGCTCCGGTAGGGCAGGTTGTGCAGGGTCTCCTGATCGGGATACCAGCATTTGACCTGCCGGTTCTCCCAAATCATCCCATTGACCTCCTGTTCCACCTGCCGAAGCTGCTGCTCTGTGAGCTCTCCGGAGAAATCAATGGTCACCATATCCGCGCCAAGATGGAATCCCACATTGTTATATCCATAGATCCGGTGGATCACACCGGACACCATATGCTCTCCGGAGTGCTGCTGCATCAGGTCAAACCGCCTTGCCCAGTCAATCTCACCGGCAACCTCCGTACCGACGGCCACAGGCTCCGCCGTATAATGGAGCACCTGCCCATCCCGTTCATGGGTATCCGTCACAGGGATATCATTGAGCATCCCCCGGTCCCCGGGCTGTCCGCCCCCCTCCGGGTAAAAGCAGGTTTTGTCGAGAATCACGCCGTAGCCCTTTTTCAGCTGTACACAGTCCAGCACCCTGGCCGAAAACCGTGTCTGATAGGGGTCGGAATAATATAGCTTTTCGGTATCCATAGCAAACACTCCTTCTGATGGGTCATATTCTATCACACTCCCGACAGGAACACAACCGCTCCATGGTCCGCTGCGGCAATTGAAATACGTCTTTTTCTATGATATACTGAAGCCGAAGCAGCATGCAGGCAATTCTTTGGAAAGGGGTGAGCTGATGAAACGTCTGGCAGCTTTCCTTCTGATGCTGGTTTTGCTGACCGGCTGCGCGCCCAAGCAGGTTTCTACAACGGTTTTTGCCATGGACACAGTCATGAAACTGTCTGTCTATGGAGATGAAGCTGTTTTGGACGAAGCCGAAGCCCTGATTCATCAGCTGGAAGCACAGGTTTCCGTCACCCGGGAGGGCAGCGAGCTTTACTCCCTCAACCATACCGGCTCCGGCACTGTCACCGGACACGCAAAGGAGCTGCTGGACCGCGCTCTGGCCCTTTGCAGCCGCACAGACGGCGCGCTCGACATTTCCATTTATCCCGTGGTACGCTCCTGGGGCTTTACCACCGGAGAATACCGGGTTCCCGACGAAGAAGCTCTTGCTTCTCTCCTTTCCCATGTGGACTACAAAAAAATTGATTTCGATGCCGGTTCCGGCGCTGTTTCCCTTTCTCCGGATATGGAAATTGATCTGGGCAGCGTCACAAAGGGCTATCTCAGCAGCTGTCTCATAGCATTGTTTCGGGAAAATGGCATTACCTCTGCCCTTGTAAATCTGGGCGGAAACGTGCAGGCTCTGGGTACAAAGCCTGACGGCTCTCTCTGGCAGGTGGCCGTCCAGGACCCGAAAAACGACTCCTATCTTGGAGTTCTCTCCATTGCCGATCAGGCGGTCATTACCTCCGGGGGATATGAGCGGTACTTTGAGGAGGACGGAAAAACCTATTGGCACATCATTGATCCCGCCACAGGCGCCCCTGCCCAAAGCGGTCTAATCTCCGTGACCATTGTGGGCACGGATGGTACTACCTGTGACGCACTGTCCACTGCCCTGTTTGTCATGGGGCTAGAGAATGCCGCAGATTTCTGGACAGCCAGTGATGATTTTGAGGCCATCTTCGTTACCGAGGATAATACCGTCTATATCACCCAGGGACTTCAGGACAGCTTTACCCTGTCTGAGGACCACAGTAAAATGGAATTGCAGGTGATTACCCGTGATTAGTACAAAAAAATGGGTCGCCATCATCGGCGTGATTCTCCTGCTTTCCGCAGGAGCCGCCCTGTATCTGTCCTTTCGCGGCGCATCCGGCACTGTGGCCAATGTCTATCAGGACGGCAAGTGCATCTACTCCGTGGATTTAAGTGAAGTGGAGGAGCCATTTACCCTTTCTGTTTCCTGTGAGGACGGCACAAACACCATTGCCATCGAGCCGGGCCGCATCTGCATTCAGGATGCGGATTGCCCCGATCAGGTCTGCGTGAAAAGCGGCTGGCTGAAAAATAGTGCGTCTCCCATTGTATGCCTGCCCCATAAGCTGGTGATCCGGTTGGAGAACAGCCCCGATTCTGCCAATACCATTGATGCGGTTGCAAAGTGAGGTTACTATGCAGACAAAACGACTAACTCGGGATGCCCTTCTGGCTGCCATTGCTCTGGTTATTTTTGTGGTGGAGCTTCAGCTGCCCAGTCCCGTTCCCATTCCCGGCGTAAAGCTGGGGCTTGCCAACGTGATTACGGTGGCTTCCATGTTTCTCATGGGGCCGGGAGATACGCTGATGATCCTCCTTGTCCGAATTCTGCTGGGCAGTATCTTTGCCGGTCAGATGATGGCGCTGATTTACAGTCTCTCCGGGGGAATGCTCTGTTTTCTTGCCATGCTCCTGCTGCGCAGGATTCTGACCATGCGGCAGATCTGGGTGTGCAGCGTCATCGGCGCCATATTCCACAACATTGGACAGGTTCTGGCAGCCATGGCCGTCACCTCCACCCCCCAGCTTGCGGTGTATTTGCCGGTGCTCTTGGTCTCCGGAATCATCACCGGAGTCTTAACCGGCCTTACCGCCCAGTTCGCCGCCAATCGTTTGAAGCTCCATCCGTTTTTCAGTCATAAGCCCTGACAGGCAGTACTGCCAAAGGCCGTCCCGGTTTCCCGGGGCGGCCTTCGTTTATGCTACAATTTCAAGTGTGATTCCGCAGGATCACTTGCCGTAGCAGCGGTACAGGAATGCTACTACCTGTGCACGGGTACAACCCTCATTGGGGCTGAAGGCTGTAGCCTCGGTGCCATAGATGATCTTGTTCTCCGCACCCCACAGAACCGCCTTGTAGTAGTAGTCGGACGTCTTCACATCGGTGAAGGGATTCTTTGTCGTACTGGGCTCAGGCCTGCCTGCCGCTCTCCACAGGAATGCAGCGACCTGTGCACGGGTACAGCTCTCATTGGGGCTAAAGGTTGTGGCGTCGGTGCCATAGATGATCTTGTTCTCCGCACCCCACAGAACCGCCTTGTAGAAGTAATCGGACGTCTTGACATCGGTGAAGGGGTTCTTTGTCGTACTGGGCTCAGGTCTGCCTGCCTGTCTCCACAGGAAGGCCGCAACCTGTGCACGGGTACAGGTTTCATTGGGAGAGAAGGTCGTGGGCGTTGTACCGGCGGTGATGTTGTTGGCAACCGCCCAGTTGACCGCAGGAGCATAGTAGGCGTCGGAGGGTACATCGGTAAACGTAACCGTCGGTGCAGGAAGTGCAGTACCCACTGCGGTTCTGGTGTCCGTTGC
>JAQXMD010000098.1 GCA_029012465.1 Oscillospiraceae bacterium | reverse complement strand
TGGTGTACGGCATGAACGGGTTGACAAGGGCGTTGACCGCCGAGCCTCCCAGCGCGTTTCCCTGCTCGATCAGCAGGACGGACGCCCCCTCCCGGGCCGCAGCCAGCGCCGCCGCAAAGCCCGCGAAACCGCCGCCCGCTGCAATCAGATCATAGCATTCTTTCATGTTACGCCACCTCCTGCTTCATCATAGCACAAATAATCCGGGAAAACAACTTGATTTTTGCTTTTCCTAACCGGATTCATCCACCGTTTCTCTATCCCCGGGGCGGACTGTCCGGGATGCGCTTTTGGGATGCGCTTCGTCCTGCAGGATCGGATCCGTACCGAAAAAGGGGACGATCCAAAAGAGCGGATCCAATATAGAACTCGGACAGAAAAAACGGCAGCCGGTACTTTCCGTCTGCCGCAGGCTCTATTCGGTTTTCCGGTATTCCAGAAGATCCCCCGGTTGGCAGTCCAGCGCCTCGCACAGCTTGATGAGTGTGGATATTTTCAAAGCCTTGGCCTTGCCGTTTTTGAGGATGGACATATTCGCAAGGGTGATGCCCACCCGTTCCGCCAGCTCGGTTACGCTGAGCTTGCGTTTGGCGAGCATGACGTCAATATTGAAGATAATTTCGCCTTCCATGGACTCCTCCTATATCGTAAGGTCACTCTGCTCCTGCAGGACAGCCGCCTTTTTTACCAGATGGGACAGGGCGGCCGCAGCCGCTGCGACAGCGGCTCCCGCGAACACAACCAGGAGCAGCCCCAGCGCGATGCCGGGATGGTTCATGTTCAGCAGCAGGAGAACGATGTTCCCCGCAAAGAAATATGCCGCGTCTCCCGCCGCCAAAAAGGAGATAACCTTGAGCAGCCGGGCGTTTTCGTCGCAGAAGGACCGGTCCCGGCCGATGTTCGACGTGATCCTCCAACCAAGCCCGAGTGCCCCATAGCAGGGAAGCGCCGTGATCCAGAGAAAAATGAGCCACGGCCAGAAGCAGTAGGAGAACTCCGGATATACCGCCCGGACGTTTAGCGCAAAAATCGGAATCACCATGCCGTATACCGCCAGCAGGCAGACACAGACCCCGGCAATCATACATTTCAGCCAGATGGCAAAGGATTTCTGTCCCATGCAAAAGCCCCCTTTGATTTGGTGCCTTTATTATACAATGGACTTTGCTGTAAGTCAAGTATTTTTTATTGTAATTCAATAAATATTTATTTTAATTTTGATGGCGCGCAGAAAATGGGAAAGAGTACGCAGGCCTGGCCGCTCCCAGACCGGCCCATTTTTTGCAGCAAAAAACGCCTGCCTGTACGGCAGACGTTCGTGAACATATCTCCTGACCCGGACGGGAGCTCCCGAACCGTTCCGAGCCGGAAATCTCCCTCTGCATTTTGTTCGGACGCCGGACTGGTTACTCCGTCCAGCGGCAGTCGCTTTTCGTCAGCTCGTAGTCCAACGCCGACTGCGGCCTGCCGAGCTGGTCGGTCCACGCGTCAGCCCGGACCTATGGAATCCCTGCGGATTCCGCCCCGGATTGCCTGCGAAACAGCGAATTACCCGTTCCCGCCGTCCCGGCGGGCGGAGAAGGCGCAGCCGCAGAAGCTCTGGCGGTACAGCCCGTATTCGGCGGACAGCGCCAGTGAGCGTTCATAGCCGCCGCGTTTTTTGAAGTCGGAGGGAAGGTATTCCGGCCCGCAGGTCCCGGCGATTTCCTGACCGATCAGATTGATGCGCTCGGCGTCCTTGTGGGGGCTGACCGTCAGCGTGGTCGCGAACAGCGGAAAACCGTGGGTGCGGGCGTATTCCGCCGTGCGGGAGAGCCGGAGCCGGAAGCATTCCCCGCAGCGCTTCCCACCCTCCGGTTCCGCCTCCAGTCCGGAGACCGCCGCCAGAAAGACCCCGGAGGAGACACTGTCCTCTACCACCTCGATTCCCCGGCAGAAGGGCGCTTCCCTGCACAGCCTCCGCAGTTCGTCCAGCCGCTTGCAGTATTCCGCCGGGTTGGTGATGTTCGGATTGCAGAAGAAAATGGTCAGATCGAAGTATTCGGAGAGATATTCCAGAACATAGGAGGAGCAGGGGGCGCAGCAGGCGTGCAGTAGCAGCCGGGGACGCCGCCCCTCCGCGCACAGCCTCTGGATGGCCCGCTCCGTTTTCCGCTGATAATTTACCTTGTTCATTGACTGTCCTCCGAATCAAAGCCGAGAAATCCGTGCGGCGGGCGTGCGCAGGCCGGCGGTCAGGTTCATGCCCGTCCTCGCCCGCCATTTGTCCTCCAGCAGAGCCATAAGGATATCGTCTCCATAGACGTCCCCGTCCATAACCGAGTCCCGGAGAACGCCCTCCACCCGGAAGCCTGCCTTTTTGCAGAACTTCTGTGCCCGGGGATTGAACGATAACACGTCCGGGGACAGACGGTGCAGCTTCAGCTCCCGAAAAGCATAATCCCGGGTGCCCTCCACTGCCCAGAAGTCGATTCTGCGGCCCCGTTGACCGGGGTGAAACAGTGCGATACGGAAATTGGCGCTCCACAGTTCCCGATCGATCTCATTGATAACGCTTTCCAATGATGCGCCCGTCGGGAGACAGAATCAGGAAGAATACCCGTTCGTCGTCCGCAAGCGACTGCCGGAAGAAGGCGAGGACTTCCTCCTTCGTAAATTCCTCCCGGCAGCCGGTCATCCGGGCCGTTTCCCGATCCAGCGGGCAGTAATTCTGTTCGTAATACGCGTCCTCCGCCCGGGCAGGCCGGAGGATATAGCCGTCTTTTTCCCAGTACATATGCTTCGCCTGCTTTCGTAAATGCCCGTAAATCAGGCGTTCCAGACGAAGAGGGAAGACGGTGTTCTAATCCCAAAAGGAAGGGTGGGGGAATACAAAAACAACGCCCAAAGACATCTGTCCTTGGGCGTTCTGGAGGTGCCACCCGGATTTGAACCGGGGCATAAAGGTTTTGCAGACCTTGGCCTTACCACTTGGCTATGGCACCGGATAAAAACACGCACCTACATCAGAAACGCTATAGGTGCGTTAAAAAATGGAGCGGGTTACGAGGTTCGAACTCGCTACCTCCACCTTGGCAAGGTGGCGCTCTACCAAATGAGCTAAACCCGCAAATGGTGCCTCCGGTCGGAATCGAACCAACGACACGGGGATTTTCAGTCCCCTGCTCTACCGACTGAGCTACAGAGGCATATTTTAAGCTGAGCTGTCGCTCAGCTTAAATGCTGGCGACCCGGATCGGGCTCGAACCGACGACCTCTAGCGTGACAGGCTAGCGTTCTAACCGACTGAACTACCGGGCCATATGATGGTGGGAACAACAGGGCTCGAACCTGTGACCCCCTGCTTGTAAGGCAGGTGCTCTCCCAGCTGAGCTATGCTCCCAAACGACTGAGCGGCTTTGCCGTATCTCTCAGCGACGTGAATATTATACTCAGGATTACCCCTTTTGTCAAGCACTTTTTTCACTTTTTTCAGGTTTTTTCTGTAGGGAAAAAAACCTTGATTTTCAACGGGTTTTCTCCCTACAGCCCCTCAAATGCGTCCTGTGGGCCGAAAAATCAACCAATCGCGTGATTCAACATCTCCTGAATTTCCGCCGGAGTAAAGCTGTAGATGGTGTCACAGAATTGACAATCCACATGGATGGTTTCCCCGTCATCAATGATGCTCTGCATTTCCTGAGCGCCCAGGCTGATGATGGTGGAGGCAACCCGCTCCCGGCTGCAATAACACTTATACGCAATCTCCGAGGATTCCAGCAGTTCCACGTTTTCCTCCCCCAGCAGCCGAACAATGATCTCCTCCGGAGACATTCCACCGCTCAGCATGGTGGAAACATTGCCCGCAGCCATGACGCTGGCCTCCAGCCGGTCGATCAGGTCGTCCGGTGCTCCGGGCAGCAGCTGAAGCAGATACCCGCCGGACACATTTACCGTCTGATCCCGGTTGACCAGCACCCCAAGGGCGCAGACCGTGGGAACCTGCTCGCTTTCCACGAAGTAGGACGCAATGTCCTCGGCAATCTCGCCGCCAAGCAGCTGAACGGTGCCCACATATGGCTCCTTCATGTGAAGGTCCCGAATCAGGGTTAGGGTGCCCTCACTGCCTACCGCAGCGCCCACATCCAGCTTTCCCTGATATTTTTCCATCAGTTCAACCTGGGGATTTTCCACATAGCCCCGCACATTACCCTCCGGGTCAGAGGTCGCAAGGATGGTGCCCAGCGGACCACCGCCCTTGATAATCAACGTCACACTGCCCTGGTCGTTCTTCTGCATGTTGCCGATCATGCTGCAGGCAGTCAGCACACGGCCCAGAGCCGCAGTGGCCACCGCAGTGGTTTTATGAATCTGTCTGGCCCGCTGGACAATTCCAGTGGTGGAGACAGCTGTGATTTTTACATATCCGTCCTTTGTCATGGCACGGACAAGCCGGTCGCTCATGAATCTGTTTCCTTCTTTCTGGCAATGATGAATATCCGCTCCTCATCAGGCTGGGGCGGCATAAAGGTGCGCTCACCGTAAATCTCAACATCGGTGAATCCGTTCTCCTGAAGGGTATCTCTCAGCCATTCCGGCTCATAGGCCAGCTCCAGATGCTCCTCCTGCTCTCTTTTCCAGAGGTCGCCCTCCCGGACAAAGATATCCATGCCATAGAAGCACTGCTGGGTCTGCTCTTCAAACTCCGTTCTCCAGATGCAGACCACATTCTCTGTCTCATCCATGAACATCTGGCCGTCAAAGGCGCGAAGCTGCTCCGGTGGCCGGACGTCAAACACAAGCACTCCCCCGGGATTCAGAGCATCCCGGAAGCAACGGATGGCATTTATCCCCTGCTCCCGCTCCGTGAGATAATTGAAGCTGTCCAGCATGCAGACCAAAGCGTCCACAGGCTCCGGGAGCTGAAAATCCGCCATGTCCCCCCGGAGAAACACCGGTGCATTGGGCATGTCACCAAGCTTGTCTACAGCTCTTGTGAGCATTTCCTCACTGAGATCCATGCCATAGGTCTTGAGTCCCTGCTCCGCGAAAAGGGCAGTCAGGCTTCCGGTGCCGCAGGCCATGTCCAGAAGGGACTTCGGCTCCACACCCCAGCGGCGGAAAATGGCGCCAAGATAATCCCGAAGGCCCTCGTAGTCCACGTCCTCCGTCAGGCTGTCATACCAGTCAGCAAGGGGGCCATAGGTGCTCATGCTTCCTCCTCCGGCTTCATGCGGTCAAGAATCAGGCGGTATCCCCCGGAGCCATAGTTGAGACTCCGCTTCACCCGGCTGACGGTAGCACTGCTGACGCCGGTTTTCTCCAGCACATCATTATAGATACTCCCCTGATCCAGCAGCATGGCCACTTCAAAACGCTGCTCCATGGCCATCTGCTCCGAAACGGTACAAAGATCCTCAAAAAATGCATAGCACTCCTCAGGCGTCTTGAGGGTCAGCAGCGCCCGATAGAGAGCGGCGCCGCGGTCACTTCCCTTTCCATGGCTGTTCACGCAGTATCACCTCGTTGTTTATAGTATTACCATTTTAACAAACCACCCAACGAAAGTAAAGGGCAAAATTCTGCATTTCCCCTTGCAAAACCAACCCCTGTGCGATATAATCAGGATAGATGATTGCGGACTTGGAAAAGGCAAATCCCACGGGACTTCCCAAGGGTTGCGAATCCCATCCGCGGAGGTATCTATTATGGTAAAAGCGATTGTCGGTGCCAACTGGGGCGACGAAGGAAAGGGCAAGGTTACAGACCTGCTCTCTGAGACCTCGGATATTGTAGTCCGTTTTCAGGGTGGCGCCAATGCTGGCCATACGATTATCAATGACTACGGTAAATTTGCACTCCACCTGATTCCCTCCGGCGCCTGCAACCCCGGAACTATGAATGTCATCGGAAACGGCGTTGCGCTGGACATCCCCGAGCTGATGAGTGAAATCGAGGCCATCACCAAGGCCGGTGTTCCCGCGCCCCAGCTGCTGATCTCCGACCGGGTTCAGCTACTGATGCCCTACCATGTGCTTCAGGACACCTATGAGGAGGAACGTCTTGCCGGCAATGCCTTCGGCTCCACCAAGTCCGGCATTGCCCCCTTCTATTCCGATAAATACGCCAAGAACGGCATTCAGATCAACAAGCTTTTCGACGAGGAGAGCCTCCGGAAGCATCTGGACAACATCTGCACCCTGAAAAACGCCTTGTTTGTCCACCTGTACCACAAGGACCCCATTGACGCAGACCAGCTTTTTAACCAGCTGATGGAATGGCGGGAGATGATTCGTCCCTATGTGGGCAACGTTCAGAAGTATCTGAAGGACGCCCTTGCCGCCGGCAAGACCATTCTTCTGGAGGGCCAGCTTGGCTCCCTGAAGGACCCGGATTTCGGCATTTATCCCATGACCACCTCCTCCCATACTCTGGCCTCCTTTGGCTGTGTGGGAGCAGGCATCAGCCCCAAGGAGCTGAAAAAGATCTATGTGGTCACAAAGGCTTACTCCAGCGCAGTGGGTGCAGGCGAGTTCGTCAGCGAGCTGTTCGGTGATGAGGCTGAGGAGCTTCGCCGCAGAGGCGGTGACGCAGGCGAGTATGGCGCAAAGACCGGCCGTCCCCGCCGTGTGGGCTGGTTTGACGCCGTGGCTACCCGTTACGGCTGTGAGGTTCAGGGGGCTACCGATGTGGTTCTCACCTGTCTGGACGTTCTGGGCTATCTGGACGAGATCAAAATCTGCACCGGTTACGAGATCGATGGCGAGATCACAAGAGATTTCCCTGTTACTCCCGTGCTGAAAAAGGCAAAGCCCGTGTTCACCACCCTTCCCGGCTGGAAATCCGATGTCCGCGGCATTCAAAAGTGGGAGGAGCTGCCCGAAAACGCCCGGAAGTATGTGGAGTTCATTGAAAAGGAGCTTGGTATTCCCGTTTCCATGGTTTCCACCGGCCCCAAGCGTCACGAAATCCTCTATCGCTAACACAAAAAATTTTCAGCACCGTCGGAACCGGCGGTGCTGATTTTTTATTCCTTGATCGTATATCCTCCCTACAGTCCCGACAAGACCCAGGCGAAATGGCATTGATGGCTGTCTCTCGGGTCTCCTCGATCCATGCAGGAATCTTGGTTTCATGAGCAGCCTTGCAGATGGCCTCGACGTTCTGGTGGGTGGCAGCAGGAAGCTCATTTCCATAGAAGCCCACGATCCAGCCGGGGCAGCCTTCGATTGTTGCGTAATAGAGAACGCCACGCTCCGTCTCACGACAGGCAGTGACCGGAGAAAAGCTGAGGGCCGGGAACGTGTTCCGCACATCAGAATTCACCACTTCTACATAGGGTTCTGCCTCATAGGCTTCATCCCAGATATGTAATTCATATTCATTGTGAACTTCATTATATTCGATCAGCGCCTGCTCCAGCATGGGTTTATCAGGAGCGGACTCGGTCTCAGTTGTTTCACGCCCCCAGGACCCCCACACACTCAGGAACCAGAACATAAAAACCGCAAATATAAGGGTCACAGCCACAATTATGGGCACAAATGACCGTTTCTGCATTATCATCTCCACCTTTGCTTATCGAGACAGTATATGTGATTTTTACACAGCTGGATATATGTTTGTCAAGCCTGACAGGTACGTACAGCAACACGCATTGTTGTCTTATGTAAAAAAGGCGACGCGGCACAAAGCCGCATCGCCCTTGCATTTATTTTGCAGCTTCCTTACCGGCTTCCCGGCCAAGGGTCACGCACATGCCGATGCTAAGACCGGCCGTGGGGGTGGAATACTGGGGGCCATAGCGTCTACCACAGCAGTTGCCTGTGGCAAACAGTCCCGGGATGGGTTCAAAATCATCTCCAAGAACCTGCTGGGTCTCGTCTGTGAGCAGACCGCCGCAGGTGCACATAATCCGTCCCAGATAGTTAAAATCATTGAACTGGAGATACAGAGGCCACTGATCCAGTGGGCGAAGGAGCTTTGCATCCTTGCCAAAATCGTCGTCTCTGCCTCTGTGGCAGATCTCGTTATACCGGAGAATGCTGTTTTTCACATTTTCCCGGAGTGCTCCGGTCAATTCCGCATTGTCCAGCAGCTCCTCCATGTTATTGCCGCAGACGATCCGCACAGGGCCGTTGGGCGCCCGGGAGATGGCGCCGCCCTTCCCGGCCTTCTGTGCCGCCTCCATGGCAACCTCCACGTTGCGGATGTACTGGGCATCAGTGTTGTCGAAGCCCTCGTGGGCGGGAACTGCCCACTGGAGGTCCTCCAGCACCCTGGAATCAAAAATATTGTAATAGGTGCCGTGCTTCATCTGATTCCCCTGGAACCCCGTAAGCACCGGGTCGCCGAAACACTCGTTGCAGAACCGTTTGCCCCTGGGGTCAAGCCAAAGGAGGCCGTGGACGCAGTTAAAGCCTCTGGGGGTGTTGAAATTGCCCCCCATGGTGGCAATAGGGCCTGCCTCCAGCCTGCCGCCCGCCCAAACGCCCAGCTTCAGGCTCATGCCGCTTCTGCCCATACCCCTGGGGAAGGTCTCGTCACCGCTGAACAGGCCCTTGAAGTCCGGCAGAAGGTCCTCCAGCATTTCCCTGTTGCCGCCAAAGCCGCCGGCTGCCAGAATCACAGCTCTGGATGCCTCAAACCGGTGATATACGCCATTCTGATCCACAGCGATGATGCCGCATACACGTCCGTCCTGTTTCACAATGTCCACAGCGGACATGCCAAAGAACATCTCGCCACCCAAGTCCACAGCCTTTTGCTGATTGGCAATGCAAAGGCCGATCAGAGAGGGCTTTGTTTTCAGACAGGCCATAGCCTTTTCGATCATGCCGGTGGGCTGAGGCGGCTCACCCGGGCCGCCGGGGCCGCCCTTATCTCCCTCCACAGGAACACCGCCGGGAAAATCCGGTTTCTCACCGGGTTCACCCTTGCCCTCGGGGCCGCCGGGACCGCCGGGGCCAAATGGTGCTCCGGGATGAGAGAACTTCGCTGTACCGGGCCAGAATCTGTAGCCCGCCATTTCTCCGTCGAATTTGCTGCCTCCGGGCCAGAAGGCTACAGTCACGCCGCCGAACTCCTCCACCATGTCGGTATACCAGTCAAAGGCGCTGCCCGCATTCTGGCAGAACCGCATCACAAGGCCGGGATTGGCCCGTCCGCCGGAGCGGCGCATCATTTCGTTATAGTAGTCAATGGGGTCCACCTTGGGGACGCCACGGCTTTCCAGAAACTTGGAGTTGATGTGGCCGTAGTCTGCGCCCCAGACGCTGTAGCGCTTTTCGGTCTTTTCCTCGATGCCGATGACCTTTGCCCCGGCCTCCGCCGCAGCACGAACCGCCGCAGAGCCTGCATGGGCAAGGCCAACCACCACAACATCCGCAGAATGCACCTGTCCGATCTGCTCCTCCGGAATGGGCACCGGAGGTGTACGCCAGGAACTCATACCCTTTCCTCCTTAATAGTTGTTGGGATTATTCCGTCCGGGCGAGAAGGAATGCTCGTCGTCCAGAGTCTCATAGGGCTCAGGCCAGTAAACGGTCTTCTGGACGGTCTGCACCACATCGTAGTCCACATGCAGGGGGCCGGGGTCCGTTACCGGAGGCGGATTATGGTAGCCAGGCTGGGTGAAGTTGCCCTTTTTGGCCTGCTCATACCGGTCATGGGCCCAGTTGCCGTTGTTGTAGTCCATAAAGCCATCGGGGCAGACCTGCTCGTGGAGATACTCCCAACGGCCATTGTTGTATACGAAGTCAGAACCATAGCGCTCATTGAGAATCCGTCCCCCTGCCACAAGGGAGTTGGGACCGCCCATGACAAAGGGTCCCGGTGTAATGTAGGTGGAACGGCAGGACTTTCCGTCCTCTGCCACCTCCACAACGCCGGATGACAGGGCGTGGCAGGCATTTTTACCCATGGCTCTGGGGTCCTTCCGAGCCACCTCCGGATCGGTTTCCATAGCCTTCAGGAACTGCTGATATGCGCCGGGGTCCACAAGGCAGACACTGTCCCACCATATCTGATCGAAGCCCACCATACGTCCGAAGCTGTGTGCCCAAGTGGCGTCCTTGCTGCGGTTCCAGATTCCATCCCACTCCTCGGCGGAGTACATCATGCCGTGGAGATAGCTGTGGGTAGACTTGATATTTTCACACTGCTGACTGCCCAGTGCATTGTGCAGTCGCTGTTCAAAGCTCAGTTTCTGTTTCATTGGACACACTCCTTATCTCCAGGACCGCAGGGGATCGGGATGGCCGTCGGGGCCATAGCTGATCTTTGGATCGTAGGTTTCATTTGGAACATAGGTATTGGGCATCTGCTTGGGCAGATCGTTCCACGCGTATTTTACGATGTAGGGCTTTGCCACAGTGGGTGTGCCATAGTCGTCCTCGTAGGGATCGGGCCCCATATCCGGCTGAGGCGGAGGACCGCCGGGGCCGCCTTCCTTCGGCTCGCCGCCCGCTTCCTCGGGAGGAGGCCCGCCAAAGGGATTTCCCCCTGCTCCGGGCACAGGAGCCGCAGGGATGCTGAGATCGTGCATGGACTTGATGTGCCAGATTTTCCAAACACCGTCCTCTTTTACCAGATCCGCAAGTATATGTCCGGAGGTCCAGTAGCCCTTGGCGGTGCCATCGGGCTGGGGATCAGTCTGATGGCCGTGGTCATAGGCAAGATACCGGGCAGTTTTTCCGTCGCCGGACAGTTCCACCATAACGGTGTGATAGGTGTGGGCGTTCATGACGCTGTTGCCGTACTGGGCATCGGGAATGGTTTTCCGCACCATCTCCAGCTGGACCTGACGCTTCCCGGCAATGCCATCCACATAGTAGGTTTTGATGTCATCCATACCCACAAAGTAGCCCAGATTGTTGGCAAGGGAGGCTGAGGCCCGATATTCCGCACCTCTGACCCAAAGCTCGTCCAGCTCTCTTTGGCGCCAGTCGTTCTGTTTATAGTAGCACCGGCGGCACATCAGGTCCTTGACCTCTTCCTTATCCCAAAGGCGAACCACCAGTTCCTCATTGGTATATCTCTGATTCATCATTGTGCGTTCCCCCTCTCAAATTCCGTAGCTGAAGGTCTCAGCAAAGGTCTCGTAGGGCTCAGGCAGAGCCGGAGTTTCCGTAAAGGGCCGGCCCACATAGTAGTTCTCCCGGAGCACCGCGGGAACATTGGGCTTCGGGAATATGAAGTCCTTCATGGCCGCAAATTCAGGCTCCTCCGGAAAGCAGAGGGGCTCTGCCGCCCAATCGCCGCCGGTGGGGCTGTTGATGTCCGTCAGATACTGCATATGCCAGATTTTCCAGCAGTCGTCCTCCAGAATGAAGTCCGCGCAGTAGTAACCCCAATCCCAGTAGCTCACAGGACCGGAGGGCGTGATATCCACATAGGTGCCATGGAGGCTCCAGAGGGTCTTGGCGGTCTGGCCGTCTCCGGCAATCTCAATGATAAAGGTATCCGCAGGCTTTACCCCAAGCTGACCAACGCCATAGAGTTCATCCTCGGTCTTTCCGGCCAGCTTTTCCGGGAATGCCTTTGCGATGACCCTGCTGGCCAGGGCGATCTTTTCGCCCAGAGCGTCGTAATAGCCCTTGACAGCCTCTGCGCCCTTGTACCAGCCAGTGTTGACGCCAAGGCATACATCCTCCCGGCGGCTCCACCAACGGTCATAGATCAGCGCTTCCTCCATCATCAGATAGCTCTGGGTCATTTTGCCCATCACGTTCTGGATCTCTCTGCGAGCCTCCCAGCGGGTGAGCAGCTCTTCCGGTGTAAAGGATCGTTTCACCATCATTTCCCCTTTCATAAAACCTTTCAGCTTTGAAATAATAGTCTTCGGTTCCATTATAGGGTTGCAGTTTCTCCCGTTCAAGCGTCGTTTTTCAAAGCAGAATAACAGTTTCTTACCATGGGCACCTTTTTCGGTGTTTCCGGGAATAACAACATATTGTATATGACAGAATAGTGCTGACAGAAGAATTTGTTTTCCGCTCCATTTTCGGTTGCATTTTGGCGGATAAAGAAATATAATATTAAGGCAAAACAAAGCGAAAGGAGTTGTACTTGTATGGAAGGCGATGGTCGAAGTAGCAGATTCGCACTTGGCAGCTGCCCTGATGCGCCCGTTCCCATACGGGTGTAACACCTTACCAGCCGGCGGATCTGCCGGTGCCTCTCTGCCTCTGTCCGTTTTGCCCGCAAAACGTATGAGAATGGAGGTACTTTTATGAATTTAGAAGATTTTGTCGAAACCTATGGCTTCTCGGTGGATGATCTGAACCAGCTGCTGGAGGAGAAAAAATTCCGCCAGTTCAAGGAAAAGCTCAACGACCTGAATGAAGCCGACGCCGCAGAATACATTGAAGAGCTGCCCGAGAATCAGAGACTTCTTGTGTACCGGATGCTCAACAAGAGCACAGCCGCCGATGTATTCGCCTTTCTCCCCGTAGAAACTCAGGGAATTATCATCAACGGCATCACCGATGTCGAGGTAAGCCGAATCATCGAAGACCTGTATGTGGACGATGCCGTTGACATGCTGGAGGAGCTGCCCGCCATGGTGGTACGGCGTGTGCTCACCAACGCAAAACCCGAAACCAGAAAGCTTATCAATCAGTTCCTGAAATACCCGGATAATTCCGCCGGCAGCGTTATGACCGCCGAGTATCTGGCCCTCCGGAAGGAGTGGGAGGTTCACGACGCCTACGACTATATCCGGGCCAACGGTCAGGATTCTGAGACCATCTACGTTCTGTTTGTCATCGATCAGGAGCGGCATCTGGAGGGCGTCGTCACAGTCAAGGACCTGCTGATGCACCCCTATGAGGCCCGCATCGCGGACATCATGGACGACAATGTCATTCGATGCGTCACCACCGATGACCAGGAGGACGCCGCAGAGCTGATCAACCGTTACGACCTGTTGTCTCTGGCCGTGGTGGATCAGGAAAACCGTCTGGTGGGCATCATCACCGTCGATGACGCCATCGACGTTCTGGAAGAAGAGGCCACCGAGGATATCGAAAAGATGGCCGCAATCGTGCCCACGGACAAGCCCTATTTCAAGACCGGCATCTGGGAGACATGGAAATCCAGAATCCCCTGGCTGCTTCTGCTGATGGTCTCCGCCACCTTCACCGGACAGATCATCACCAACTTTGAGGACTCTCTGTCGGCCTTTGTGGCCCTGACCGCATTTATCCCCATGTTGATGGATACCGGCGGAAACTCCGGCTCTCAGGCCTCTGTCACAGTGATTCGTGCCCTGTCTCTGGGCGACATTGAATTTCGGGATCTGGGCAGGGTCATCTGGAAGGAGATCCGGGTGGCTGTCATCTGCGGCATTACCCTTGCTGCGGTAAACTTCCTGAAAATCATCCTTGTGGACGGCCTGCTGTTCCACAACGAGGGCATCAACATGTATGTTGCCGCTGTGGTTTGCCTGACGCTGGCCGTAACCATTGTCTGTGCAAAGCTGGTGGGCTGTACCCTGCCCATGCTGGCGGACAAGCTGGGCCTTGACCCCGCCGTCATGGCCTCCCCCTTTATCACCACCATTGTGGATGCCTTCTCCCTGCTGATCTATTTCCAGTTTGCAAAGATTCTGCTGGGTGTATAAAAATTTTGCAGTGCAGTCGGATTTCGGCTGCACTGTTTTTCTGCTTTCACTGCAAAAATGGACGCTTTCACCGCAGCTCGGTTGCAGGTTTTGGCTGAATATGGTATGATGTCAGTATATCGGAAAGGAAGTGAGCCACTTGAAGTCCAAACACAGACAGGCTGTCATTCGGCGTGTGATACTTGGGTTCGCCGTACTGCCATGGATCGCTGTGCTTCCCCTGATTACCCCCGGTATATGGAATTCCGCCGAAACGCCCATCACGCGTATCTTTGAAGCAATTCTGTACGGATACGCAGCCCCCACATGTGTTTTGCGGCAGTTGTTTCATTCTCCGGGAAATTGGACACATTTTTATGTGGATCCCAATGATTTCCGCTATTTATCCTTGACACTGCTCGCTCTATGGGGAATCCTGTTTCTGGTGCAAAAGATCAGGCAGCATCTTTCCAATTCCGTTTGACATATCAGCTTTGCAGTGCAGTCGGTTTTCGGCTGCACTGTTTTTCTGCTTTCACTGCAAAAATGGACGCTTTCACCGCAGCCCGGTTGCAGGTTTTGGCTGAATATGGTATGATGCCGGTATACAGGAAAGGAAGGGAAGCTCCATGTTCCAGTTTACAGACCTTTTTGATACCATCACCGGACAAAACGGCATCACCCTGAGGATCACCGAAAAGCACCCGGGCAGTGAGGTGCTGCTCCCCTTTTACTACTATGACATCTATGCC
>JAQXMD010000097.1 GCA_029012465.1 Oscillospiraceae bacterium | reverse complement strand
TGAGAAAGGAGCGCAGCAATGTCATTTCTGAAATACAATACAGAAGAACTGGTCGGCCGGTTTGAGGATCGCCGGGATGTGAAGAATCTGGCCGGCAAATATGTGATGAGTCTGCTTCTGAAAAAGGAACCCACTCTGCTTGGAGACCTGTGGTCTGCCCGGGAGGACATCTCTCTGGGCGTTAACAACGGCTACTATGCCGGCCGCAAAGCTCTGGAGGACTACTATGCCTCCATCGACGCGGCCACCAGGAAAAAGGCTCAGGTGCTGAAACAGGTGTTCCCCGAGGATCTGGGGGAGTATTCCGACGAGAAGCTCTACGGCCGGGGCCCCATGGAGATCCGCTCTCTGGATAACGCCATCATCGAGATCGCTGATGACGGCGAGACCGCCAAGGGCTTTTTCTATGTCTTTGGCCTGGTAACGGACATCTCCCAGCGGGGTGCCGTGTCCAACTGGGTTCTGGGCAGCATCTGCTTCGACTTTATCCGGGAGAACGGCATCTGGAAAATCTGGCACGTTCTGTATCTGGAGGACGTGGACACCCCCGCCGGTCAGAAGTGGGGCGACCCGAAGGCCATCGAGGCCTTCCCCAAAATGCCGGAGTTTGCCGCAATGGCTGGCACAGAGCTGGCACAGCCCAACCAGCCGGCAAAGCTGCGGGAGTTGTATTCCGGTTCCCGGCCCTTTGCCAAGCTGCCCCGGGTCCCCGAGCCCTACGACACCTTTGAAAACACCTTCAGCTATGGCGCTGAAAGTCAGGAGGCGCTGAGATGAGCAGGAAGCAATATTATTCCGACGACGAACGCATCATCCGCGTATGGGACATTGAGACGGTCAAGGATCTGATGGCCCGCCGGCAGGTCCTGAACATGAACAACGAGCGGCGCAAGGAACTGGACACCCTCTGGGTCACTGAGCCCAAGTACCGCAAGACCGCCTCCAT
Source organism: Oscillospiraceae bacterium (assembly GCA_029012465.1). Taxonomy (GTDB): domain Bacteria; phylum Bacillota; class Clostridia; order Oscillospirales; family Oscillospiraceae; genus HGM13006. Next base: position 3,842 of record JAQXMD010000097.1, on the reverse strand, counting down.
GGGCTCCAATTGGGGCTATTATATCGGCATGGAGGAGATTTCCAACTACTATGTGGTCCAGCACACCCAGCGGCTCCAGGAAGCCCTTGACACCCGCTGCGCTGCGGACCCCAGCCTCCGGAACATCCGGGACAACTTTGGCTACGGCGACCTGATTGCCCACCACGTTTCCACCCCCTGCGTAGTTCTGGCCGGAGACGGCAGGACCGCCAAGGGCGTCTGGTATTCTCTGGGCGTCCAGGCCACCGGCAATCCCGACGGTTCCTGCAAGGCGATGTGGTATCCCCAGCGGCTATGCGCTGACTTCGTTAAGGAGGACAGCGGCGAATGGAAGATCTGGCACCTGTTGGTATCCACCGACGTGGAGTATGAAGCGGGCACCAATCTGGGGGACGTGGAGACATTCACCGGCGTGCCCTCCGGCTCCCAGCAGGAGTTCGGTGAGCCTACCATGCCCTATGTGGTCCATAACCCGGACTATGGATGGTCCGACGGTTATCCCACGGTGCCACCCACGGCCTACTATTCCTACGACCCCGCCGAGGGCTACGGTCCCGAAGGCCGTCCCCGGTGGCACAAGGGTCATCCCAACTACAGAAAGGAGTCCGGCAAATGAAAACTCATCTGACCCTTTCCCAGCGCATCCACAACGCCGAGGGCATGCAGGCGGCAGAGTACCTCCACGCCCGGCACACCTACCTGCACGCCACCTCCTACTGCAAGGAGGAGTGGGGCGAGTTCTGGGACACCAGCGAAGAGGCTTCCTGGGGCCATTTGTTCGGCGTTATGTGCGGCTTTGACGAGGTGTGGTACAACAGCGTCGCCAGCTATGACACCGGTGGCTTCCAGGGGTTTAACGGCCTGTATAAGCAGCACCCGGAGATCTCCTGGTTTGACGCCCGTTCCATGCGGGAAATCTCCATGCATACCCTGGCCACAGACATCATCGAGGCCGCCGACGACGGCAAAACCGTCCGGGCCTCCTTCCTGACTCCGGGCATTCTGGTATTTGCCCTGAATGCCAACCACCATTTCCGTGGGCTGACTCTGTGGGAGCGCTACGGTTCCGACTTCATCTATGACGAGGATGAGGACCGGTGGCTGTACCTCCACGAACAGGTCTGCCCGGATATGGGCGGTCCCATGGACGTGTGCAATCCCGGCCGGGATGCCTACAACAAGCTCATGGGCATCGGCGGCGGCCCCGGCGGCCCTGGCGGCGCGCCCGGTGCGGGTGGTCCCGGTGGTGCCGGCGGTCCTGGCGCTCCTGGTGGTCCTGGTGGCCCCGGCGGCCCTGGCGGTGGCCCCGGCGCAGGCGGACCTCCCCCACAAGGCATGGGTGGTGCACCCGGCGGTGCCCCCAAGGACGGCAACGCCGCTGTGCCCGGCATGGTGATCAAAGAAAAGGGGGCGACCCGCTGTGCCACTTCTGCCGGCGGCGCGAAAGGCGATGTCCATGTGGGCGTTCCCGGCCCCATCCACTACAACTACACACCCATCATGCATGTGCAGAACACGGTGGCATGGCCCGAGCCCTATGCCACCATGGACAAGGACAACACCTATCGCATCTACGAGACGCCTCAGGTGGACGAATAGAAAGGCGTGCAACAGGGTATATTCCCCGCAAACAATGTATGCCATACCACCCGCGGGTTATGGTAACGCAATTGTTCAAAAAGCTGTTGTTGCGATAGGAAATCTACCGCTTTCGGTGAATTCATCGAAAGCGGTAGATCACTCTGTAACTGCCATATGGAACTCTGACAAGCACTTGCCGTTTCCTCTCCGAAAATGTCGAGTGCCTTTTTGTTTTCAGCGAAAAAGGAAAAGACACCCAGAAAAACCGAGTGCCCCTTTCCTATTTTCCAAACAAATCGCTGTGCATTCCTGTTCGGGATAATGTCAGTATCAGTACATCATCTTCAATCCGATAGACCAACAACCAATCCGACTGAATATGACACTCACGATGTCCAACCCAGTTCCCGGTCAAGGCGTGGTCTTTTTTTCTGGAAGCTGTTCGCCGCTTGCCAGCCTACGGATGATGTCGTCAAGAAGGTCAATATTCAAGCTGCGCTTCATTGCCAGCTTGTAATCTTTCTTGAACTGATTTGTCCAAACGATGTCAAATTCTTGTTCATTCTTTTAATGCTCTCAATGCTTCTTCAACATCAGAGTAGCGTTTTACGGACGGATCACGGGCAATGCGCTCCACTTCCAGCATTGCCGCCATCGTCTCCCTGTTCGGTTGTTCCAGTCGAACATCAAAAGGAAAGCCGCCGACGCGGAGAGACTGGCGAAGAAACACATTGATACCAGTGAAATCCGGGCATGAAAGTGGATAAGCGTTTCCATTGCTTCGCTTGCCAGGCGGACGGAGATGCAATTGGTTTTGTTTCCCGACTGTTCGGGCTGCCAAGCAAGGAAGCGGCCATGAAGCTGGCTGCTGATTTTGGAATCAGCCATGATAGCAGACAGAAGCCATCGGTCAGACCCAAGACCATAGATCCCGCCCCGGAGCAAATGTGTCAGCTGGAAGAAAACCATTGCTGCAAGGTGCTGACCGATACTTTCATCTTCTCCGAGAATGGAAACAGCAGTATGTACCGAAGCAGCCGGAGGATGAATGGCATAAATGATGTCAGGTTGTATGTTCCTTTCCCCAAACTTTTGTGTTTCATTGAAATGTTTTCAGGTTTAGCGGTATACATTTCAGTAAACCCATTGATTTTTTCTCCCGCTTCGGTGTATAATGTCCATTGAAAAGTAGAATGATAATACCAGTAAGTTTTCAATGGAGGATGAGGTATGGAAATAAAACGAGATCGTTATCTGAAGAAAATCATCTCATTTATGTGGGATGGTCAGGTAAAGGTAATCACCGGTATTCGCAGATGCGGCAAGTCCTATTTGCTTCGCAATCTATTTGGGAGATACCTTCTGAGCGAGGGAGTTGCCGAAGATCACATTCTATCCTTTGCGCTGGATCTGACCCGTGATATTCGTTATCGCAATCCTTTGGAGCTTGCATCCCATGTCCGGGGACTTGTGGAACACAGCGCGGACCAATACTATCTCTTTGTAGATGAGATTCAGATGTCCGATGAAGTTCCGAATCCCTACAATCCCGATGGAAAGAAGATCACCTTCTACGATGCACTCAACGATTTGAAGTCCCTGCCCAATCTCGATATTTATGTGACCGGCAGCAACTCCAAAATGCTGTCCTCCGATATCCTGACCGAGTTCCGGGGGCGCAGTGATGAAATTCGTGTGCATCCGCTTTCCTTTGCCGAACACTATTCAGCCGTTGGCGGCGATAAGCAGGACGCTTTTGATGATTATGCTTTCTACGGCGGAATGCCGCTGATTCTGTCCCGCCCCACTGATGCCGCAAAGATGGCTTATCTGAAATCGCTGTTTTCAGAGGTTTATCTGAAGGATATCGTAGAGCGGAAGAAGATCAAGCGTGAGGATGTGCTGTCTGCTATTCTTGATTTGCTGTGTTCGTCTATCGGATCTCTGACCAATCCGACGAGGGTCACTTCTTCCATCAACACCGTGCAGAAACGCAGCGGCGAAAATGTGGTTGCCCTGAACACAGTGAACGCCTATACGGACCATTTGGCAGATTCGTTTCTGTTTTCCGAATGTAAACGCTGGGATGTCAAGGGCAAAAGCTATTTCGACTATCCGAACAAGTACTACTGTGAGGATATTGGGCTGAGAAATGCCCGTATCGGATTCCGCCAGCAGGAAATGACACACATCATGGAGAATATCATTTACAATGAACTCCTGATCCGTGAGTGCTCCGTTGACATCGGTATCGTCTACGG
>JAQXMD010000096.1 GCA_029012465.1 Oscillospiraceae bacterium | reverse complement strand
TACCCTACAGGTGGGCGAGATGGTTGCCGAGGGCACCATCGAAGAGATTCGCCACAACGACATCGTCAAGAAGGCATACTTCGGCGGCTGATTCTCAAGTCATTGGACGGAGAGCTCCGGCAGGCGGAATCAAACAGAAATCCCCGGGAATGTGCGGCACTTCATCGCACATTCCCGGGGTGCTTTTTCGGCTTCCGCCGGGCTTTCCCCGGTGTCATTTCCCGCATCCGCTCTGTTTTTTCAGCAGGAATAACCGATGTTATGGACGTAAAATGCTGCGGCTTTCTCTCCCACGCGCCCACTCGATTCAAATTTGGCTGGGACGAAGAGGATGTGCTTTGCATAGAATTGAAACAGGTCATTTTGCAGCAGATTCAGCTGCTTCGGCAGCGGGACTTTCCGTTCATGCCATTGACCGTGTATGTATAGATACATTCCGTCCAGTGCTTGAATTTGCGGGTCTCCTTGCCGCCAACACTGCGGATGGTGTCTTTTGTATACTTTGTCTGTTTCAAATAGCCTGTGGTGGTCTCCACGTTGCGCTCCCGATAGCCGTAACAGCTCAGCGCTTCCTGTACCGCGAGAACAAAGAACAATCCGCTGAACATAAACGAGACTATGACAACGAAACCTGTTACCCAAATTATGGGCCCACACCGCCTTTCTTCCCGCAGCCTGCCAATCCCACAAGGATGTCTCCTGCAAACCGCCATGCACTACAGGACTGTCCTGCGGGGTAATATTTCCCTGCGTTTACACAATGAATCATACACCTTCAGTCAGCGCTTGTCCAGTGTCATGCACCCCGGTCTTTCCGAAAAGCAACGCGCGCGGTCCTTTCATATACTGGAATAACCCTGTGAGGAGGCATGATCCATGAAGGCAAAGCTCATGAGGCTGCTTGAAGTCAAGAGTATTGTGACCATCACAACAACCGCCGTGTTCTGCTATCTGCGAATGATCCGCTGCAATGCCTGATATGGCGTTGACAGAGACATCAGCTTGCCGTTGTCCTGTGTAAACACTCAGTTCTCCCCTTGCCAATAGCTGCCGACCATCAGCCTATATGCGGCCTGCTCCACTTTCAACTTTCTCAGCTTGGAAACCATCACAGGAGGAATGCTCACTTTGCGTACAGCGGTTTTCGTTTTTGGCTCTTTGACAAACTGCTTTCCGTTGACCATGCTCACAGCCTTTGTGATACGCACAGTTGCTTTTTCAAAATCAATATCCCACCATTGAAGCCCCCCATGAAAATGTAAAGACGGATACGAATATTCATTACTGGATTTATACATGGGATTTCCTTTATTGCGATTCTATCGTATACCCGCAGGTGCCTGCATTGCGACAGGAGACTGCAAAAATTCCGTCGGCAAAGTCTTTGGCTTTGCCGACGGCTTGATATCATTGGAGCCATTCGCTTCTCTTTCCTTCAAAAGCAGCCCCAGCAGCTGCTTCGGCCGGCACTATCACAGTGCCGGCCGATCTTTTTTATGGTTGTATCATTTTGTTTTGAGACAGCCCCTACAGTCCTCTGCTCCCCTCACTGCGGATGCTGACGGTGCCCTCCACGGCGCCCTGAATCAGGGTCAGCAGCTTGTCCCGATCCTCGGAAAGGGTGCCCTTCAGGGGCAGATAGTTGGAGGCGTGGTCGGAGGTGAAATGCATCCCCTCCACACGGAGATTCCGAATCAGCTCCGCAGTTTCCAGAAGGCTCTCCCGGGCATCCAGCACCTGAAATTCGCCCCGGAGGGCCTGATCTCCCAGCTTGGTGCCCCGGACAGGGGTATAGTTCATGGCGGAAAGATGGCCAGGCTGCATTGCATTGATGATTCCCGCAGTTTCCCGGGCGTTCTCCATGGACAGCGGCTTTCCTCCCAGACCAATGAGAATGATGCTCCACAGATCAATCCCCGCATTCCGGAGCCGAAGGCCCGCCTCCAGCATCTGCGCCCGGTCAACGCCCTTGTTGGTGGACTTCAGCAAGGCATCCATGCCCGTCTCCACCCCCAGATAGGCCCGGCCAAGGCCGGCCTCCTGAAGGGCTTTCAGCTCCTCCGGTGTTTTCCGGAGGGTGGATTTGGGTCCTGCATAGGTGGAAATCAGGCGGCATTTGGGGAAGTCCCGCTTGATCTCCCGGATGATGGTCAGCAGGTCCTCTGTGTCCATGGCAATGGCGTCGCCGTCACAGATAAAGACCTTTTCAAACTGGTTGTAAAAGGCCGCCGTCTCCCGGATGTCCCAGAGAATGTCCTCCAGAGGCCGAACCCGGAACTTCTTCCCCTTGTACATGCCGCAGAAGGTGCAGCCGTTGTGGCTGCATCCAATGGTGGCCTGCACCAGAAAGCTCCGCCACTCTCCCGGGGGACGGTATACCGGCTCGTCGTATTCGATCATGCTTCTTCCTCCAGAATTTCCTGAATGGCAGCCACCAGCGTGTCCATTTCCTCCGGAGTGCCGATGGTGATGCGCAGGAAGTTGTCGATTCGGGGCTTGTTAAAGTAACGCACCAGAACGCCCTTTTCCCGGAGCTTCTTGAAAATCACCCCTGCATAGACGGTCTTGTGGGACGCAAAAATGAAGTTTGCCGAGGAGGGCAGCACCGTGAAGCCCAGCTCCCGCAATTTCCCGGTGGTGGTTTCCCTAGAATTCGCAATCCGCATACAGGTATCATGGGTGTAGTCCTGATCCTCCACAGCGGCCTTGGCTGCGGCAAGGGCCAGCCGGTCCAGGGTGTAGGAGTTGACGGAGTTTTTCACGGTGTTCAGGGCGGCAATCAATGACTCATTGCCGAAGGCAAAGCCAATGCGCATGCCCGCAAGGCTTCTGGATTTGGAGCAGGTCTGCACCACCAGAAGATTCTCATATTTCTCAATGAGGGGCACCGCGCTCCGGGCGCCGAAGTCCACATAGGCCTCGTCCACAATGACCACATGGTTCGGATTCTTTTCGCAAAGCTCCCCGATCACATCCAGCCCAACGGCAATTCCCGTGGGAGCGTTGGGGTTGGTGAGCACCACCGTACCGTCATCCTGCATAAGCTGATCCATGGGAACGGTGAAGTCCTCCCGAACCGGGACGATTCGCACATTGTTCCCGAAGAAGGCCGCGTAAACCGGGTAAAAGCTGTAGGTGATATCCGGGAAGATTGCCGGGGTCTCATCATCCATAAAGGCCAGATAGCAGAAGGCCAGAATTTCATCGGAGCCATTGCCCACAAAGACCTGCTCTGGTGTGAGGCCGTTTGCCTCAGCCAGCGTCTCCCGGAGGGCGGCACAGTCTGGGTCCGGATACAGCCGCAGGGCGTCTTTATCCGCCGCCTCAATGGCTGCAAGAACCTTCGGGGACGGGGGGTAGGGATTTTCATTGGTGTTGAGCTTTACATAGCGCCGGTCCTTCGGCTGTTCCCCGGGGACATAAGGCTCCACATCCCGGATGCGGGATGACCAGTATTGTTTGTTCATTCGACTCCACTCCTTCGATGGCTGTTGCGTTGGATGACCCGAAGAAAGGTCTTTCCGTATTGTTGATATTTCACCGGACTGACGCCGGGAATCTGCATCATTTCATATTCATTCTGAGGCCGCTGGGAGGCCATGACCTGTAGGGTCATATCCGTAAAGATCAGCTCCGGCGGCAGGCCAGCCCGCTGGGCAAAGTCCATACGGACGCTCCTGAGCATTTCATAAAGGGTACGCTCGGTTTTTTCGATGCGCTTCACCTGCTGAGCAGGCTTTCCAGTGCCCATTGCGGCAATGTCTTTCACAAGGGCGCTTCTCCGGCAGTTGCTGCAGCCATCGCAGTGATCTCCCGCCGATTCTCCGAAGTATCCCAGAATGTACTGGCGGAGACAGCTGGAAGTGAAGCAGTATTCCTTCATCTGATCCAGCTTTTTGTACTCCATCCGTTTGCGTCTTTCCGCCATTTCCGGGCTGTCGCCGCTTTCCTCCGCCGTGTGGTCAATGAGGAACTGGGCGGTATGGACATCTCCGGGACCATAGAGCAGCAGACATTGGGCTTTGGAGCCGTCACGGCCCGCTCTGCCCGCCTCCTGATAGTATGCTTCCATGTTCTTGGGCATATTATAGTGTACCACGAAGCTGACATTCTGCTTGTCGATGCCCATGCCGAAGGCATTGGTGGCAACCATGACCCGAATCCGGTCATAGAGGAAATCTGTCTGGCCCTGCCGGCGCTCTTCCTCCTCCAATCCCGCGTGATAGCGGGCGGCGATGATGCCGTTTTCCTGCAAAAAAGCCGCTGTCCGTTCCACCTGCTTTCGGGTGGAGCAGTAGACAATGCCGCTTTCTCCCCGGTGCTCCCCCAGAAATTCCAGCAGGGCTTTCTTTTTGTCCTGTGGTCTCCGAACGGAGAAAAAGAGGTTTTCCCGGTCAAAGCCCGTTACGGCGATCTCCGGGTCCCGAAGCCGCAGAAGAGACAGAATATCCTCCCTGACTGCCGGTGTGGCAGTGGCGGTAAAGGCCGCCATGACGGGACGGGTGGGCAGCTTCTCCATAAAGGAGGCGATTCCCACATAGGAGGGCCGAAAGTCGTGGCCCCACTGGGACACGCAGTGGGCCTCATCCACCGCCAGAAGGGAGATGGGAACCGAACAGGCAAAGCGGAGGAATTCCTCCGTCTCCAGCCGTTCCGGAGCCACATAGATGATCTTGTACATGCCCTTTCTGGCATTGTCCAGAGCCTTCAGATACTGCCGGTAGGTCAGGGAGCTGTTGAGATAGGCCCCTGCAATGCCTGCGGCCTTCAATGCCCGGACCTGATCCTGCATCAGGGAGATCAGCGGCGAGATCACCAGCGTAATACCCGGCAGCATCAGGGCGGGAATCTGATAGCACATGGATTTTCCCGCGCCGGTGGGCATGATCCCAAGCACATCCCGCCCCTCCAGCAGGGACAGGATCAGGGTCTGCTGGGCAGAACGAAAGGAGGAATATCCAAAATGCTCATACATCAGCCCTTCCGCCTGCCGGAGCCGCTCATTCCTCTGCATGGCGGATTTCCCTGATGTTCTTTTCCAGCTTGGCTCTGGCGCCCATGACCTCATGGCCGCAGCCCAGACATTTCAGGCGAAAGTCCATTCCCGTCCGCAGCACCAGCCACTCCTTGGAGCCGCAGGGATGTGGCTTCTTCATCACCAGGGTATCACCCAGTCGTACATCCATTTTTTAACCTCCAGCGTATAGATCCTCACAGCCCCGGCAAAAATACCGGTGAGGAGTGATGTATCTATGTCAATTACAATTACAGGAAAGTTCTCCCATCCATATGAAGCCCGGCAGGCTGCCGAACGGCTCCGCCGCAGGGGCTATACCGTCTCCGTGGGAGAAGCAGCGAAGCAGTCCCCGCTGCCCGCAGACCCCCTGCTTGTGGCCTATCCCTATGGGCAGACGGGCGGCAATTCCTTCGGGAACAATCTCATGGGTGGTCTGCCGCCTCTGGCCGGCAACGGCATCCTGCTCCACACACCCAAAAAGGAGCCGGAAACCCTTGTGACCGTCCTCACCGACGACACCCAGGCCCGGGACGCAAGGCTCCTGATGGAATCTCTGGGGGGCGTCACGGTCCGGTAACATTCACATAAGCAGGGTGAGCTTTTGCTTGCCCACTACATACAAAAATTCATTTTTTATTCTCAAAATACGCCAAGTCAATCAGGGAGGAATCCACATGAACAATACATACTACCCCGAGGGCATGTTTCCCGAGGCCCTTCACGGAGATAAAATGACCCGGGAGCAGCTGAAAAAAGCCTTTCTGGAGGGCACCATTCTACAGGCAAATGCCCGTTCCGCCACCACCGGCCATGATCTGCTGGTGGACCTTGGCCCCGTTCAGGGAATGATCCCCCGGGAGGAAACCGCCATCGGCATTGCCGACGGCTCTGTCCGGGACATTGCCATTCTCAGCCGGGTGGGCAAGCCCATTTGCTTTCAGATCGTTTCCATTGATGGGCTTTATGATGAAAAACCCAGAATCCTGCTGTCCCGGCGCAGCGCCCAGGAGCAGGCCCTTGACCATCTGCTCCATCAGGTGCCCATCGGAACAGTACTGCCTGGGGTTGTGACCCATCTGGACCGGTTCGGGGCCTTCTGCGACATTGGCTGCGGCAATGTGTCCCTTTTGTCCATTGAGCACATCTCCATTTCCCGGATCAATCACAGCAGGGAACGGTTCCGGGAGGGACAGCACATTTTTGTGGCCATTTCCTCCAGAGATTTGTCCCTCCGGCGGCTGAATCTCACCCACAAGGAGCTGCTGGGCACATGGGAGGAAAACGCCCGGGGCTTCTCCGTGGGAGAAACCGTGGTGGGCATTGTCCGCAGCATCAAGGACTACGGGGTGTTCATCGAGCTGACACCCAATCTGTCGGGACTGGCGGAATACCGCAGCGATCTGGCCCCCGGCGACCGGGTGTCGGTGTACATCAAGGCCATTCTCCCGGACCGCCAGAAGGTGAAGCTCATCGTCATCCGGACACTGCCCGGAGACAAGAGCCTGCCGCCCCTCCGGTACTTCCGAACCTCCGGGAACATTTCCGCCTGGCGGTATGTGGAGAATTCCTATGCGTATAATTAATCCTTCCCTTTGATAAGGTCCCAGTAGCTTTTGGCGGCCTGTTCGATCTTGTTCTGGCCGTATTCATAGTATCGCCGGTCCGCAATGGCATCGGGCAGATACTGCTGGGGAACATAGTGGTTCGGAGCGGCATGGGGATACTGGTAGGTCAGTCCCCTGCCCAGCTCCTTGGCCCCGCCGTAATGGGTGTCCTTCAGGTGGGCGGGAATGTCCCCGCTTTTTCCCTTCCGGAGGTCTGCAAGAGCGTCGTCAATGGCGCAGATGGCGGAATTGGACTTGGGGGCTGTGGCAAGGAAGATCACCGCCTCCGCCAGAGGAATTCTCGCCTCCGGCAATCCCAACTGCAGGGCCGCGTCCACACAGGACTTCACCACGGAAATAGCCGTGGGATGGGCAAGGCCCACATCCTCCGCCGCGATCACCAGCAGACGGCGGCAGGCAGAGGGCAGGTCCCCGCCCTCCAGCAGCCGGGCCAGATAGTGAACACCCGCATCCGGGTCAGAGCCACGGATGGATTTCTGAAAGGCGGACAGCACATCATAGTGGCTGTCTCCGTCACGATCAAAGCGCACAGCGGATTTTTGTGTCACCGCTTCGGCATCCTGCAAGGTAATGGGCAGGGTGCCGTTTTGCTCTACTCCCGCAGAGAACAGCAGCTCCACGGCGTTCATGGCCTTGCGGATGTCCCCTCCGCAGGCCGACGCAATGTGCTCCAGAGCACCTGCTTCGGGCACCGCCCGGAGGTGTTCCTTTTCCTCCATGATGGAAACACCCCGCCTGACAGCCTTCAGGGCAGCGGCCTCGGTGATGGGCTTGAACTCAAACACCGTGGACCGGGACAAAATGGCGTTATATACATAAAAATAGGGATTTTCCGTGGTGGAGGCGATCAATGTCACCTTGCCGTTTTCAATGGCCTCCAGCAGAGACTGCTGCTGCTTTTTGGTAAAATACTGAATCTCGTCCAGATACAGCAGCACCCCATTGGGGGCCATGAGGGTATCCGGCTGGGCCAGAATCTCCTTGACCTCTGCGGTGGTGGCAGTGGTGGCGTTGAGCTTGTAGAGGGTACGGTTGGTCTGGGCAGCAATGATGCTTGCCACGGTGGTTTTGCCGATGCCCGAGGGACCGTAAAAGATCAGGTTTGGGATCTTCCCGGAGTCAATGATCCTGCGGAGCATTTTCCCCTCTCCCAGAATGTGCTCCTGACCCACCACTTCATCTAAGGTTTTGGGGCGGATCTCATCCGCCAGGGGCCGATACATGGCCAAGCCTCCTTCTGCGCAAAATCAGTCCTGCAAAAACTCCACATTGCCGCTCTCAATATCGTAGATCGCAGCGGCGAAGGCCACCCTTCCTGTCAGATACAGCTCCTTCAGCAGCTCAGAGCTGCCCAGCTGGCTCATGGAACGCATGAGATTCTGTTTTTCCGCCTGTCTGGGGTCCGTGATATCGCCGATGGCCTCGGTGATCAGGGCAAGGATATGCCCCAGCGCTCCCGGCTCCTTTGCATGCGCCAGTGCAGACCCCACCGCACCGCAGTGGGTGTGGCCCATGACCACCACGAGCTGGGTCTCCAGATGCTCCACCGCATATTCGGCAGAGGCGATCACCGTTTCGCTTACTAGGTTTCCGGCGTTCCGCAGAACAAACAGCTCCCCCAGTCCCGCCTCAAAAATATGCTCCGGGGGAACCCGGGAATCGGCACAGCACAGCACCAGCGCATAGGGGTGCTGACCGGACACAACGGTCTCCATTCTCCGCTCTTTGGTCAGAAACGCGGGATTGTGTACATGGGTGGGATAATCCTGATTCCGGGCGGTCAGCCTGTCCAGAGCGTTCACCGCAGTCTCAGAGGGCTGAATCTCCTGACCAAAGACAGCCCTGCCGCCAAAGCGCAGGATGCTTTCGTACTGCTTCTTCATGGAGCTATTCTCCTTTTTCAATGAATATTTTCTGATATTGTATGGGGTGTTTCTGTTACTTCATTATACCATAATCCGAAAAAGTATGGTATACTGAAAAACACACAATTTACGGAAGTGAAAACCATGACAAACTCTCAAAAAGTATCAAATATTCTGGAGGCTCTGAAGGCCCTGTATCCGGAGGCCCTCTGTGCCCTCCAATATGAAAAGGACTATGAGCTGATGATTGCCGTTCGCCTGTCCGCCCAGTGTACCGACGCACGGGTCAATCTGGTGACGCCCGGGCTGTTCGCCGCCTATCCCACGCTACAGTCCTTTGCCGAGGCAGACGTTTCCGATGTGGAACGATTGATCCACTCCTGCGGCTTTTACCGGCACAAGGCCCGGGACATCGTTCTGGCCTGCCAGATGCTGCTCAGCGACTTCGGCGGCAGAGTTCCGGACACCATGGAGGAGCTGCTGCGGCTGCCCGGAGTTGGCCGGAAAACCGCAAATCTCCTGCTGGGAGACATCTACGGTCAGGAGGGCTATGTCTGCGACACCCACTGCATCCGCATCTGCGGCAAGCTGGGCCTCACCAGCGGCAAGGACCCGGTGAAGGTGGAAATGCAGCTCCGACAGGTGATCCCCCCGGAGGAGAGCAGCGACTTCTGCCACCGGATCGTCCTCCACGGCCGGGCGGTCTGCACCGCCAGAAGTCCCAAATGCAGCCAGTGTACCCTGGCGCCCTTCTGTGACGCGTTCACGGGGAAGCTGGCATGAAAAAGTGCCTGAAACCCCTGCTCTGGGCTTTGCTCCTTGTGTATCTGGGCGTGCTCCTGCGGATCACCGTATTCCGGTCTGACTTCCTGACCCACCCCCTGTTCCGGGATGGTCAGGTGCTCTGGGTGCCATTCGTGAGTCTTTACCGGATCTTTCGGAACAGCATCCCCTATTTCATCTATCTGTTCGTGGGAAATCTGATCTGGTTTGTGCCCCTGGGCCTTCTGCTTCCGGTGCTCACCGGCTGTGGGAAAAGGGTCATTCTCTGGGGCTTTCTCCTGTCCCTGCTGATCGAGTGCTGCCAGTTCGTATTCGGCACCGGCGTTACTGAGGTGGAGGATTTAATTCTCAACACTGTCGGGACCGCCATAGGCTATGGGCTATATTGCATCGGCCTGAGGCTGCGGAAGTGGCTACAGCATAGCGGTTGACATTTTTACTCAATTGCATTAAAATGTTGTCAGAATCTGCCCGGAAACGAGGAACCGGGTCGAAAAAGGAGAATGAGAAACATGGAAGAAAACAACAACTTCACCCCTGAAACGCCCAAGAAGAAAAAAGGGAATACTGTCACCAGCATCATTACCGTTGTTCTGTTCGTCATTGCCTACCGACTTTTTGGTATCATCGAAACCCTGATTGGCCTTGCAGCAGGCTTTGGTCTCCGGGCTCTGCTGAAAAAGAGCAACCCCGACAAAAAGTGGGTGGACGTTGTCAGCATTGTGGTGGGCATTCTCATCGCCTTTGTGCTGGCAGTTATCATTGGCATTTTTATGGTCGACATCTGAACAAAACAGAGCCGGGGCAGGAGAGTTCCTGCCCCGGTTTATTATGCATCTGTGAGCTTTTTGTACGCCCGCTCCGCCAGCGGAAAAATCACGCCGCCCACCACATTGCCAAGGGAAATGACGATCAGGCACAGGAGGCTCTTCCCCGGCTGGGCCGCCGGAATCCCGGATACGGCCCAGTAGAACATATCCGCAATGCTGTGCTCCGTGCCCGCCAGAATGAATACCGACACGCCCAGGAACAGGCTCAGATACTTTCCAAGCTCATGGGGATTGTTTGCAAAGCCATTCACCGCGATGAAGATCAGGATATTGCAGGCGATGGCCAGCAGGAACAGATTGAGATATCCCCCTGCCATTTTGCTCTCCACCATGGCCGCAGCCGTCAGCTGAATGCCGCTGTCGGGGCCGCACAGAGAGGTAGCCCGCAGCAGGCAGGCAAAGCCAAATGTTCCCACCAGATTGCCCACCCAGATCACCGCTAAATCCAGCAGATACCCGGGCTTGTTGTCAAAGATGTAGCAAGCCTTTCCGGTGAAAAGCTGATAACCTCTGGTGCAGATGGTAAACAGCCCCACCGTGAACAGCAGAGCCCCCACCACATTGCTGCCGGGAAATGTGTCCTTCAGCCGAAGAAACACCACGCCCCCCAGACCGATGCAGATGCCTGCCAGAATGGCGTAGATAAAGATACTGAGCCGTCTTTTCATTGTGTTTGGTTTCCTTTCGATGGTGTTCCGGAAGCAGCGACTTCCACGGCTATTATATCATCTTCATATGTTGAAGTCTACGCCAATCCGCGTCTTTCTGCTTTTTCACGGCTTTCCTGCAAGTCTGCGGTCAAATTCCGGGGTTTTTCCCCCATGCCTAAATCCCGGCGGCAGATTTTTGCAAAGTTTATGAAAAATACTGCTTTTTCACAGAGAAAAAATATGATACACTATATTCGTTGTCCCATTGGGGCAAATTATGGACAAATTCAGGATCACTACTTGGAGGATTTCTTATGGGTGGCTATTTTGGCGTAGCATCAAAGGACAGCTGTACCTTTGATCTGTTCTTTGGTGTAGACTATCATTCCCATCTGGGCACACGCCGGGCAGGCATGGCCGTTTACGGGAACAAGGGCTTTCGCAAGGCGATTCACAGCATTGAGGGCACCGCTTTCCGCACAAAGTTCGACAAGGAGCTTGGAGATCTGGTGGGCACCATGGGTATCGGCTGCATCTCCGATTTTGAGGCACAGCCCATTCACGTTCGTTCTCACCACGGCAGCTTTGCCATCACCACCGTCAGCAAGATCAACAACGCTGACGAAATTGTGGAGACCATTCTCAAGGGCAACGCCCACTTCTTTGAGATGAGCAACGGTGAAATCAACCCCACGGAGCTGGTAGCTGCCATCATCAACCAGAAGGAAAATCTGATTGAAGGCATTCAGTACGCCTTGGACGTGGTGGACGGCTCTCTTTCCCTGCTGCTTTTGACGCCCAAGGGGATTTATGCCGCCCGGGACAAGCTGGGCCGGACCCCCATTGTTCTGGGCAAAAAGGAGGATGCCTACTGTGCCTCCTTCGAGAGCTTTGCCTATCAGAATCTGGGCTACACCACCGACCGGGAGCTTGGTCCTGGCGAGATCGTTGTCTTTGACGCGGACGGTGCAAAGACGCTGGTGGATCCCGGCAAGAAGATGAAGATGTGTACCTTCCTGTGGATTTACTATGGCTATCCCGCCGCTACCTACGAGGGCGTCAATGTGGAAAGCATGCGCTATGAATGCGGCCGGTATCTTGCCCGCCGGGACAAGGAAGGCGAAAAGATCAACGTGGATGTGGTGGCCGGTGTTCCCGATTCCGGTATTGCCCATGCGGTGGGCTATGCCAATGAGGCGGGAATCCCCTTCTCCAGACCCTTTATCAAATACACCCCCACATGGCCCCGTTCCTTCATGCCCACCATTCAGACCAAGCGGGACATGATCGCCCATATGAAGCTGCTGGCTGTGGAAGAGCTGATTCGGGACAAGTCCCTGCTGCTGATCGACGACTCCATCGTCCGGGGCACCCAGCTCCGGGAGACCACCGAGTATCTGTTTGACGCAGGCGCCAAGGAGGTTCACATCCGTCCCGCCTGCCCGCCCCTGCTGTTCGGCTGCAAGTATCTGAATTTCTCCCGGTCCTCCTCCGAGATGGAGCTTATCAGCCGCCGGGTAATTGAGGAGCTGGAGGGCACCGAGGTCACGCCCGAGCTGCTGAAGGAGTACTCCGATCCCGACTCCGAGAAGTATCAGGCCATGGTGGACGGCATCTGCAAAAAGCTGAAATTCACCTCTCTCCGCTATCACCGACTGGACGACATGCTGGCTTCTGTGGGCATTGACCCCGAAAAGCTCTGCACCTACTGCTGGAACGGTGAGGAATAACAGAGCGTTTTTTCTTCGGACTCCCTTGGGGGAGTCCGTTTTTTTGCCCAATCTCGACCGTTTACACATGGTATTACACCGAGGTAATAGACCCCATTTCCAATCGGCATTGGTGTAAAAAACCTGCTGTAATACCATAGAATTGTAAAGGAGGCTGAATATTATAAAGCTAGTCATCAACAACGATTGCTGCAGCTGCTCCTACTGCTACCGTGCCTGTCCTGTGGGCGCTCCCTACTACGATGGTGAGCAGACCCGTATCGATCAGGGAAAGTGTATCAGCTGCGGTCCGGAAGATGTCATTGAGGTTTTCAGGACAGCCTATACCCGAAAAAACCTGACCACAATTACCTCAAGTTATAGCTTCATGCCCATTTGGCATATCGCAATTCGTCGAAATCGTGGTATGATATACTCGTAAAACTAGAGGTTTCCTTTCGGAACCCTCTGCCACAGAAAGGAATTGATGCAATGTTTGTAATTGACAGACAGATCTGCGCCTGCTGCCATAACTGCGCCAACGACTGTCCCATGCAGGCCATCGACTTTGTGGGAACAAAGTATCAGATCGATCAGGAAAAGTGCGTCCAGTGCGGCCTCTGCGCCAAGGTCTGTCACACCGGCGCATGTCATGAGGAGCCCAGAACCCCCGTGGTAGCCCAGACCCACGACCCCATCACCCTTGACTGCGATGTGGTGGTGGTTGGCTCCGGTTCCGGCTTTGTGCCCGCCGTTCGCGCGGCGGAGGCCGGGAAAAAGGTCATTATGCTGGAGAAAAGCTCCAAGCTGGGCGGCAATACGGATTTTGCCCACGGCTACATGGTGGCCTATTCCAAATGGCATGAGAAACTGGGCATCTCGGATGCCCGGGAGGGCGCTGTGGAATCCTTCTATGAGCGGGGAGACGGCGAGATCGAGAAGGAGCTGATCCGTTCTGCGGTCTACGGTGCCTGCGATTTCTTTGACTGGCTCTGCGACCACTGCGACATTACCAAGACCTACAAGCTGAAAAAGGCCAGCGACACGGATTTCCATGGGCCTATGTTTGGTGATGGCATTCTGGAGATGCCTGACCGGCAGTTTGAGAACCTGCTCTGCCGGGACGACGCCATAGGCCCCGGCTGGGGCGGCACCCATGTAAAGCGCACCATGCTGGACGCCATCGAAAACAAGAACCTGCCGGTGAAGATATTGACCTCCACTGCCGCAGAGCACTTGCAGTTGGACGAGGATGGCAAGATCTGCGGCGTTATCGCCCGGGATCCCGGTGGAGAGGTACATATTCGCTGCAAGACTGTGATGCTTTGCTGCGGCGGCTTCGGTCGGAATGACGATCTGCTGCGGAAGTATGCAGACTTTGATTTCTTTGGTGGTGAGACACCCATTCATCGCTTCTCTGTCCCTGGCGACACCGGTGATGGTATTACCATGCTTCAGGAGCTGGGCGTAGAACCCAATCCCGCCCGCATGACGGTGTCGATGTTCGGCCCCAAGCATCATCCCTTCAACAACTCCATTGCGGACTTTGCCCTGGAGCCGGAGTTCATTCAGGTGAATCTGAATGGCCGCCGCTGGGTGGACGAGACCAAGGGCATCATGAACGGAATGTCCCAGCTGATTTCTGACCAGCCCAAGGAGATCTCCTACGCCATCTTCCCCTACGATCAGATCAAGGCCTGCGCCGAACGATATGTGAAGAACCCCGCCGTAGCCAACAAGGCCCACTTCTACGCCACCTGGGAGGAGGATCTTGAGGAGGAGTCCAAGCTGGATACCCCCGTCAAGAAGGCCGACACCCTGGAGGAGCTGGCTGTGCTGATGGGTGCGGACCCGGCGGCCTTCCTGGACGAGATCAAGAAGTACAATGGCTTCTGCGAGAAGGGCGTGGACGAGGACTTCGGCAAGGATCCCAGATTCCTGATCCCCATTCCCCTGGATAAGGGGCCCTACTATGCGGTCTACGGCCAGCGGTTCAGTGAAGCAGCCATGGGCGGCGTCACTGTAAATCCCAAGTGCCAGGTACTGCGGAACGACGGCAGCATCATCCCCGGCCTGTATGCCGGCGGCGACTGCACCTCCGCCATGCACCGGAAGGGCAAGCTGGCCCCGGTGTCTGAGCTGACCTGGGCTATGGCCTCCGGCTTCATTGGCGGAAGCAACATGGTTGCCTACATCGATGGCAAAGAAGAAA
>JAQXMD010000095.1 GCA_029012465.1 Oscillospiraceae bacterium | reverse complement strand
CGCTGCTCCGGCGGTGGACTATCCCGGGAGTATGGTTCTGGCTACCACCAATCCGGTGTATTTTCTCTGCCAGCAGATCACGGAAGGACTGGACAGCTCTGAACTGACTGTAGACCTGATGATTACGGAGCAGGTTTCCTGTCTGCACGACTACAGCCTCACCACCACCCAGATGAAGAAGCTGGAAAAGGCTGATCTGGTGGTCATGAACGGCGGGGATTTGGAGCATTTTATGGAATCTGCCCTGAGGTCCGTTCCGGAGGATCGGATTGTAGACAGCTCCGTTGGAATCGATTTTTTGCCCGGGGAAGAGCCGGGAGAACCGGACCCCCACATCTGGCTGGACCCGGAACGGTATGCGGTTCAGTGTGAAAACACTGCGTCTGCGCTGATTGCTGCCTATCCCCAGCATGAGGCCCTGTTCCGGGAGAACGCAGATCGGTGCATAGACAGCCTTCTGGCCTTCAAGGCAAATGCAAAGCTTCAGCTTGCGTCCCTTCCCACCAGAGACCTTATCACCTTCCATGATGGCTTCCAGTACTTTGCCGAGGCCTTCGACCTGAATCTGCTGGCCGCCATTGAGGTGGAGGATGGCGCCGCTCCCTCTGCCAAAGAAATCAATGAGATCTGTGAGCTGGTGCGGGAGAACAATGTCCCTGCCATCTTTGAAGAGACCTTTGCCAACGAGACGGCCCATATCAGCGCGGGAACGGTGGCCTCAGAGGCTCCCTGCGGTCTTGGAACGCTGAATATGTTTATGGGTGCTGAGGGCATGGGCGATGAGAGCAGTCCCTATGGGTATGTGATGCAGTACAATATTGATATGCTTTTGAGGTATCTGACATGGGAATGATGAAGCATCCCGGCAAGGGCTGTGACGGTCATTGCTGTCTGAAAATTGAAAACCTTGGGGTAAAGATTGACGGAAGTGAAATTCTCCACGACGTTTCCCTGCATCTCCACTGTGGGGAGATTGTGGCCCTGATCGGACCCAACGGCGCGGGGAAATCCACCATGATTAAGTCCATTCTGGGACAGATGGAGCATTCCGGAGCGATTTCCTTCCAGCCAGCAGGGGGCAGAAGCCGCAAATTCCGCATCGGCTATGTGCCCCAAAGCCCCAACTTTGATCCCGGCGACCCTATCAGTGTTCTGGATTTGTTTTCCCTTTGTACTCAGAAAGCTCCCGTATGCTTCCGGGTGGGAAAGAGCCAGCGGGAAACAGTGCTCTCCTGCCTTCGGAATGTCCATGGAGAAGGGCTGATTGATAAAAAGGTTGGTGCCCTCTCCGGAGGAGAGCTTCAGCGTGTGCTGCTGGCGCTGGCTTTGGAGCCGGTGCCCGACATTCTGATTCTGGACGAACCTATGTCCGGTGTGGATGTGGAGGGTATGCAGACCCTGATGACCATGCTGGATGAAATCCGCAGAAACTTTGACCTGTCTATTCTGATGGTTACGCATGATTTCTCCATGCTCAGCAGGTTTGTGGATCGTGCGGTATTGCTGAAGGAAACGGTGCTGACCCAGGGTACCCCTGAGGAGGTCCTTGCCTCCAAAGAGTTCCGGGCTGCATTCCAGATGGGAGGTGGCCAGGAGACATGATGGACGTTTGGTACATGCTTGTGGACCTGCTGCCCTTTGAGTGGGCGGAGCCGGGGACTATGCTCTTTATGAAAAACGCCCTGCTGGGCATTCTGGTGCTTTGTCCGCTGCTGGGGCTTCTGTCCACCCATGTGGTTACAGGTCAGATGAGCTTCTTCTCGGATGCCCTTGGACACTCTGCCTTTACGGGAATTGCCATTGGTTCCATTTGCGGACTGGCCTTTCCCATGGGCGCTGCGGTGCTGCTCAGTGTGGGCTTTGCGTTGCTGTTTACCTATGTGCGTTCCCGGTCCAGACTCTCCGGCGATACGATCATCGGCGTGTTCTCCTCCACGGCTGTGGCCCTTGGCATCCTCATTGCCACCTGGGGCGGAGGGAGCTTTACGAAGTTCAACAGCTATCTGATCGGTGACATTCTGTCTGTGACACCCATGCAGATCGGGTTCCTGGCCATTGTGCTGGCAATCGTGGCGGTGCTGTGGTGTGTTGCGTCCAACCGGCTCTTCCTGTCTGTGATCCATCCCAATCTGGCCTCCAGCCGGGGCG
Source organism: Oscillospiraceae bacterium (assembly GCA_029012465.1). GTDB lineage: Bacteria > Bacillota > Clostridia > Oscillospirales > Oscillospiraceae > HGM13006. The sequence goes on along the minus strand of JAQXMD010000095.1, from coordinate 516 downwards.
TTCGGGTGGAACGGATTCAGAGCCTGTTTACCGTGGTGATTGCGGTGGTGGTGACGGTAGCCCTCAGCTGGGTGGGCTTGCTGGTCATCAACTCGCTTCTGGTGCTGCCCGGTGCGGCTGCACGAAACTTTGCCAATAATCTGCGTCAGTATCATCTGTTTTCCATACTCGGCGCATTGATCTGTGGAATTCTTGGCCTGATGGCCTCCTATTACTGGGGCTGCTCCACCGGAGCTGCTGTGTCTCTGCTGCTGGCAGTGTATTTCTTTGTGGGATTCCTCCTGCGGGGCAGAGCCCGGTAAAGTCCAAAGTCCGAAAGGGGACGATTGCGATGCGCTATGCATTTGATAAAAACATCAAGATTAAAGACCATAAGAAAGCCGATGTGCTGATCGTGGGCGCGGGAATTGCCGGCCTGTATACGGCTTTGCATATTGCGCCGGAAAAATCTGTTCTGGTGCTCAGCAAGGAGAGCATTGACGTCAGCAACTCCTATCTGGCGCAGGGCGGCATTGC
>JAQXMD010000094.1 GCA_029012465.1 Oscillospiraceae bacterium | reverse complement strand
CAGCTTTGTTCATTATGCATTATTATAGAGCGTTCCTCCACCCATGTCAATGAACCCAAAGCCAGAAACATGGCAGCATTGCAGTCACCGGCAGGATTCCCTGAAAGACCTGGTTTTATACGGCTACGGCAGAAAAAAGGGGCTGTCTCATAAATCGCAAAATAAACAAAAACGCTGTCATTGCGAACCAGTGACCGATGTCACTGGTGTGGCAATCTCCCGAATAGACGAGAAACTCTCTGAAAATCCGGGGGATTCCCACGCCAGTGTGCGCACTGGCTCGGAATGACAGTTTTTCTTTTTGTGCAGTATTACTTTCGTGAGACAGCCTCTGGATGTTACTGTTTCTTTTTCTTGGGTGGTCGCTGGGACAGCTTCCCCTCAAACCGGTCCTTGGCAGTGTTGGTGGGAACGGCTGTGGGATACTGGCCGGTGAAGCAGGCGTGGCAGTACCTGTCCGTGCCGATCATCTCGGTCAGATCCGTAATGTCCAGATAGCCCAGAGAATCCGCCCCGATGATCTCCGCGATCTCCGGAACGCTGTGGTGGCAGGCAATCAGATTCTCCTTGGAATCCACGTCCGTACCGTAATAGCAGGGATTCGTGAAGGGCGGCGAGGAAATGCGCATGTGAATTTCCTTGGCACCCGCCTCCCGCAGGAGATTCACGATCTGTCCGCTGGTGGTGCCCCGAACGATGGAGTCGTCAATGAGCACCACGCGCTTGCCCCGAACCTCATCGCAGATTGGACTGAGCTTGATTTTCACCTGATTGGTTCGCTGGCCCTGTCCCGGGGAAATAAAGGTCCGTCCGATATATTTGTTCTTGTTGAAGCCCAGCCCGAAGGGAATTCCCGATTCCTCGGCGTAGCCAACGGCTGCATCCAGACCGGAATCCGGCACGCCGATGACAATATCCGCCTCCACCGGATGCCGCCGGGCCAGCAGCTTGCCCGCACACTTTCTCGCCATGTGGACGGACACCCCGTCAATGACGGAATCCGGCCGGGCAAAGTAGATATATTCAAAGATACAGGCGCTTCGGGGCCGGATGCCGCAGTGGGAGCGGTCCACATGAATGCCGTTTCCGTCAATAATCAGAATCTCTCCCGGCAAAATGTCCCGCTCAAACTTCGCCCCAACGGCGCTCAGGGCACAGCTCTCCGAGGCGATCACATAGCCGCCCTCGGGGGTTTTCCCGTAGCAGAGAGGATGGAAGCCCCGGGGGTCTCTGGCGGCTATCATCTTCGCCGATGACATGACCACCATGGAGTAGGCGCCCTCCAGATAATCCATGGCCCGGCTGACGGCCTCCTCAATGGAGGGGGTTTTCAGCCGCTGCTGGGTGATGATATAGGCAATGATCTCCGAGTCGCTGGTGCCGTGGAAAATGGCCCCGTTCATTTCCAGCTGGTTCCGAAGCTCATAGGCGTTGCTGAGATTGCCGTTGTGGGCCAGAGCCAGCTTGCCCTTCATATGATTGACCACAATGGGCTGGCAGTTGGCCTGATTGTTGCCCCCGGTGGTGCCGTAGCGCACATGGCCCACCGCCATATTGCCCGCCGGGAACCGCTCCATAACCTCCTGGGTGAATACGTCATTGACCGTTCCCAGATCTCTGTGAACGGAAAACACGCCGTCGTCATTTACCACAATGCCGCAGCTCTCCTGTCCCCTGTGCTGAAGGGCGTACAGGGCATAATATGCGGCGCCCGCCATGTCTCCGGTGACGGGAGACCAGATACCAAATACACCGCATTCCTCGTGAAGCTCTATCATACAATACCTCTTTTCAAAAAGAACAGGACGCTTATCCGCACAGTTCGAGCTCTGTACAGATAAGCGTCCTTGCTTATGAAGGAATTATAGCACGTTCCGGATGTATTGTCAATTTTCTTCCCGGGCGGGATTCACATGTACCATAATGTGCTTGATCTTGGGGAATTCCGTCTCAATGTGGTCATGTACCTGCTCCGCAATGTTATGTGCGTCCCACAGAGTGCGGCTTCCGTCCACGGCGATCTCCAGATCCACATAGATTTTGCTGCCGAAAATCCGGGTCTGGAACAGGTCGATGCCCAGTACGTCCTGACTCTCCAGCACCACCTCCCGAATCTTCTGTTCCGTCTCTTCATCACAGGAGTGATCCACCATCTTCCGGACCGCATCCGCGAAAATGTCAATGGCGGCCTTGGTGATAAAGCAGAAGATCACAAGGCTGGCGATGGAATCCATAATGGGATAGCCCACCATAGAGAATCCGATGCCCACCAAGGCACCCACCGAGGACAGGGCGTCGGAACGGTGATGCCAGGCATCGGCCATCAGGGCCCCGGAATCGATCTTTTTTGCATAATACCTGGTGTACCAGAACATGGCCTCCTTCACGGCAATGGAAATCACCGCCGCAGCCAGAGCCAGCCCGCCCGGCACCTGAACGGTTCGCCAGCTTCCGTCCAGAATCTTCCCCAAAGCGGAAATGCCGATGCCCAGCCCCGTCACAAAGAGCACCATGGCAAGGATAATGGCCGCCACGCATTCCAGCCGTTCATGACCATAGGGGTGCTCCTTATCCGCCCCCTTGGAGGCCAGCCGGATACCGATAATCACCACAATGGTGCTGAATACATCCGATGCCGAATGTACCGCGTCGCTGACCATGGCGCTGGAGTGGGCCACGATACCTGCCATGAGCTTAAAGATGCTCAGAAATACGTTGGCGGCGATGGAAACCGCGGAAACCCGGTTTGCTGTCTGTGTAAATTCTCTGTCCATAAATAGTCCCTCCGGAATCAAAGATTGTCTTTGCGGCTCCCCAACCTGTGGAAACGAAAAAACACCCACGGGACAGGTAATCAATAGCTACTGTCCCGTGGATGAAATAAGCTCCACTGTCACCTTGTGACCCGACTCCATGAGAAACTCACGGTCTGCTCAGTTTGTACTGTATGACGCAGTGCAAAGTGTTTGGCGTATTGTATCATATGCAGTTGGGTCTGTCAAGGTTCCTCCGGCACCGGGAAGGTGATGTTTTTTCTCACCAGCGATCCAGATGAATCCGGCTTTCCTCATATTCGCCCTTCTTCATGGGTTCTCTGGGCGGAGGCGGCATGTTAGGTGCCGCTCCCTCGGGACGTTCCATACCCTGAGGCATCGACCGGGGGCTGTTCTCCCCCTCCACATCGGGGTAGCCAAAGGCGATGATGGAATGGGGGATCACCGTTTCCGGCAGCCCGAACAGTTCCCGCTGTCTGTTCACACGCTCCATCTGGGGATAGGTGCCCAGCCAGACAGAACCCACGCCCAGCCCATGGGCCGCAAGGATCATATTCTGTGCCGCAATGGCGCCGTCAATGATCCAGTAGTCCGGCGCCGGTTTGAACGCCCGCTCCAGATCACCCAAAACCATGATTCCCAACCTTGCCCGACGAAGGGGGGCCGCGGGGCCTCCGTTGCCATCGGCCATTTTGCTTAAAATTTCAGGATCACGGGTCACAAGAAAGCTCCAGTCCCGGGCGTTTGTGCAGCTGGGTCCGGCCATGCCCGCATGAAGGATCGTTTTCACCACGTCGTCGGGAATTTCCTTGTCCAGATAGGTTCGGACGCTTCTGCGCGTCATAATTGCTTCCAATATATCCATACGATGTGCCTCTCTTTCTATGGAATACATCCAGTATACCAGAGCGCCTTCCCGGGTTCAAATGGACTTTTTGCGCAGAATCCTCCCCTTATTTTTGGTGAAAACAGCCATTTGCCGCTTTTCCGGCGAACATGATAAAATAAGGAAAGAAACTGAACCCAATTATCAGCGAGGTGTCCTTATGTTCCAGACAGGTGACTGGGTGGTGAAGGCAAACACCGGACTTTGCCGAATTGAAAACATCGCCCCATTGGACGAGACGTCCAATACCCTTTACTATACCCTGATCCCCACGGACGAAAAATCCCGGCTGCTGATCCCGGTGGATCGTGCCGGCAGCTCCATTCGGAGGGTTCTCACCGCCCCGGAAGCATGGGAGCTAATTCGTTCCATCCCTGAAATTCCCCAGACGGCAGTGGAAAACGAAAAGCAGCGGGAGCAGTGCTACCGGACAGCCCTGAAGAGCAACGACCCGAAAAAGCTCATTGCCGTCATCAAGGCCCTCTATCTCCGGGGAGAGGCCCGGAACACCCGGGGCAAATGCCGAAACGTCATGGACGAAAGCTATTTCCGCATGGCAGAGGACTTCCTCTACTCGGAGCTGGCCTACGCCATTGGCTGTGACAAAGGGAACATCCCGGAGCTGATCGCAGAGGAGTTGGGCAAAGCAGAAGAGAACTGACGTTTGTCTTGACTTTTCTTCGGGAAATGATGTAAAATAGACAGGAACGAGTGGCAGTAATTGCGTAAATCCAGTTACTGCCGCCCGTTTTTTGCATATCGGTGTAAGTGTGTGGCTCTTTTGGCGTAAATCCAGCTTCAAAGGGACATGCACGATTTTTTTGTGTTCAGGAGGTAATTATGGAACAGAAAGCAAACACATTCCTGGAGACCACGCCCATTGGAACCCTCATGGGGAAGTATGCGGTTCCCTGCGTGATCTCCCTGCTGGTGGCAGCCCTTTACAACATTGTGGATGAGATTTTCATTGCAAACGCCACCTATCTTGGCTCCTACGGCAATGCTGCCAATACGGTGGTCTTCCCCCTGACCATTGTGGCTCTGGCCATTGCGGTGATGATCGGGGACGGCTGCTGTGCCTTTGTGAGCATCTGCCTTGGTTCAGGCAGACATGCGGATGCCCACAGAAGTACAGGCAGCGCCGTGCTGCTGTGCATTCTCAGCAGCCTTGTTCTCTCAGCCCTGTATCTGGGCTTCATGGACCCCATTTTCATCTACCTCCTGCATATGGGCATGAAGGGCGCAGTGGCGCTGGTGATCGTGGAGGTGTTCCCCAAGGGGCTGATCGGCATTTTCGGTGCTGCCAATGAGAGCGTGTATTATACGGAATTCGCCGTGAAGAGCTTCCGCATCTATCTGTGCATGATGATTCTGGCCAC
>JAQXMD010000093.1 GCA_029012465.1 Oscillospiraceae bacterium | reverse complement strand
GAAAGCCGATGTGCTGATCGTGGGCGCGGGAATTGCCGGCCTGTATACGGCTTTGCATATTGCGCCGGAAAAATCTGTTCTGGTGCTCAGCAAGGAGAGCATTGACGTCAGCAACTCCTATCTGGCGCAGGGCGGCATTGCTGCTGCCATTATGCCGGAGGATCAGGCTGTTTACCATGTGGAGGATACCCTCACTGCCGGCGCCGGTCTCTGCGACGAAGAGGCTGTGGAGGTGCTCTGTGAGGAAGGCCCCTCTGACATCAAGACGCTGCAGGAGCTTCATGTGCCCTTTGATCTCAATGCCTATGGTGATCTCAGCGTTGGCCGTGAGGGCGGACATCACATGAACCGCATCGTTCATGCAGGCGGCGATGCAACGGGCCGTGAGACAGTGAAAACCCTTGCCCATATTGCGAAGCTCCGTGAGAACATCACCCTCCAGGAGCATACCTGTCTTGTGGATGTGCTGCTGGATGAAAATGGAGCCGTCTGCGGTGCACTCATCAATGACGATGAGTATAGTCTTGTCACCACCTCCAACATTGTCATCGCCACCGGAGGCATTGGTCAGCTCTATGAGTATTCCACCAACCCCACCGTTGCCACCGGCGACGGTCTTGGCGCGGCCATTCGCTGCGGCGCAAAGCTGCAGGACATGGAATTCATTCAGTTCCATCCCACCGGTCTCTATTCCGAGAGCAGAGAAAGCCGGGCGTTCCTGATTTCCGAGGCAGTTCGTGGTGACGGCGGAAAGCTCATCAACAAGAAGGGTGAGCGGTTTATGACCGGCAAGCATGAGCTTGGAGAACTGGCGCCCAGAGACATTGTTGCCCGTGGCATTCTCGATGAGCTGGCAAAGAGCGGCGAGAAATGCGTGTATATCGACATCACCCACCGGGACCGGGAGTACCTGCAAAAGCGGTTCCCCACCATCTTTGGGGAGTGCCTCCGGAGGGGCATCGACATTTCCGAGAGCTATATTCCCGTTCGCCCCATTCAGCACTACATGATGGGCGGTATCAAGACGGACCTTCATGGCATGACCAATGTGCCCGGCCTGTACGCCTGCGGTGAAGCAGCCCGTACCGGCGTGCACGGAGGCAACCGACTGGCCTCCAACTCCATGCTGGAGTGTTTGGTTTTCGGCCGCAGAGCTGCAGAGCACATCAATGCCCAGGATAGAATTCCCGGCGAGGATGTGGCCCTTCCTGCTGACGCGGTGGAGATTCCCACAAAGATTCTCGGCTATGATTACGATGGCCTCAAGCAGCATCTGAGACATGTGATGAATGAAAATGTCTATATCGTCCGTACAAAGGCTGGCCTCCTGAAGGCCCGGGAGGAGGTTCAGCATATCCTCTCCGAGCTGGAGGAAAACTATCTGGAGGACCGGTTCTATCTGGAGATGCTCAACCTGACCATGGTTGCCCAGCAGATCATTGAGGCTGCCCTCAAGAGAGAGCACAGCATTGGCGCCCACTATATTGTGGATGAGAAGGGAGAAAAACTGTGAATTACATTGGACTTGATACATATCTTCTGGATGCACTGAAGGAGGATATCGGCACCGGCGATATTACGACTCTGTGCTGTGTGCCTGAGCATGAAACTTCTACCGCTGTATTCCGCTGCAAGCAGGCCGGTGTGGTTTGCGGGCTGGACATCGGCAAGCGGGTGTTCGCCCTGTTGGACCCCAGTGTGGCGTTTACAGCCCTCGTGCCGGAGGGAACCGAGGTACAGGTGGGGGATGTGGTGGCTACCGTCACCGGTCCTTCCCGGAGCATTCTCTCCGGTGAGCGTGTGGCCCTGAACCTGATGCAGCATCTCAGCGGTGTTGCCACCAAAACCCATGGACTTGCAAAAAAGGTGGAGGGCACTAAGGCTGTGATTGTGGACACCAGAAAGACCACCCCCGGCATGCGTGTTCTCGAAAAGTACGCGGTCCGCATGGGCGGCGGCACCAACCACCGGTTCAATCTGGCGGACGGTGTGCTCATTAAGGACAACCACATTGTTGCCGCTGGAGGCATTGCGAATGCAGTGGCAAACGCCAGAAAGATCGTGCCACATACCCTGAAGATCGAGGTGGAGACCACCAATTTCGATGAGATTCGGCAGGCTCTGGATGCCGGTGCCGATATTATTATGCTGGACAACATGTCCTGCGAGGACATGAAAAAAGCGGTAGAGCTGATTGGCGGCCGGGCCAAGGTGGAGGCATCTGGTAACATGGGCACACGGGATGTGGGTGAGGTTGCCCGGACGGGCGTGGATCTGATTTCCGTGGGCGCATTGACCCACTCTGTGGAAGCGCTGGATATCAGCCTTCAGTTTCAGAAGTAATGGAATAGGAGGTACGCTGTGAAGCCTGTGTATTTAACTGCCGCTCTGGAGGTGAATTCGGAGGAGGTAAGCTCCTTTCTGAATACCCTCAAGGGGCTGTCTCTGTCTTCGATTCTCAAGCTTGTGCTGCTGGCGGTTGTTCTGGTCATCCTTGTGAAGCTGCTTCTGGGAATGTTCAGCAGACTCCTGGAGAAGTCCAAGGTGGACAAGAGCCTCCATGGCTTTCTGAAAACCTCCGTCCGGATCGTTTTGTGGTTTGTGGCGGTCATGATCCTTGCGGGGAGCCTGCATATTGACGTTACCAGCCTGATTGCTGTATTAAGTGTGGCCGGCCTTGCTCTGTCCCTTGCCATTCAGGGGGCGCTCAGCAACCTGGCTGGAGGCATTGTCATCCTTGTGACCAAACCCCTTCGGGTGGGGGACTATGTGGTGATCGGCGGCGATGAGGGCTTTGTGGAAGAAATCAGCATGACCTACACAAAGCTTGCCACCTATGACCGCCGGATCGTCTATATTCCCAACAGCACCGTGACCTCCTCCAATGTGACCAACTACACGGCGGAGGGGAAACGCCGGGTGGATTTGTCCATCAACGCCAGCTATGACTGCGGCGTGGACGCTGTAAAATCCGCGCTGGTGGAGGCTGTGAAGGCTGTACCCACCCTGGCCGATTCCGAAGAGATTTTTGCCCGTGTCAGCGGCTATAAGGACAGCGCCATTGAGTATACGGTCCGTGCCTGGTGCAGAACCGATGATTACTGGACGGCCTATTTTGACCTCATGGAGTCTGTAAAGCGAAGCTTTGATCAAAATGGCATTGCCATGACCTATACGAATCTGAACATTCATATGGTTGAAAAAAATGAACAGACGGCACCCCGAAAGCGTTGAGAAATTGCTTCCGGGGTGCTGCTGTATATTCAAGACTGGGGGCTGGGACGGCGCCATTTGCGCGAAATCAGGCCAATAAGCCTGTGGTACAGAATTCCAAGCACCACCATGCAGGCGGAAATCAGAAGCCACAGAGACCGTCTGGTGCCGTCGGGTACAAAATCGAAAAGGACAATGTGAATCACATAGATTTCCAGTGTGCTGGTACCGATCAGGGACAGGAGTTTTACAAGCTGCTTCAGTACAGGAAGCTTTTCTGCCACACGGATCATGGTGCAGTAGAGCAGGAACAGGGCTGGCAGCATAAACACATGCCAGTAAAACCACAGACCGTAGTGCCACATGGTATCCTCATTGAATCGATGCACCAACAGATATTGAATTCCGTAAAACACGATGCCTGTGAGGATCATAACGATCTTTGTTCGCTTTTCCGGTTCTCTGTTTTCCAAATGGGCCTTTCCGAACAGCATACCCAGAACGAAGCTGGGAATTCTGGAGAAGAACAACAGCAGCCGGGAGATACCGAAGCAGCAGGTGCAGGCGAGAAACGGCAAAATCAGCAGCAGGGCGATTTCATGCTTCTTTTCCCGGCGGATGATCCGGACGAGCAGGGGAGAGGCCAGATAAAAGGCCGGCAGGCTCAGAATGTACCAGTTGAAGTAGGGATTCTTCTGGAGCCAGAAGCTGAGGCCCGTGAGATTGCCAAATACGAAGCCGGGCAGCTCTGTGAGTCCCACATCCCGGAAGTTTGCCGCAAGCCAGATCACCAGCAGCGGAATATAGGCCGGATATATTTTGGATGCTCTCCGGCTGTAGAAGGAGAGACTGTCAGGATTCCGGGTCAGAGAGCGGTAGATCCCAAAGCCGGACAGAAACAGGAATATATCAATGCAGCCGTATATGGTCTGAATGAAGTAATCCATGGGGCCGATGCCGAAGGTTACGCCGGTGTGATAAAGCAGCACACAGAGTATGCAGCCGCCCATAATGGGACTGCGGTATTTGCTGATTTGTTCGAGCATAAGAGCGTCCTCCCCGAAGTTCATAGATTGGTCAGGTGAAAAGAAGCATCATCAGAATGGGAATGGTAGCCATGGACAAAAGGGTGGTCAGCAGCACACCCTTAGAGGCCATGGCTTCATCACCGCCGTATTGGGTGGCGAGCAGCGTGGCGTTGGTGGCAACCGGCAGCGCCCACATGACCACTGTGACCTTCAGCATCATCTCGTGAATGGGAAGCAGACGCAGTACCAGAAAGACCATCACCGGCAGCAAAAACAGCTTGATGACGGACAGGACATACAGCCGCCATTCCGTAAAAATGGAACGGAGGGGCACGGCGGCAAGGCTGGCGCCGATCAGAAGCATGGCGGCGGGAACGGTCAGGTCTGCCAGATACCCCAGCGGAAGGGTAATCAGCTCCGGGAAGGGAATGTTCAGAAGATAGAGAATGATGGCGAGCACCGAACACACCACGCATGGGGAGGTCAGCGTTTTCCGGTCGAAGCCGCCGGTTTTGCCGCCGCTGACCAGCTTGATGCCGTAGGAGTACACGAGAAAATTAAAGGGCAGGCCAAAAATCGACGCATAGAATACGGCGCTTTGCCCAAACAATGCCGCCACCACGGGAAAACCCATAAAGCCGGTATTGGAGAAAATGGTCATAAACCGCATCAGACTGGCGTCACTGGGCTGACAGCGAAGGGCCTTCGGAACCAGCATGGAAAGGAGAATCACAGCTACATAGGTTGCAATGGAAATCCCCAGCAGAATGAAAACTTCTGTATTTCCAAGAATTCGCTCCCCGCCCATGACGGAGGAGAGAATCAGCGCGGGGGTCGAGATGTTGATGACCAGAGCTGACAGCTTTTTGTTGAACGACGGCTCCATATAGCCCTTCTTTGTGGCAAAAAAGCCTACGATCAAAAGGATAAACAGCACGATCATCTGTTGGGTAATTGCCTGAATATTCATAAATGGAAAAACCTCTGTATTGGAAATATGGGCGTACCCTGCGGTACGCCCGAAAAATCAGTTTGCATCACCCACGCAGATGGGGCAGGGGATATAGCCATTGGATTCAGCCAGCTTGGTGCTGTATGCCAGAAAGCTCTTTTGTGTGAAGTTGGGGCAATCAAACTTGTGGTAGTATTTGTCCGTGGCCGTAGTCATGACAAACACCACATAGGAATCATAGAACTCCGTCTCGGCAGTCAGCGCGGCATTGGCATCCGTAAGGGCTTTGTTTTCCTCCTGGGCCTCAGACAGCGCGGTGTTGGCGGCTTCCAGCTGGGATTCCGCATCTGAAAGCTTGGTCTCCAAATCGGTGATTTCTGTGTTCAGGGCAGTGAGCTCTGTCTGAGCCTCCTCCAGCTGACGCTGGGCAGACTCCTTGTCGTAGGTGGTTTGATTGACGCTGGATTCCATATCAGCGATTTGCGCTGTGAGGGCTTTGACCTCCTCTGCCTTTTCCTTTGCATCAGTCCGGGCCTCTTCCAGATTGGTCTGCAATTCGGTGATCTGGGCCTCCAGTCCCTCGGCATTTTCTACGGCGGTGGCCTCGTCGGACTGAGCGCGGCGAAGCTGTGCACGCATATTGGCGGTATTGCCGACAACATAGATCAGCCCGCAGAGGGTGCCAATAAAAGCGGCCAGTAATAGAAACAGCAGAACACGGTATTTGAAAGGCACAGACCTGAAGCCGGTTTTGGAGCTGGGCTGCTCCGGTTCCGGAGCGGGGACAGGTGCTTCAGTCGCCGGCACGGGCTCGGGAGAAGGTTCCTGTGGAGGGTAAAGCCGCTGGGCTTTCTTGGCAGGCGCTTTTTCACTGACATGTTCTCCGGAAGATTCAGAATCCGGCTCAGGCGCTTGAGCCGGTTCGGATTGACCGTCGTTCTGAAGAGGAAGCGCGTATTTTCCGCACGAACTGCAAAAGGATGCGTATTCCTCAAGCTCAGCTCCGCAATAGGGACATTTCATGCAAACACCTCCATGAACCGGATTTTTAAAGAAATTTCGACAATATTATACTGCATTTTGACACATCTGTAAAGAAGCATTCTCTGGATGCAAAACGCCCGTGGGAAGAAGCCCACGGGCGTAATCGTTCAGATGGTAAGTCCCAGCTCTGCGCCTGCACGGATGGCGTCGATGGCCTTGCCCAGCTGGTGAGCGTTGCCGATGGTCACATAGGGAATGCCTGCTTGCTCCAGTTCCCCGGCCAGAGGAGCGCCGCTGTGAACACCGGATGCCACCACCACACAGTCTGCGGGGAAGGATTTTTCCGTGACCGTGCCGTCCTTTTCCGTAACCTCCGCCAGAACCTCCCGGTCAGTAATGGCTGTGACCCTTGTATTTTTCAGGAAGGGCACATGGAGCCGGTTCAAATCGCCGAGCACCGGCCAGCTGGTGCCGGATTCAAAGCCAAGGCCGATCTTCTTTCCCTGCTCCACCAGTGTCACGGAGCGGTCGGAGTTGTTGAGGCGGTCAAGGATGTGCTCCATGGTGTCAGAGTTGTTGGTCAGAGAGAAGAACAGATTGTCTCCGTCCATGGCTCCCTGACGGGCCAGATACTGGGCGGTGAAGCAGCCGATATAGCTGCCGCCAATGACAACTACCCGCTTTCCGGGCACAACGTCGCCCTTTAGAACCTGACGGGCGGTGTACACAGCCATGGAATTCTCGGAAACAGGCAGCTCCGTCACATTGGGAATGCCGCCGGTGGCCACTATGACCTGATCGTAGCCTCTGCAATCCTCCAGGGTAGCCCGTTTTCCGGTGAGGACGGTGACGCCCCGACGGGGAAGGTTTACCTCATAAAACCGGATCAGGGTTTCAAACTCCTGACGGGCGGGCAGGATGGCTCCCAGGCGAACCTGACCACCCAGCCTGTCCGAGGCCTCCATCAGGGTGATCTGATGACCCCGCTGGGCGGCTCTCAGAGCCATCTCACAGCCTGCGGGGCCGCCACCCACAACCAGAACGCGCTTGGGCGTTTCGGCCTTCAGAAGGGGATACTGAAGCTCACGGCCACAGATGCCGTTTACGAGACAGGTGATGGGCCGGTCAAAGAAAGTGTTTGCAAGACAGCCCTGATTGCAGGCCATGCAGGGGCGGATCTCCTCGGGCTTTCCGGCCTTTGCCTTGTTGGGAAGCTCCGGATCGGCCACAAGGGGACGGCCAAGGCCCACCAGATCCGCACGTTCCAGAGCCAGAAGCAGTTCAGCAGTGTCCGGATGGTGAACCCGGTTGCACATCATCACGGGAACGGATACCACAGACCGGATGCCCTTGCCCAGATAGCTCAGGCCACCCCGGGGCAGGTCCCCGGTGAGCTGAGGCACCTTGGTTTCATGCCAGCCGCCGGTGATGTTGAACATGTCAACACCGGCCTTTTCGGCCAGAGGGGCAAAGGTCATGGAATCCTCCAGAGTGTTTGAGCCGGGGACAAAATCCTCAGCGCCCAGACGGAGAATCAGGGGAATGTCATTGCCCAGAACCTCCTTCACACGGCCAATGACCTGAAGGGGAAACCGGCAGCGGTTTTCAAAGCTGCCCCCATATTCATCGGTTCTCAGGTTGGTGAGGGGAGAGAGAAACTGACACAGCAGATAGCCGGAGGATGCGCTGATCTCCACCGCGTCGAAGCCTGCCTCCTTTGCCCGGCGGGCACCCTGGGCGTAGTCCTCCAGCAGGTCGAGAATCTGCTGACGGCTCATTTCCGGAGCGGTTTCACGGGTATAGGGGGTAAAAGTGGCGGAGGGGGACAGGGCGTCCTTGTCACAGGGAACGTCCTTCCGGGGCATATACCGTCCGGCATGGTACAGCTGAACGGCTACCTTGCCG
>JAQXMD010000092.1 GCA_029012465.1 Oscillospiraceae bacterium | reverse complement strand
TTTGCATTTCAAGGCGGCCTGCCGGGGCTCCCAATCCCAGCAGGAGATCCTCCGGGAGCATGAGGAAGCCTGTCACCGGCAGATTGATCAGCTGCTGTACGGGGTGTTTGCCGGAGGGCAAAATGCCCTGCGGCAGGAAGAAACCGTTGTAAAGGAGAATTGATATGGCTGACAAAGTCTCACAATCCCAGTCTGTACTGGGGTCGATGAAGCCTTCCAAGGCGATTGTCAAACTGGCGGTGCCGGCCACCCTTGCCCTGCTGGCAAAGGCCGTTTACAATATTGTGGATACCGCTTATATTGGCGTGCTGAATTCCGACACCGCGCTGACCGCGGTGGGCGTGACGCTGCCCCTGCTGCTGATCATGGTGTCGGTGGAGAACATTTTCCATCAGTCCGTGCGCTTCGCACTCAAGGGTGCCCTGGTGCTGACCATTCTGGTCTGCGTCTGCTCCATCAAAGCTATGAAGCGAACCGCCTCGAAAAACATGGGCCTGCCTCCGGTGGGAGAACCGGAGCGGCAGTGAGACGGTCTGCATGCCGTTGGCCGGCCATTCAACCATAAATGACAAGGACACGCCAGGGCCGGCATCGGCCCTGGCGTGTCCTTGATTCAAACCTGACCAGCTTAAATCCCCTCTTTCCGGATCGGATTGATTACTGTAAACGTTGGAAGCATAGACATAAAAATTGCATATTTGCACGGAATAGATTATAATGATTGAAATTCTGATCATCTGAAATCGGATATCGTACTGATCCCCGCATAAAAACACGAAGGGAGGCGGCAAACATGATTTCAGACGAGACCGCGTACCGGCGGTATCTTGACGGAGAGCAAAAAGCCGCCGATCTGCTGGTTGAGAAATACGGTACCCCATTGACGCTGTACATCAATGGCTATCTCAAAGATATGAACGAAGCCGAGGACCTGATGATCGAAGCGTTTGCCCGGATTTTTGCGAAAGAGAGGCCCGTGAAAGGCGCGGGAGCATTTCAGGCGTATCTGTATAAAACGGCGCGAAATCTCGCCTTGCGCCACTTGAAAAAGCACAGGCTTCGCTTTCAGCACTTTGATGAATTGGATTTTGAGCCGCAGAGCGATGTGCTGGCTGACACGGAGCTTTTCCGCAGAGAGCGCAGCCGCCAGCTCTATGACGCCCTTGAAAAATTGAAAGCGGAATATCGGGAAGCTTTGTATCTGGTCTACTTTGAGGGTATGAGCTACCGCGCTGCGGCAGCGGTTATGCACAAGAGCGAGGGACAGATCACAAAGCTGGTCTACCGTGGGAAGCAAAGCCTGAAAGCGATCCTGGAACAGGAGGGATTTACCTATGCGGACGAATGAAGAACGCGCCGGATTGATTCATAAGCGGACGGCGGAAATCAAAAGGGAACGGCAAAAGAGAAAACAGCGCACGTTGGATATGATCTGCATCGCGGCCTGCCTGCTCCTCATCATTGGGATCGGCTCGTTTATGCCCGGATTGGCGGCGGGCATTCCCGTCGGAGAAGTGCACCATGCCTCAGGCGCGGCAAGCCTTGTCGGAAGCCACGCAGCATTGGGCTATATCCTGATGGGGATTATGGCCTTTTTGCTCGGCGTATGCGTGACGGTGCTTTTGTACCGCCTGCACCGCAGGAATGAGAGAAAGCACCGGGAGAATTCGGACGATGAACTTTGAACTGATTGACAACTGTTTTCAGATTGCCGTGCTGTTGTGTGCGGCGCTGGCGGCGATTGTGGTGGCGTTCCGGCAAAAAAACCATCGTTTCCTGATCCTCGCCCTGTTTTATACCTGCATATCCATGGGAACGCTCTATTGGGTACTGTGCATCTTTATTATGGGTGACACACCACAGGTTTTCTATGTTTCGGAGTTTTCATGGCTGGCGGCGTATCTGTTCCTGCTGTCGTTCCAAATAGAACGGCCAGATCGGGTCAGGCCGTTGTTTTCCCTGCTGTCCCTGTCCTGCGCCCTGCTTACGGCGGCGGTCGTTCTGGTGTTTCGGATGTTCGGCCCGTCCATATTTGTTTCTGCGGCATTTGCCGGGGTTGTGTTTGCGATCGTATATCTCACGGTTTGGCGGCTCCGGCACAGAAGCGGCGGAGGGCTGATCGATGGCTGGCTGCTGCTCTGCGTGGGACTGCAGCTTCTCCTGTATGTGGTGTCCGCCTTTATGCAGGACTTTACCCGCTTTAATCTCTACTTCGCCGTAGACATTACGCTGACGCTTTCCTTCGCGGCGCTGCTGCCGCTGGCGCTT
>JAQXMD010000091.1 GCA_029012465.1 Oscillospiraceae bacterium | reverse complement strand
CCGGAGCAAGGAAATCACCAGCCTGCTCACTTTTGTCGAAATGTATGCAGAGACAAAGCCGGTGTTCGATCAGTTGAACGAGATCAAATTCAAAAAGCGCCGGGAAAAGTTCAAAGCAGAGCATGAAAACGAGCTGCGCCGGTTCTATCTGGCCCGGAGGAAGCTGAAGGAACACTTCAACGAAGACGGCAAGTTGCCCATCTCTGCCTGGCGACGGGAGCTGGCTAGGCTGGAACAGACGGTTTCTGGCATAAAAGCGGAACATTTGCCCCTGCGGCAGGAGTGGAAGCAACTAAACCGGGTAAAGACCTGCGTCAGCAATACCCTCCAGCAAATGGGACAAACGTCCCACAAACGGCGTGACATGGAACGCTGAGTCACATGCCCGCCATAATCATAAGGAAAGGACTGAACCACGATGTATGGTCAGAACCATAATTTTGCAGATGAATACTATTTCAAGATTCCGAAGCCGGACCACACCGGATCGACGATTGGAGAGGATGGCCGTATCCATATCAAGAATCTATCGGCCTTTTGAATTCAGGAGCTGACAGTTGTGGAGGTTATTCATGGCTGTACCTATACCGTTACCGGGAGCTATGAGGGAGATACGAGCTTCCTGGAGAAGCTGGAACGGGTGACCGCCAGAAATTTTTCCGAAAAGTTGGAGGAAACACTATGAAACGGGACCAGAATTATGTTACCATAGAGCCAGCCAATTCTGAAACGACAGACGCCCCGATTGTAAAGGAGGACACAGAAATGTCAGGGGCGAATAAAATCACAGCACTCTATTGCAGATTATCCCAGGAGGACGAAAGGCTCGGAGAATCCCTGTCCATTGAAAATCAAAAGACCATCCTGCAAAGGTATGCCAAGGAAAACCACCTTCCCAGCCCCACGTTTTTCGTGGACGATGGAGTGAGCGGCGTGACCTTTGACCGGCCCGGCTTTCAGGCCATGATGCGAGAGGTAGAGAACGGCAAGGTTGCCTATATCATCACGAAGGATCTGTCCCGGCTTGGACGGAACTCCGCGCTGATCGGGCTGTACACCAACTTCACCTTTCCGCAGTACAGCGTCCGGTATATCGCCATCAACGATAATTATGACAGTGCCGACCAGAACAGCGTAAACAACGATTTTGCCGGAATCAAGAACTGGTTCAATGAGTTCTATGCACGGGACACCAGCCGGAAGATCCGGGCTGTCAACAAGTCCAAGGGCGAACGCGGTGTAACGCTGACCACCCATGTACCCTACGGATATATGAAGGACCCGGAGGACAAGCATCGCTGGATCGTTGATCCCGAAGCCGCCGCCGTGGTCAAGCGGATCTTTCAGATGTGCATGGAAGGACGCGAACCCAGTCAGATTGCAAACCAGCTTACAGCAGAAAAGGTGCTGACGCCCACTTCATACAAGCATAGCTTGGGCATCAATACGCCGGCCGCGGCTCCGGAAGATCCTTATTGTTGGAATGCGAACTCCGTAGTCAGAATTCTGGAGCGGCGAGAGTATACCGGTTGTGTTGTAAACTTCAAAACTTTCACCAACTCTATCTGGGATAAGAAAAAGAGAGACAACCCGATTGAGAAACAGGCGATCTTTCCCGGCACTCACGAGGCTATCATCGAAGGGGATGTGTTTGAACGGGTGCAGGTAATCCGGGAACAGCGTCACCGCAAGACCCGTACCGGAATCAGCAGTCCCTTTTCCGGCCTTGTGTTCTGCGCCGACTGCGGCGCAAAGATGCGCTTTTGTTCAACAAACAACGGCAAATCTGATCAGGCGTTCTTTGATTGCAGTACCCATACCAAGCGGCATGGTAAGTGCAAAAGTCATTTTATCCGGGCTTCCGTACTGGAACGGATGGTCCTGAAGCACATGAAACTGGTCATGGGATATATTCTCTGCCATGAGGCCCATTTCCGGGCTGTAATGGAGGAGCAGTTGCTTCTGGAGAGCAGCGCGAAGATTCGCAGCAAGCAGAAGCAACTTGATCGGGATGAAAAGCGGATCGCTGAACTCAAACGCCTGTTCATGAAGATTTACGAGGACAATGCCGCAGGACGATTGAGCGATGAGCGGTACGAGCTCCTCAGCCAGAGCTATGAATCTGAGCAGAAGGAGCTGGAAGCCGAGGTCGTTACCTTGCAGAAGGAGATTGAAGTGCAAAAGCAACAGAACGAAAGCATCGAACAGTTTATCCAGACCGCCAACAAATATGTGGATCTGAATCATCTGGACGCCTATGCGCTGCATGAGCTGGTCCAGGGTATCTATGTGGATGCGCCGGACAAAAGCAGCGGTCATAGGGTCCAGCACATCCATATCAAGTACAACGGTCTGGGCTTTATCCCGCTGGATAAGCTGTTGCAAAAGGAAACGGCGTGAACGAAGCCACGCCGAAACCCTTTGAAACCCTTGTTTTCATCAGTTTTACACTATAACTGTTTTATGACGCCCCGCCTTTACGCGGAGGGAGACATTTTTCTCCTTCTGGAAAAAACAGTTGCATTCCCCATTATGAAACGGTATACTAATTTTCAGCGGCATATGCCCGATGCCGCCGAAATTTGCGTTGCATCCACATCCGTGGAGTGACAGCAGGAGGAATTTTATATGAAGAACACAAAATCCCGGACCCGGTATCTCACAGAACTGGCCCTGATGGTGGCCCTTCTGTTTATTCTGGGTCTCACACCCCTTGGCTATCTGCCCAACCCCGTTGGTCAGGCCATTACCCTGCTCCCCACAGCAGTCGCCGTGGGCGCTATGATGCTTGGTCCTCTGGGCGGCACCATTCTCGGCACAGTGATGGGCCTTCTGACCTTCTATAAGGGCGGCGTCCAGACTGGCTTCGCCGTGATGACCCTTCTGGGCTATGAGGGCTTCACCGGTATTGCGCTGAACTTTATCAACGCAGTTCTGCCCAGACTTCTCATGGGTCTCTGCGTGGGCTGGATCTATAAGCTCCTGAGCAAGGTGGACAAGACCAAGACCCTCTGCTGCTATGCGGCAGGTCTCAGCGCGCCCCTTCTGAACACCCTGTTCTATATGCCTGTACTTATCATCATCTATCTGAACGCTCCCGCCCTTTACAATCTGGCCAGCCCCGAGGTCGGCATTCTGACGCCCGAGCTGCTGGATCTGCTGCTGAACAATGTTGTAAAGTTCGCTGTGATTCTGGTGGGTGTGCAGGCTCTGGTGGAATGGGCCGTGGGCTGCATCATTGGCGGCTCCGTTGGCAAGGCCCTGCGTGTTGCACTGAAACGATAAGGAGCTTTTTCATGAAAGAAATCGGAATTATGGAGGTTGGCGGCTTCCGTGTGGGCCATGCCCAGAACGAAGAGGCAGCTACCGGATGCACCGTCATTCTCCTCGACAATATGAGCCCTGCAGGCCTTGACGTCCGTGGCGGCGGCCCCGCCTCCCGGGAATCCCAGATCCTCTCCCCCGTTGCTCAGGCAGACAGCATCAACGCGGTGCTGCTCTCCGGCGGCAGTGCCTTTGGTCTGGATGCCGCAGGTGGCGTTCAGAAATATCTGGAGGAACGAAACATCGGCTTTGACGTGGGCGTTACAAAGGTCCCGCTGGTATGTGAAAGCTGCCTCTTTGATCTGGCGGTAGGCAGAGTGGATGTCCGTCCCGACGCAGCCATGGCCTATGAAGCCTGTGAAAACGCTTCAAAAGAAGCTCCCGCAGAGGGCAATGTGGGCGCGGGAACCGGCTGTACCGTGGGAAAGATCTGCGGCGGCAGCCGGGCGATGAAATCCGGTTTCGGCACCTATGCCATCCAGGCCGGGCCCATTAAGGTTGGCGCTCTGGTGGCGGTGAACGCGCTGGGCGATGTTTGCGGTCCGGACGGGAAGCCCATTGCCGGGCTCCTGAACCCTGAGAAAACCGCCTGCGCCAGCACCGTGGAGGCCATGCTCTCGTCCCTGGAAATGGCCAGCTTCGCCAATACCAACACCACCATCGGCGCCATCGTCACAAACGTAAAGCTGCCGAAGGTGCTGCTGACCAAGGTGGCAGGCATGGCCCACAACGGCTATGCCCGGGCCATTCGCCCGGTACACACCATGGCAGACGGCGACAGCATCTACGCCCTGAGCACCGGGGATGTTCCCGGAGACGTGAATGTAGTGGGAGCCATGGCGGCTTATGTGATGGAACGGGCCATTGTCCGGGCGGCAATGGCTGCAAAGAGCGCATACGGATTCCCCGCAGCCTCTGATTTGAAATAACTTTAGCAGCAGTCGGGCGGGCATCCCGGCTGCTTTTTTCATCGGGACACAGAGAGTACACACGGCAGCATTATGCTTTTCTCAGAAAGGAGCTGAGCCTATGGCAGACCATATTATGATCGTGGAAGACGAGCCACGGCTGCGGGAAATTCTCTCGGATTACATCCGCAGTAAGGGCGACGAGCCTATACCCATGGCCGATGGCATACAGGCTCTCCGATATCTGGAGGAGCACACTGTGGATGCCCTCTTGCTGGATATTCTCATGCCGGAGCTGGACGGCTTTTCCGTGTGCAGGCGGGTGCGGCAGGAAAACAGCGTTCCCATCATCTTTCTCACGGCCCTCTCCGATGAGGACGACAAGCTTCTGGGCTATGAGCTGGGAGCAGACGACTATGTGACAAAGCCCTATTCCATGGCGGTGCTCTACGCAAAGACCAAGGCGCTGAT
>JAQXMD010000090.1 GCA_029012465.1 Oscillospiraceae bacterium | reverse complement strand
TGCAAAAAAGCAACGGATGCACCCCTAAAGGTGAGCTTATTAGAAATCATCATCTCCTTCCTGCAAGGCGCGTAGGAACCCGAGAACTGCATCGTCCTCGGGTTCCTCTGCACATGGGCGTATCGTCGAATGTTTCAGCTCCTCATGAACCACCTCCTGAATGAGCTTTCGCAGATTCTCCTGCTCCTGCTGGCGGAGAAGGGCACGGCAGACCGCCTCCGTCCGGTAACCCCTCGGAGTGGCAGCAAGGATGTTCCATGCATTTCTCTGCACTGGATTATCTAGGTTCAGGCGCAGGTTCACCCTTCTGAAATCAGCCATTCCCGTCACGCCCCGACATCTGGCCACAAAGCCGCTCAAAGCCCTTGGCGTTCAGCGTCACGTCATCCAGCAGAAAAAGCCGACACGGGGCGGAAGCGGGCGGGACGTGGCTTTTGAAGAGGGAAGCACCGCCGCCCAGCAGGATCATGGGCATAGCCCGGTAGTCCAGGCCGCACTCCTGGATGGCGGAAAGGAGTTGGGACACATACTTCTCCGCCTCTGCGCGGATGATCTCCTTGGCGCCGCTGTCCAGATTGCTGACCGCACCCCGAAGGGCGCTCTCGATCTGTGCGCTGGTCATGGAGATGCCCCGGGAGCGCCGAATCTGCTCGGAGATGGCATCGAGACATCGGATCATTCCCAGCTCCAGACTGCGGCAGGTGGCGGCGTTGGGCAGACTGTTGTCAATTCGCATCAGATCCACCGTCCAGCCGCCGATGTCTGCCACGATGACCGAGGGTTCCTCCAGCAACTCCCGCTGGGTCAGGACTGCGGCGTACCCCTGGGGGAAGAGCTGCACATCGCCGATGGTAACGGTATAGGCCTTTCCGGCGAAGCGGAAGGAAACAGGTGCTTTATCCCGCAGCAGGTATTTGCGGAAGGTTTTTTTGTCCCGGCCAAAGCTGGTCAGGGGCAGTCCTGCCGCCAGAACGACCTCTGCGGTGGGGCCTGCCTGCCGATAGTCCAGCTCCTGGGCGATTGCCGCCAGGGTCAGAAGGTAGTAGTCTTCACTTTGGGCCTTGTCCTTTTGGAGGGGCTGGCGGCCGGAGCCTACCACGAAGTAGCGCCCCTCATATTCCAGCACGTTTTCCATGGAGTAGGGTTCATGCGCATACTCCACCAGACCCGTGGGGAAACAGCAGTGGGCGGTTTTCATGGCGGCATAGCCGTGGTCGATGCCCATAATGATTGGCACGCTCATCTGGATTCACCTCGATTCTTCTGGAGAGAGCGCTCCAGTTCCTGTTTGGTCTTGAGGAAAAAGCCCTCGCTCTGCCAGAAGTGGACATACAGTTCGCCGTCTCCGGTGGCCCGGGGGCACTGCTCGAAGCCCTCGCCCCATCCGTCCGAATACTGCCCGGAGCAATAGTCCTTCAATGCAGACATTTCCGCCTTGGTCAGAAACTCCTTCACTTCGCATTCCGCCACACCGTAGAGCTTCCCGTGGACGATTTCTACCGTGGGCTTCAGGGAAACGACCTTCTGGTTCACGGAATCGGGGCCGGAGAAATAGGCCATCAGGCCCCGTCCGGCATCGTCAGGAAGCTGTTCCCGGGCAATGCCCTCCAGAATCGCATCCTGGTAATAGACCAGATCCCCGCCGTAAAGCTGCACCATATCCGGCTCGTCGTAATAGGCATCATAATCTGCCTGGGTTTCCAGCTCGGCAGTCAGGGGACTGTAGAGCTTGAGTGTCAATGTTTCTTCCATACTCAACCTGCCTTTCTGAACAGATCCAGCAGCCGTTCCAGCGCATGAATGCGGTGCTGGACTCGTTTTTCTGTTTTTCTGGTGCCAGAAGCGTGAGCCTTCAGGCTATGCCGCAGGGATTGGAGGCTGCGCAAATCGTTGCAGGCATCCACAACGGTGTATTTGGTCATGCCATTTCTGTCCCGCACAGCAAGGACAGCCCGATTGCCCTCCGCATCCAGAAAGCTGGCCATATACCGCTGTCCGACAGTCTGCTGATACCTCCGCTGAAGCACAGCCGGGTTCTCTCGAACTTCGTAGCGGTCCAGAATGGAGACAAGCTCCGCAGCAGAGATCTCCATGTTTTCCGCCAGAATGCTGTTGATTTCAGCCTTCGCTTCCGAAGGAATCTGGCTCATTCACACACCTCCAATCCGTGGGCAGAACCTTCTGTTCCAGAATGTCCGCAATGGCGGCAAAGGTTTCGGACAGCTCCCGGGATTCCTTAATCATGTCCTCCATGTCCGAGGGATCCATGCAGGAGAACTCCACCCAGGCCCGGACGTTTTCCTCCGTGGCCTCCAGTAATACCGCCCGCCCGAACGCCTTGCTGAACAGGGTGGAAATGCGGGCCTTTTCATCGGTTTCCGCATCGGCCTTGCGAATCTGCGCTTTGGCCTTCGCCTGCTCCACCGCATCGATGGCAGCCGCTTCCCGCTGTTCCTCCGGGAGCTGCTGAAGCTGCCGGGTGATGTTGTAACCCTGGTTGACGGACAGTTCCTTGTTGTCCAGAGCCTCCTTCACCACAGCAGATGCCTCCTCGTCAATTTTCATGATTTTACCCATAGTTCGCTCTCCAATGCCGACAGCATCGGCAAGCTCTTTGCGGGTGTCAACAGGAAGAATCGGGTTCGGCAACGTTGCCGAACCCGATCTGGCATCTTCGCTTTTCTGGTCGCCGCCACCAGCAACCATGTTTGCTTGTGCCCGTGCTTCGACATCTGGCCTCAGCTTCAGCCCAATCTGCCCAAGCTCCCAAACTGTCAGGTTCCTCCGGCCCTTCTGGGTGTCTAAGGCCCACTGCTTGGCCTCCAAGCTATCCTCAAACTGGAATACCAGCATGGTGAAGGGAACGTTGTGCCTTTGGCAGATATCCTGACGGTTATGTCCGTCCACGATCCGAAGCTCCTGATCCACGATCACCGGAGCATAACAGCCATTGGTCAGGATGTCCTTCTCCAGTGCCGCCCGCTGCTCCTGAGAGAGGGGCGGCAGCAGATCACGGAACGCCGGGAACACCGTGGGCGTTTTCTCCGAAGAGCGGTACATGGTTCCCGTATTTTTCATTTACGCTTCCTCCGGCTGTTCGGTATGCTCCTCCTGCTTTCGGAAACTCAGAAACTCGATCTGCCGTGCCTTAATGAGATAGCGGTACTCCGAGTCGGAGTTTTCAAAGGGGCTGGGTTCAAAATTGCCGATGATGGCAATGCGGGAGCCGGGAAAGGCAAAGCGCTGGAACAGCTCCACCTGCTTGTCATAGAGCTTTACGGGAACAGTGTCGGTGATGTGGGTGCCGTCGGCGCTTTTGTAGGTTCGATGGGTGGTAACCTCCACGATGGCGTAGGGGGTTCCGTTTGCATCCCTGCGGATGTCGGGTTCCTTGGCCACGCGGCCAATTACGGTAATATTCAGCACAATGTTTCTCCTTTCAGGGTTTTGCCATGTCATGGTTGACCATGGCGGCATAGTAGTTGTCGATGGTGGATGGTGCGTTGAAAAGGGTAGCCAGAAGGTACTGCCGGATGTTACGGATCTTGCTGGTGTTCCGGTCCAGGCTCTCCAGCACATAGCGAATGTGATCTGCGGTGAGCTTCAGGAGCTTGGATTTCACGATCTCCGCAGGAAAGTCCTTTTTCGCCACACGAACGGTTGACTGGGTGGTGCAGACGGTTTCCACCAGAATCTCCAGATATTCCGCCAGCTGCTCTTGTTTGTAGGGATATTCCTGACACAGCAGGTCAAAGGAAATGTTCCGGGCGATGATCTCCCGATAGGCATTTATATCTGCAACCGTCACCTCTGTTCTCTTCGGTCTTCTGCAGGAAGGAAGAGAATCGGTATTTGATAAATCTTTTTTTCTTTTTTCCGTATTGGATGCGTATATATTTAATTGCGTTGGATCCTCCGGCATCGTCACCTCCGTCTGCGGATCTGCCGTAGTCGGATTTTCCGGCAACGGTTCGTGTGGCAACGGGCGCTCTCGGATCAGGTACTCATTTCCCCCGAATCTTCCACCCTCGGTGGTGGTCTGGCGGCGGGTGATGTACCCGGCGTTCTCCAATTCCAGAATGGCAGTGCGGATGGCGTCCCTGTTTTCCTTGTTGATGTGGGCAAGCCCGGAAAGCGTATAGTCCCATTCCTCCGGCAGGGAAAGCATTTGTGACAGCAGTCCCTTTGCTTTTAGGGACAGATTCTTATCCCGCAGGTGGTAGTTGCTCATGACAGTGAAATCCTTTGTTTTTTCTACCCGAAATACAGCCATTGTTCTATCCTTTCCATATGCAAAAGGGGCGGAAAACCCTTAGATTCTCCGCCCCGGTGGTTCGTTTATTCTGTTCTTGTCCCTCGTACCAGCAGCCGATGGCTGTTCACCCCCACGGGCACACAGGTCACAAGGGTCACATAGTCCTCACCGTCCACGATCTGAAGATCGGAGGTAGTTGAAGGTCATTTGAAGGAGCAAAGCAGCATTGAAACCGGGCGTCGATTCCTTCAAAAATCTGCTGAATGATCTCTTTGGGGTGATCTGGCTGCTCCAGCCCCCGGTTGATCCCATTGTTCAGACGGATCACGTCAGAGGAGGGGGCAAAGTGTTTAATTGGAATCTCCTCCGCATACTGTATTCTGTGTTTATCTTTGTCCGATGCTTGCGCCATCTCCGTCAAAGGCGGGATGGCCTGGGGAAGAAGAACAGTTCGATACCCTAAAAAGGTTTGAAAAATGCCTGGTTCGCGTGCAAACCAGGCGGAATACTAAATTTTTGGTAATAGGGATAGTATCAAAGCGCGTTCAGATGAATTTGCTGCTCCGGAGGACATTTGGGATATTGCGCAGTTGCGGTGAACCACTATGTTAGAAAAACTATGTATCATGCAATGGGCAGGCGTCCACCTAACGATCGGGTGAACGCCTGCCCGATTTGTGGACAAGTCCTTACTCGCACATTTGACACATTTTTTGTGGATTGGTATAATGAAATAACTTATAGTAACTGCTTACAGATTGCTTTCCCTGCAAGTCTGCCGCTATTCAGGGCAAAAGACGATGTATTGCCGCAGAGGTAGAAGGGATAGCTGTTGCCATAGATTGTATTGGCATCGTTACCCGCGCAGTACAGGCCCGGAATGGGATCTTCCTGCGCATTCAAAACCTGTGCCTTGTGGTTGATTTTTACACCGCCCAGACCGCCATAGGTATCACAGAAAAATCTGGCGCCATAGTACTTTGGACCATAGATCGGCTTTAAGTACCTTGCGGCCTTGTGGAAAATCGGGTCATCCCGGTTCTCGCACATTGCATTGTACTCCGCAAGGGTCTCCTTCAGTGCGTCCAGGGGGATATTTGCCTGGGCTGCAAATTCCTCCAAGGTGTCCGCCATAAAGAAGTCTGCACAGCCCTCCGCTCTGGCCTGAGCAATGATCTCTTCCATCGGGATCCCGTTGAACCGCTCAAAGGGCTCCAGCTCCCGGGGCGGCGCGTTGGGATCGGGATTGCTGTCCATGGGAGGACCAGAGGGATGGAGCCGCTGCTCTTCCAGATACTGCTGGTACATTGCCTCGTCCAACAGAGAAACAGCGCAACCTTGGTACTGGGCATGAACGGCATTTCCGGTATACCCGGGATTTGTACACAGGTCCTCCCGCATGAAGCGCTGTCCCTTCTGGTTTACCATCAGATTGACCGGTTGGCGCAGGCAGGCCAGTGCAGGGGCAGTTCCCAGCGGACCACCGTAGCCCTTGGTCAGGCCTACATAGGTATCCATCATCATTGGGGCTTTCTGTCCTCCTACGGCCCAGATCATTTTCAGTCCATCTCCGCAAGTTTCTGACATGTCAAAGGTGTACATGATGTCCTGATCCATGGTATAGCCAGCATCGTGGACCATTTCCGGGCTGCCGGAGAAGCCGCCTGTGGCGACCACCACGGCTCTGGCAGATACGGAGAAGGGACCACCGGCGCGGTCTGTGCCAGACAAGCCCACAACAGCGCCATCCTGTACGGTCAGCTCCTGCACAGTGCTTTCTAGGTGGAATACGACGCCGCAGGCGTTTGCACGCTCGGTCAGTACCTCGGCAATGTTTTTGCCTTTGTGATTAAAATTGTGCTGGGTCTGTTTTCCGCCTTTATAATAAGCGCTGACAGATTCAAACTTGATCCCCATGGATTCCAGCCAGTCGATGGTGTCTGCGGACAGGTTGATATATTCAGAGACCAGTCTGGCGTTCGTGGTCCAATGGGTGAATTCCATCATATAGTTAAAGGCCTGCTCTTTGCTGAGGTCCACAAAGGACCGTTCCTGGAGGCTGCTTTCCACCGCAAAGGGGCCGATACCGCCATTGCGGAGGCCTCCGGTTTTATTCCGCTTGTCGAATACTGCTACGGATAGACCCTGGCTGGACGCCTCAACGGCCGCAGCCAGTCCCGCGGGACCAGCGCCAATAATGGCAACATCACAGTTTATTTTGTTCATTGAAATCAACTCCTAAAGAGAAACGGGAATGGAGGTATGCCAGATGTACATGAAAGAACATCCGGAGGGACGGCAGGCACATGATACCTTTATGGCTGAGCAGCTGTTTGGCAGCTGCATGGACAGAGAGGAGGTTCAAAGAGCCTTTCGAAAAATGAGTATTCCAGCGGAAAACCGGTGCTTTTATGTCTCCGTTCTGACGCCGGTTAATCTGTTAGAATGTGCAAGACGGGAAAACCTTGGCCGGTATGACATGTTGCACCTGGCGGCAACCGAGGTGGGGCGCTGCTGCGGTGAATTGGCGACCGATGATTTCTGGATCCTGAGTGGTGCGCTTCCATCGGAGGTTATAGTGCTGTTTTCTGTTTGTGTGAAGCTGTTCCGCCGTGACCGCAGAGCCTTGGAGCAGCAGATTACCGGCACGCTGCAAAGGGTCATGGAGTCCTGCAATATATCCGGAGTTTGCTGGCGTGCGTATACCAGCCATCCCACACTGGAATTCGAACTACTCTCTCAGACCTTTGACCAGGCCCGAGAGCTGATGGCGGCGGCTGTCATGCTGGGCCTTACCGATCAGAATATCAGCTATGAAGACCTGTGCGCGCCTGGGGCAGAGATCTATACGCCGGAGTATATGCGAACCATACAGCAACAGGAGGGACGCTTTTGGGGCGCCCTGTCCAGAAATGACTTTAGAAAGGCTCAGTCCGTACTGCATGAAATCATCGCCGTTCAGTTCCAGCTGGGCCGTATGAACATCCAATGTGCATCGGCCATGTTCTATGCCTTGCTGAATAAGGTGCGCTGCGCCATTGACTGCATGCGCCTGCTGGCAGGCCCGGAAGCCTTTGAGGCATTTGAAACGGCCCCCAGAATCCTGTACCGGAAATCGCTCAAGGAGGTAGAGGAGCAGATCGACGTGATTTTTGACACCTTCTATCACGATGAGAGCAATTCCGCATCGCCTCCACCGTGGCTGACAAAACTGTCCGAGTACATCAACGTCAATTTCTGCGACCCCAACCTCAATGTTGCCACGGCGGCAGACCATTTCGGCCTAAATCCGGCCTATGCGTCCAGAATTTACAAGAGGTTCTTCGGGCACAGCATTCTGAAGAAGATCAATCTGCTGCGGATCGAACGGGCCAAACAGCAGATGCTGGAAAACTGCCTGCTGAAGGACATTGCCATAGCGGTGGGCTATGACAATCCGCAGCGAATGAACCGGGCGTTTCAAAA
Source organism: Oscillospiraceae bacterium (assembly GCA_029012465.1). Taxonomy (GTDB): domain Bacteria; phylum Bacillota; class Clostridia; order Oscillospirales; family Oscillospiraceae; genus HGM13006. The sequence continues at coordinate 2,455 of JAQXMD010000090.1, read as the reverse complement.
GTATACTGGCCTGACACCAAAGGAATTTATGGAACAGCACCAAACCCTGGACTTTTGAGAAGGCTCCCGCGAATGCGGGAGCCTTCTATTTGCACTTACTGCGCTGCAAGATAGGTATCCACGGCATTCTGCCAGCACTCTACGCATGCTGCGATATCCATGGCTTCGATATCAGCGACATAAGCGTCGAACTCATCCAGGGAGCGGGCGCCCGTGATGAATTTTGCGATATTCTCGCTTACATAAGTCTGAATGTTGGAGTATTTTTCTGCATAGATCTCGGCGTCCAGGGCGCTAAGCTGTGCAGCCGCAGGGATGGACATGAGGTTGTCCACATCAATGGTGGACATCCAGATGTCGCCTGCCTCTAGCGCAGATGCGGGGTATGTGGAATTGAATCTGTCCTCATAGAGATAGCCGATGCCGGTCTGAATGGCATACAGGTTGCAGGCTACGATCGTTCCCAGACCATCGGGGTTGTTGCCGATCAGGTCTGTGAAAACGGGATTGCCGCTGCCGTCATACTCAAAGGTCTCGCCTTCTACGCCATAGCTGTAGATCAGGGAGCCCTCCTCGCTGAAGGCGAAGTCCACCCATTTTGCCACGGTCTCGATATTCTCGCAGGTCGCGGAGATGGACAGGGAATTGGATTCCACGGTGCTACCGCTGTAGTTGCCCAGCCGGTTCAGGTCACCCTCATTCATGACGGCGTCCTGAATGGCGACACTGTCAAATCCTTCGTCAATCGCGGAGGCGACATGCTCGCTCATGATCTGGCTCATGTGGTACCAGAGGCCGGTGCTGCCGTCGGTCACATCGCCGGCGGAGACCTGGATGTCACTGTTGTTCAGGTAATCGGGGGAGATCAGCCCTTCGTCGTACCAGGAGTGCATCATGATCAGATAGTCCTTAAAGGCAGGCTGAATGGGGCCGTAGGCCACAACACCGTTGTCCTGATAGTAAGCGCCAGTAGAGCTGGTCACATCGGTATAGGCTGCGACGCCATAGCCAGCTGTCAGATAGTTGCCGCTGGGAACGCCGTTGGGTCCCAGGAAAAGTGCACTGGTGGCACCCTTTTCATTCTTGAAAAGGGTCAGCATTTCGTGGTAATCATCGTAGGTGACAATATCCTTGGAATCGATGCCCAAATCGTCCAGCCAGTCTTTTCTGACAATGGGGCCTGTACCCGGCTTCATGGGATTGCGATTGAGGGTGAAGATCTCGCCAATATTGCCGTCGCTCATGAGGACCTGACCGTAGACGTCTGGGTCAGAGATCCGGTAAGCATAGTTGGGCATATATTCGTCGATCACATCCGTCAGTTCCATGAATACGCCATCTTCGACCGCTTTAATGGCACCGCCCGCGTAATAGCGGCTGCCCCAAACCATGATGTCGGCGTAATCTCCGGAAGCGACCATCAGATTGAACTTCTGATCGGTCTCATCCGTGACTGCCCAGAAATCCAAATGAACATTTGTCAGTTCCTCCAGAAGCTGATAGGTGATATTGTCGTTCATTGTGTTGAGGTAGTTTGCCACCATGGGGCTCATCTCGAACCAGTAGCTGATGGTCTCTGTTTCCTCGCAGATCGGGAGTTGGAAGGCGTCAGGGGCCTCAGTCGCATCAGCCGCCGCGGCATCAGATGCCTCAGCGTCGGCAGGCTGTTCCGCTTCCACCGGCGCGTCGGCTTCCGGAGCGTCCGCTTCGGGGGCGCCCGCAGCAGGTTCACTTGCAGAAGCCTCCACAGAGGCTTCCGGCGCGGGAGTTTCCGCGGACTGTCCAAAACCGCAGGCAGAAAGCATGGAACAAAGCAGCATCAGACAAAGGGCCAGGGCAAGTAGACGACGGGATGGATACATTTTCATACATATTGCTCCTTTTTCCTTTTAGATTCATGAACGTTCATGTATTCATCATAAAGAAAAATGTTGAAATTCACAACAAATATTTTCGTATTTATAGCTTTACTTTTGTACATGCCGCACAATTTATGACGCAATCAGAGAGCTTTCGGAAGGCAAAAAAGTATTTACAGGAGCATTTCCCATCTGTAAAAACATAGTCTGTTGAGTTGGCTTTAGTATCTGCAAGAATAATTTTCAACCAAAGCGCAACAGGCTTGCAGTGGATCTGTTGGCTAATGCGCCTTAATCCATTGATATTACTGAGTTTTTTCGTTTTCACCCTGTTCAGTAGGCACTAAATAGTTGGTCGCTATTGCGTTGTAGTAGGTAAACGGTAAACCACCCGTGTATGCAACAGCAAGGCCAGCACCTGCTTGGTGCTGGCCAGAGGGATTATGAACTTGCCTTTCTGCATTTCTTTGGGAGGGCCTCAGCCCAAGGCAACAGGTACTCAAGATGGGTGTCGTCGTCAGGACCATACTTTCCGCTATCAATCCTGCACTTGTACATAACCGTTTATGCGCGGCGCTTACGGAACAGCGCAATGG
>JAQXMD010000089.1 GCA_029012465.1 Oscillospiraceae bacterium | reverse complement strand
GCCTGCAGCGGCAGCCTGCTCGTTGATCTCAGACAGCTGGACAGAGCCGGTAGCGATGGTGCCGGTCCAGTCAGCCTCAATGGCCTTGCCCTCCATCACGCAGGAAACCATGTGCTCGAAGTAGGGAGCCCAGTTGATGCGAGAGGAGACGATAAAGGTGTTGGGGCATGCGGAAACGGTGGAGCCGTTGTAGGAGACGTTGGGAACGCCGGCAGTCTCGCAGGCAGTGGGAGCGCCCATGGAGTCAGCGTGCTGGCTGATGAGCTTACAGCCGTTGTCGATGAGCTTGTTGGCGGCTTCCTTCTCGGCGGTCTCATCGTACCAGGAGCCGGTGAAGGTGACCTCCATGGTAACGGAGGGGCAGACGCTCTTGGCACCCAGATAGAAGGAGGTGTAGCCGGAAATAACCTCGGCATAGGTGAATGCGCCTACATAGCCCATCTTGGCCTCGTCGGCGGTGAACTCACCGGCCTCGATCATCTCGTTGAGCTTCAGACCGGCAGCAACACCGGCCATGTAACGGCCCTCATAGATGGAAGCGAAAGCGTTGTGATAGTTGCTCAGGCCCTCGGTATGTGCCTTGGTGCCGGTGGCATGGCAGAACTGAACCTCGGGGAATTCCTTGGCAGCCTGAATCAGATAGTCCTCATGGCCGAAGGAGTCGGCGAAGACCACGGTGCAGCCAGCATCCACCAGCTCGCAGGCGGCGTTGTAGCACTCCTGGCCCTCGGGGATGTTGGTGCGGAAGATGAACTGATCCTCGCTGAAGCCAAGGTTTGCGCAGGCCTCCTTGGCGCCGTTGATGAAGTTCAGGTCATAGGTGGAGTTCTCGTCGTGCAGGAAAATGAAGCCGACCTTCATGTCGGAGCCGGCGGCAGGTGCAGCAGCGGACTCAGCAGTGGATGCAGCGGAAGCTGCGGATGCCTCAGGTGCGGCGGACTCGCTGCTGCCGCAGGCGGCAAACAGGCCGAGACACAGAGCCAGCACCAGAGTCAGGGAAAGAAGCTTTTTCATGGTGTTTTTCCTCCTATATGATATATTCAAAAAAATTTTTGACAGATTGAATGTGGCACTTTACCGGCGGAAGGTGATGCCGGTATCGTCCATGCTTTCGATGATCGCCAGAGACTCCACCCGGATGCCCATGGCCCGAATGGAATCGCCGCCCCCCTGAAAGCCCTTTTCAATGGCCGCAGAGGCACCCACAACCGTCGCACCGGCCTGTTCCGCCAGCGCAATGAGACCGTGGAGGGCCTGTCCGTTGGCAAGGAAATCATCCACCAGCAGGACCCGGTCATCTCTGCACAGGTAGTCTGTGCTGACCACCATATTGTAATCGGAATTATGGGTAAAGGAATGCACCGGCGCAGAGTACACCGTACCATCCACATTGCTGCTCTTATGCTTTTTGGCAAAAACCATGGGAACGCCCATCTCCATGCCCACCGCGGCGGCGATGGCAATGCCGGAGGATTCCACAGTCAGCACCTTGTTGACACCGGAATCCACAAACAGCGCCGCGATTTCTCTTGCCATATCCTTCAGGAACACTGTGTCGATCCGCTGATTGAGAAAGCTGCCCACCTTGAGAATACCGCCGGGCAGCACCTTTCCTTCCGCAAGGATTTTCTCTTCCATCTGTTTCACAGAAGCTCTCCTCCCCATAAAAGCAAATCGGCAGACAAGATGCCCGCCGAAAGAATGTCCAAAAAACAAAGAAATGCTCACCGCATAAAGCCTGTGTGCATTTATTTGAAACCAATAGTCGTGACTTCTCCGGCGTCACGGTAGAAACTTTCGGGCCATTCATCCGAAACTATATCGGCATATACTATTTATTTTGGATTCATGTTAAACGAAAATTGTTGCTTTGTCAACCGCTTTGGAGAAAGAAAATGAACTTTGTTGTTTCAGAGAAAAAACGGCTCAGTTTTCCACTTCCCTTGTCGAAAATTACAACAGCGCCGGCCCTGATTTTTCCTTTTGGTCTCTCCTCTGCGGAAAAGCAGGACGCCGGGATTCTGGCGTCCTGCTTGAAAAAACCACTATGGATGCTCAATCAACCTTTTTCCCGTAGACGAAGTTGGGGAAGCCCTTACCGCCGCCCACGGAGATCATTCCCTCAATGTAGCCCTCGGCATCCACTCTTGCCCAGACCTCCCAGCGGCCGGGGCCTGCGGGGAAGTCCACCTTAAAGAATTCATCCCCGGTGTAAAACCCGAAGTTGATGGGGCTGCCGTTTGCGTCACCGCTCAGGGTGCCGTCAGGATTGGGGGTAAAGTGGAAGGTCATCTCGCCCTCAAAGGAGCCCCAGCCCGGCTCGCCGTAGTCCTTCAGGCCCTCAGGGGCAGGAGGAGCGGGAGGGGGACCGCCAGCGGGCATCTCAGCCCCCTCGGGAGGCGGGCCTCCGGCGGGAGGTCCGCCCTGAAAATCGGGGCCGTGTACCAGCTTGGGATCGGGCAGACGCATCTTAATGAAATAGGTACCGGAAATCGCTTTTTCCATGGTCTGTTCCTCCTCAGGGACGCTTGGGCAGCTTAATGGTAGCGCCGCCCTCCTCATAGATTTCATCATCATTCAGCGTGGTAATCCAGAAGCCTAGCTCCACGAAATACTCGCCGTCCTTCTCGTACTTGTCATAGACCTGAGAGTGGATCTTCATGACATCGTACTGGAGGCCGTGGGTGTTGCACTTCTTCCCTGCCATGGCGGGAATTTTCTCGATCATTTCGCAGACAGCGGTGTTCTTGGGGAAGTCAAAGCCCTGCTCCACGGGATGGGTCATAATGCCCCAGCGGATATTCTGAATCCAGCCATGGGTGCCCATCCAGTTGTTGATGTGATGGATGGCAAAGTCACGGCCCAGGAAGTTGATGAAAATGCTGCGTTTGGTTTCCTTGGGCATATCCGGCGGGGGTCCCATCTTGGCCCGGGGATCATCGTAGGGAGGCACCTCGGGGTCCCACTGGGTCATATCGTCAGGCACATAGACACCGAACTTGGGGTCTCGGGTCATCTTTGCCCGAACCTCGGGATCAGCAAGCTCCTTCATGGTACGGCTGCCGCCCACGGCCATGCCGTAGGGAGGCGTGGGATTACAGGAGGCATGGATGGGACCGTCAATGGTCACATTGGGCATATCCCCCACGTTTACATCATCCCAGTAGAGGATCTCGTCACCCCGGTAGTTTTCCTTTGCCCAGGTGTCGAAGATTTCCTGCCACTCGGCGTCGGTGTAGTAATGCTCAGGGCGGGTCCACCAGTCCGGGCTTTCCCAGCCCCGCTGATTGCACATGTCTGCGGGGTCCTCGTAGGACTTGAGGTTCTCACGGGCGGAGAACATGACTCCCAGAACCTTTTCACCCTTCTGGTTGTAGCAGGAGCCGGTGCACTTGAGCACCAGATTCCGGTAAATGCTGCCCTCCTCGGGGGTCAGGTCGATAAGCTCCAGCTTGTCCTTCACCAGATAGATGGTGTCTCCCGCGTAGACAGGCTTCAGCTGCTCGATCTCATGGTGGAGACCGGTCACAGCCAGAAAATCTCTGGCCTTGCCGTTAAAGGCGGTCAGAAAGCTGTCGTCGTGGGCCGCAAAGGCCGGCATGGCGATCTTGGCGTCAAAGCCCAGAGACCGGGCGTAGTCGTCATCGGTGTAGAGCTTGTTGTCGGGGTCGTACTTTTTGGCATTGTAGAGCATCATGTCCTCTTTGACCTCGAGAACGTTGGAGAAGCCCTGGGTGCCCTTTTCGATCTTGCCGGAGATCAGCGCCTGCACGTCGATGGGGCCTCTGTCCTCCAGCTCCTTGATTTTTGCCATGTACTCGGCAGCGTAGGGCGCTTCGCGCTCTGTCCACTTGCCGGGATAGACGGTTACAAACTTACCGGTTCCCATAAAAATCTTCCTTTCTGGCATTTGGGATTCACCAAGCAGGGACAGCCTAAGCTACCCCTGCCCGATGGAATAGAGAAATACAATGATGAAGTATCAGAAATCAGGAAATAGAGATGTACTCAGCATTTACAAAGCCCCGCTGTCCATCATAGGTCATGAAGTAGTCGCAGACCAGATCCTGCACAAGGAATTTTGCCTTCAGCATATCACGATCCCAGGGGCGCGCCCACATCTGAGAGTGGAAGAAGTAGGAGCCCTGAACCTTTCCGTCGGGGGTCTCGTAATACTCGGGGTCCTGAATGCCGCCGGGTCCCATGATATTGGGCTTCTGGCCCTCATCCAGACCGGCAGGGCCGAACTCCTTGCCGCAGCAGGCAAACTGGCCCACTACCGTGACATTCTGCAGCTCCAGGAATAGCTTCAGTGCAGCCAGTGTGGCCTTGCTCTCGTTGGAGCCGTAGAAGCCGCCGCCGTAGGTGGTAAATACAATGCCCAGAGGCTGAGCGTTATCGCGGACAGGGCCGCCGGGATAGGAGCAGTTTCTTCTGCGGAACACAGGGCCGCCATCGGCACCGGGTGCACCGGGATCGCCGCCAGGGCCACCGGGTCCGCCGGGACCACCAGGACCGCCAGGACCGCCGGGGCCACCGGGACCGGGCATATCCGCGCCCGCGCTGCCAACGCCGTCCTTGCCGCCGCCCATGGTCTCATGGGTCATCTTGAAGCCGCCGCCAGCATCCACCATCTTCTGCACATTGTTCTCCAGCTCGCCGCCGGCGCCCAGAGAAAACAGCTTGTTAATGATGGTCAGGGGGTAGCCCGCCACAATGGGAGAGCCAAGGCAGACAACGTCATAATCCTCAAAATACAGGTTCTCCTGCATGTCAGCCCATTTGTTGGACTTCTTCAGACGGTAGGCATTGCACTCCCAGCCGCAGGACTCAAAGCCGTCCTTCATGGCTAGCGCAATCCGCTCGGTGTTTCTGGTCATGGTTGCATACAGGATCAGGGCACGGCGCTTGTGGGGCGTGTAGGTCAGCCCCTCCAGCTCTGCGGTCTTATGGTTTCCGTCAGACTGATAGATGGTCACATTGCCGGTGGGAACATCGCCCAGGGTAATGGCAATTTTCTGCCTTGCGGGGCCGCACTGGGCCTCAAAGGAAATGGTATCCCCATTCACACAAACATTTTCAAGGATCTCACAACCCCCGTGGGATGAGATCAGCTCGCCCTCGTAAGCACGATAGCCCTTGCGCATAGCAACGGTGGTCTCGCGCTTGCCGCTGGGCGTGTCCATGAGATAGGTATACTTGCCTTCAAATTTCATAGTAGTATGCCTCCTAAATTTTATCCTCGTTTAGATGCCGGGCATAATGCCCGGCATCCTCCAGAATGCAAATATTATGATATCAAAATGATCTCTGTTGTCAAGCATTTATGCGTTTGCACGGTCGTAAGCACCCTGAATGATCTCCGTCAGCTCAGCGATGCCCATGCCCTCGATGTTCTTCACATACTCGTCCCAATCCGCGCCGTCCACATCCTTGTCGCCATTGATAAACTGGAGCGCGGAGGTAGCAACGTAGGTCAGAATGTCAGAGTACAGGCCGGAAGCGTCTGTAGCCTCCTCAGAGGTCAGAACGGTCTTGCTGCCCAGAATGCCATCGGTGGTCTTGTTGGTGGACCATGCGTCAAAACATGACATTTCCCGCTCCTCAAACTCAAAGCTCAGGCGCTTGTCGAAAACCACACCGGCCAGGTCCTTGGTGGAGATGACACCGGAGGCGATGTTGGTGGACTCGGCCACCTGCTTGATGGCATCGCCGTCAAAGAGGGGCTCACCGTTTTCGTCGAAGTCCCAGGTTTCCACCTCATGGCCGCTGCCCTTCTGGAAGCCAAAGTTGTAGAGCAGAGAGCCCTCGTAGCTATAGCCATAATCCAGGAACTGCAGAGCAATCTCAGCATCCTCGCAGGCAGTGGTCAGAGCCACTGCGGTCATGTCGATCAGGGAAACCTCCTCAAAGAAGGGGATGGTCTGACCGGCAGTCTCCGCCACGTCCTGAACGGGCCACCAGTTGCAGTTCGGGTCCTCGGACATGCCGCTGTACATACCGCCGAAGGGCTGCATGTTGAACATATAGCCGTTGGTGCCGTTTGCAGCCATACCGGCATTGTAATCGGAGAAGGGGTTCATCTCACGGGCCTGCATGTTGTCCATGCTGATAAGGCCCTCCTCATAGAGCTTGTGGAGCCAGCTCAGGTACTTGTGGGTGCCCTCTGCGGTGGCGCCATAGATGACCTTGCCATCCTCCTGATAGAAGGAAGCGCCAAAATCAACGCCCATGCCGTTGGTTGACAGCTCTGCCAGAGAGCCGAAGCCGCCCATGAGCACGCCGTTGTTCACGTTGACGGTGTTGGGCAGAGCCAGAGCCTCTGTGGCGCCCTTTTCGGTCTTGAAGGCTCTGAGCACCTCAGTCAGCTCGTCATAGGTCTGGGGAACCTCCATGTCCAGATCCTCCAGCCAGTCCATGCGGATAAACGCGCCCTGACCGGAGGGGTTGGCCATCTGATCCTTGATGGCGTAAATGCCGACGAACATATCCGCATCCAGAACCTTGCTCAGCAGATTCTGATCGGAGTGAACGATGGTCCAGTAGTTGGGCATGTTCTCCTCGATGATGTCGGTGAGATCCAGCATAATGTCCTCCTCCACGGCGGCCTCAAGACCGGCGGAATAGTCATATGCGGGAATAATGTCGGCGTAGTCGCCGGAAGCGATCATCAGGTTGAACTGGTCGGTTTCCTGGGTCTTGTCCACGACCTTCAGCTCCACATTGACGCCGGTGTTCTCCCGGAGCCAGGTCCAGACCTGATGTCCGTCCATGGTGCCGGAGGGAATGTAGTTCAGGGTAGAGCCCTCAAAGCCGAAGAAGTAGGAAAGGGTCACGTCCTCTTCGGTGATGGGAAGAGAGGTGGTCAGGCTCTTCAGCATCTCCTTGTAGCCGGAGAAGTCCATGGCTGCGTTTGCAGCGGTGAAGTCCATTTCCGTGGCTTCTTCCTCGGGCTCCTCAACGGATGCCTCAGCCACATTGGATGCTTCGGCCTCTTCCTCGTCCACATCCACGGTCTCTTCGTCCTGGACAGGCGCGGAGTTCTCTGCCGCAGAGGAAGTGTCCGTTCCGGAAGCAGCGGGAGCAGACGCCGCACTGCCGCCGCAGGCCGCCAGAGAAAGGAGCATTGCCATCGCCATCAGCAGAGCCAACAGTTTCTTTTTCATTTTATGATTACCTCCTATCGTAGTTTTACTTACATTCTCATTATAGCAACTTCCC
>JAQXMD010000088.1 GCA_029012465.1 Oscillospiraceae bacterium | reverse complement strand
CTGATTATTACATCCAACAAAGGCTTTGACGAGTGGGCAGATTTTCTGGGGGATGCCACCATTACCACAGCCATCCTGGACCGCCTGATCCACCACTGTGAGATCATTAACATGACCGGCAACAGCTACCGCCTGGAGCACTACCGGTCCATTACAGGCTAACTACGCAAGACTGGTATACTTTGTGGCGAACGGCCCCCTTCCGGGCTGGCCTGAAGTGGTATACTTTCTGGCGGATTTTGGCTTATTTTACTTGACTGCTTACAACAGAGCCATTGAACTGTATCAGGCTGCTTACGACGAGTACACCGCAGCTTAATCAGACCTGAACGAATCGGGCGGCTGCGCTGTCCGGACAGAAAACTCCCCCGGATCGCTCCGGGGGAGTATTTGTATATCAGGAGAATCAGTCTCTTGCCATGTAGCGTTCATAGGCGGACTGCTTTGCATCAATGCAATCCTGAACGCCTGTGTCAATGAGCTGCTGCTGGAAGGCGGGGATCTCGCTGAGAGCAAGCTCACCGGTGATGAACTTGGCGGTGTACTGCTGGCAGAGGGTTACGATATCGCCCACATGCTCGTTGTACTGGTCGTTTTCGTCCAGAGTCATGGCGGCGGCATCTGGATAGTCATAAGCACCGTCCACATTGGAACCCCAAACCTCGGGACACATGAGAGCTGCCTCAGACTGGCCGGGAGTAGCAACGTTTGCGTCAACCTGCGTAAACAGCTGATAGTCCATCATGACCGAGGAGAAGGTACGGCCGGCAGTGGAATAGGTCCACTCCTCAAACTGAGGTTCGCCATTTTCGTCGTACTCAAAGGTTTCACCCTCTACGCCATAGTTTGCGGGAATAATGAACTCGTCGGTGTAGAGATAATTGCAGAATTGCAGTGCCAGCTCAGGGTCCTCACAGCCAGTGGTGATGACCAGACCGGACTCACCGGAAACACTGTTGGCGGCGCCGCCAACGTGGAGGGTGTCACCCTCATTGACTGTGGGGAAGTAGCCGGGAACCACAGCCTCGCCGGAAATGTTGTTGAACAGATCAATGAGGCCTGAGCCACGGTGGAACACTGCAATCTCCTTGCCTGCAATCAGGCCAATCTGATCCTCGTTGCGGTACTCGGTGGGATGGGAAGCGGTGTCGGAGTCAATGAGGCCCTTTTCATACCAGCTGTTCATCAGGGTCACATACTGGGTGAAGCCCTCCTCCAGATAGCCAAACTTTACCTCGCCGTCCTGCACGGTCCAGGGCAGGTCGCCGGTGATGGCGTCGATCTTCAGAGCCACATCATAAGCGTTGCAGAGGGTGTCGCCGTCCAGCATGAAGTCGCCGGGGAGATACAGGGGAGAGGCCATGCCGTATTTGTCTTTGGCAGCGGTCAGATACTCCTCATATTCAGCAATGGTGGTCAGCTCTTCGGCGGTGAAGCCCAGTTCGTCCAGCATAAACTGGAAAAGCATGATGCCGTCACCGATTTCCTGCTGAGTGCCTACGGTGACAAATGCGCCGATGTTTCCTTCATCGGTCTGGACGGACTTCCAGAGCGCATTGTCATCTGCAATCAGATACTTGTAGTAATCGGGGCAGAACTCAGGAATCATTTCCTTGATGTTCAGGACCACCTCGTCCTCAATGGCGGCATCCATGCCGGTGGCATAGCTCAGATTGCCGATGAGATCGGGGTAGTCGCCGGATGCGATCATCAGATCGGTGTTGGTCTGACCGGTGGCCTGGGGCTGCGCCTTGATATCAAGACGGACGCCGGTGGCCTTGGCCAGCATGTCGATGACCACATGCTCATTGATGTCGTTGTACATGGTGTCATTGGACAGCTCCCAGATCAGCCAGTAGCTGAGGGATACTTCATCCTTGGTGAGGGGATAGGAAATGGGGGTGTATTCCCATTCGGGAAGTACCTCTTCCTCCACTGCGGAAGCAGTTTCTTCCTCGGTGGGATCCTCATCCACATCTTCGGAAATGTCCTCATCAGGGACGACGTCTTCTGCGGGGGCTTCCGCAGAAGATGCGGCGGGAGCAGCGGAGCCGCCGCAGGCTGCCAACAGTGCAAAGCACAGAAGCATTGCCAACAGCTGTGCCCAATGGATTTTTTTCATATAGGTTCCTCCTTTTCTTAGCATACCTAAATATTATACTAGTGTTGCTGTTTCTGGAATGCAAATATCGGTTTGTTATTCAGCATAACCACAGGTTATAAAATTCCGCGTTTATGGAATAGAAGTATTGCGTTCAATGGGGAATCTCGATATAATATAACAAGAAAACCAAGAAAGGGGATGCTCTATGGAACTGACCTATCTATACTACTTCAAGATCATTGCCGAAAAAGAGAATATGTCCCGGGCAGCAGAGGTGCTCCATGTGTCCCAGCCGGCCCTCAGCAAGACCATTTCCAAGCTGGAGGCAAATCTGGGAGTGACCCTGTTTGAGCGGAAAAAGGGCCGAATCAGCCTGTCTCCTGTTGGGCTGGAGTTCTATCAGCAGGTGGCGAAGGCCTTTGACTGCATTGATGAGGGCCAGCGGCGGATCAATGCCTATAAGAGCCAGAGCAGCACCTCTGTAACCATTGCCTCCCCTGTGGCGGAGCTGCTGAACTCTCTGCTGCGGAGCTATCTCACCGCCAACAAGCAGCAGACCCTTCAGATTTCCCAGTATCTCTACAGCCCGGAGGTGCTTCAGGAGGAGCTGGTCAGCGGCAAGCTGGATTTTGCCCTGACCCCCATACCCCTGCATGACCCGGAGATTACCCAAATCAAGCTGATGGATGAGGAGATCCTTTTGGCGGTGGGCAAAACCCATCCCCTTGCAAAAAAACAGTTTGTGGCCCTTGCGGACTGCGCAGAGGAAAAATTCCTTGTGAACGATGCCAGCTTTGATCGACGGGCTGTGGTGGACAACTGCCGGGCCGTGGGATTTGAGCCGAAGATCACCCTGTGCAGCAACGAGCCGCGGATCATCGATGAAGCACTGGAGGCGGGGGAAGGGGTCAGCATGGTCCCGGCCAACGTTTTCTATGAGAAATACGCCAAGGACAGCCCGGTGACGGTGCTTCGCTTTTCGGATATTGAAGTGTTTCGCTTTATTACTGTGGTGTCCAGAAAGGACCGCACGCTGATGGAGCAGCAGCGGCGGCTGTATCAGTTTGCCATCTCTTACTTCCGGGATTATGGTCAGATTCTGGAGGCGTTCCTCAATGACTACTTTCCTCCCATGAATTTTGGCCCCAGAAAGGGAATCGGCCTGAACCGGGAGGAAAACATCGGCGTACCGGACCCGTCTGTCTGGAAGGATGGGGAATAAGTATAACCTGAGGTTATCAGGCATATATTATTTCTATTTCCCATTGCAGCGGAATTCAGGTACAATAACCGTAAATAAAAATGAAAGGGGCATAACGATGTCCAATTATGACTTGCTGCTTTCCCCGCTGAAGATTGGAAACCTGACACTGAAAAACCGCATGATCTCCGCACCCACATCTCTGGCGGAGGTAGGTCCCAATGGTACCTTCTCCCGTGAAAATATCGCCTATTATGAGCTGCGGGCCAAGGGCGGTGCCGCCCTTGTGAACGTGGGCGAATGCACTGTCCATGCGGCCACCGGCCTTGACCATCCCTCTCAGGTGGTACTGGATACCCCAACGGCGCTGCCTTCCCTCACGGATTTGGTGACTGCCATCCATAAGCACGGAGCCTATGCCTCCATTGAATTTGGTCACGGCGGCAAGCGCTGTGTTCCTGCCTTCCTGGCCCCCGGCCAGAAGCCCATTGGCCCCTGCGACATTTTTGACGACAAGGGCAACCAGACCTGCGTGGGAATGGATCGGGCTATGATGGACAAGATCATTGCTGCCTATGGCCGCTCCGCTTCCAACTGTGCGCTGGCCGGATTTGACATTTTGACCATCCATGTGGGCCATGGCTGGCTGCTGGGTCAGTTCCTGTCTGAGCTGAGTAACCATCGCACCGATGAATACGGCGGAAGCCGGGAAAACCGCTGCCGGTTTGTTATTGAAGTGTTGCAGGCTGTGAGGAAGGCTGCACCCCGCTGCCTGATTGAAATTCGCATTTCCGGCTCTGAGCTGACACCCAATGGCTACGACTTGGAAGAGGGTGTGGAAATCTGTAAGCTTCTGGAGCCCTATGTGGATATGTATAATATTTCCGCGGGCGTGATGGAGGACCTGTTTACCTGGATCATCATGCATCCCAGTATGTTCGTTCCTGACGGCTGCAATGTCTATCTGGCTGCCGCTGTGAAGAAGGCTGTAAAGAAGCCCGTTTCCTGCGTGGGTGCCCTTGGGGACCCGAACCAGATGGAGGAGATCCTGGAGAGCGGGCAGGCCGATCTCATTGCCATGGGCCGTGCGCTGGTGGCCGATCCGGAGCTGCCCAACAAGGTTCGGGACGGCAGAACCGACGAGATTCGCCGTTGCCTCCGGTGCTTCACCTGTCAGGGCCAGATGATGAAGACCCGAAACATCGTCTGCTGTGTGAACCCTGTCATCGGCCAGGAATATGATGCCAAGTATCGTCTGCCAGCTGCCCATAAGCACAAGGTCGCCGTTGTGGGCGGTGGTCCCGGCGGCATGCAGGCGGCCATCACCGCTGCGGAGCGGGGCCATGAGGTTGCCCTCTATGAAAAGACCGACGCGCTGGGCGGCGCGCTGAAATTTGCAAAGCACGAGGAATTCAAGTCCCTGCTGGCGAAGTTTGCCGACTGGCAGATTCATCAGCTGGAGCTGAAGAAGATCCCTGTTCATCTGAACACCGAAGTGACTGCGGAGTTCCTGGATTCTCTGGATGTGGACACTGTCATCTGCGCCGTGGGCGCCAATCCCATCATCCCCAGCCAGTTCGGTATTCCCGGCGACAACTACATCCTCGGAACGGACCTCCACAACGAAGGTGTGGAAGTGGGCAAACGGGTCGTCATCATGGGCGGCGGTCTGGTGGGCTGCGAGACCGGACTCCATCTGGCGGAAACCGGCCATGAAGTCACCATCATCGAGATGGCACCCGAGATCGCGGCGGAAACCACTGCAGCCCATCGCCGTGCCCTGAAGGTTCGTATGGGTCTCCATCCCGATATGGTGGGGGGACAGAATACCAAGCCCGGGCTGATTCCCCCGGTGCTGGCCACCTCCACCAAGTGTAAGGAAATCACCGACAAGGGTGTGGTTGCCATCCTGCCCGACGGTACGGAGCATCTCTTCGAGGCTGATACGGTGGTCTGTGCCCTTGGCCTCCGGCCCAGAGCAAATGTGGTGGACGAGCTTCGCAAGACCAAGCATGTCTTTATTCCCATCGGCGACTGCACCAAGACCCAGCAGGTCACGCAGGCAGTTCGTGCCGGTTACGATACGGCTGTTGCGCTGGATTAAGCCATACAAAACTGCATAACAAAACCCCGGAGCCTGAGAAATTTCAGACTCCGGGGAACATTTTTATGGTCAGGGCTCGGGATTGTTGCAGAAGGCCTTTCTGTAGGCGGTAGGGGTAATGCCCTCATAGCGCTTGAAGACACGGGCCAGGGTCCAACCGGAATAGTAGCCAACCTTCGCGGCAATTTCGGAGATGCCCAGATCTGTTTCGTTGAGAAGCTTTTTGGCCTCGGTAAGCCGGGTGGTGTGGAGATAATCCAGCAGATTCATGCCGGTATTTTCCTTGAACATTCTGGACAGGTAGCTGCGGCTCTTGCCCAGACAGTCACAGATCATTTCCACAGACAGGTCGGGCTCCATATATTTCTTGCTGATGAGGTTGATGACCTTACCGGTAGTGCCTGTATAGTCCGAGGAAGTGGCATTGAAATGGGCATCCAGTCTGGAGAACAGCTGAGTAAGCGCCTGCTCGATTTCCTCAATGGAACCGCCGCAGTCCACCCGGAGGGAGGGGTCGCCGCCCTGGGGATCGCCCCCAAGAAGCTCAGGAGGAACGGTCAGAACGCTGCTGGTGGTATGCAGACGCATGTTCAGGAACATCCGGACCCGGTCGAGATCCTGAGAGTCGCCGTCGTTATAGATGGAGCGGACCCGATCCAGCGTCAGCTGCAGAGCGGTCTGGAAATCCTGGGTGACAAGGGCATTGAGATACTGCTTTTCAATGGAAGGCTCAGGCTTTCTGGGACCCTGAATTGCGCCACCCTCGGCACGGACACAGACACCGTCGGTGTAGACTGTGTTGCTGTCGCCGGAAACCATGTCCGTTTCCCGGAATATTTCGTGCAGGGAATAAAGACCGGTGCAAATGCCGCTGACACAGACCCGGAGGTCCAGCGTGAAGTTGTCATGGATAAACTTGACCGCATCCCGGCAGGCAGTGGCAACCACAGAAGAGGCCTCAGATTCACTTGAAGCGGTGAGGTTCAGAAGAAATGCATAGCGGTCATCCAGATTGGCGGGATAGCAGCTAAAATGCTCCCCCAGCAGCTCGGAGAAAATGGAGGAAACGATTAGGCCTACCTGACCGCCGTCCCGCAAATCACTGGCATAATCCATAAAGTTCTGGTCAGCACCGGTGGGGCGGACAAGGGCGATCATAAACTGGGGTGCATCGAAATGCAGGTCAAACATTCTGAGCCTGTGCTCCAGACCATCAGATACAATATAGTGGCCCCGCAGCAGCTTTTCCACCATGAGCTCCTGAGCCTGATAGGTACGGTGGCGGTATCTCCGTTCCAGCTCCTGATAGGATATGGAATCCGATACGGGGGCTGAAGGCTTTGGAGGGGGAGGAGCCATCTTGTGACTGTCACGGGCAGGCGCGGATGCAATTTCTGTTGTGGATGTTTCAAACCGGATGGGTTCCTGTGCCATGCTGCAAATACCTCCATGAAGTAGAAGAGACCATATGTCTCCGAAAACCTACAAAATGTGTTGTTTTTATTATAGCACAGAACCGCAAAAAGTAAAGTAAAAGTTCAAATCGTGACTTTTCGTCGGAATCCGGCTGGAGAAAGGGGAAAACGGTCATTTTTCTCTTTATCTTTTCACCGGTTTGGTGTACAATGAAAGATGAGGTGTTACTATGAAACTGCTGCTTCACATCTGCTGTGCGCCCTGTAGCCTGATGTGTATTGAAACCCTGCGAGGGGAGGAGCTCAACCCCGAGGGATACTGGTTTAATCCCAATATTCACCCGTTTACGGAGTATCGTGCCCGGAGAAACTGTCTCAGGGAGTATGCCCAGACCATTGATCTGAAGCTGATCGAGCGGAACGATTATGCCCTTCGTCCCTTTATCCGGGAGGTGGCATCGGACATTGAGGGGCGCTGCACCAAATGCTATGACATCCGGCTGGGAGAAACGGCCCGGTTTGCGGCGGAAAATGGCTACGATGCCTTCACTTCGTCCCTGTTTATCAGTCCCTATCAGCAGCATGAAGCCATGCGAAGCATTGCAGAGGCGGCCGCCAGCCGATTTGGCGTGAAGTTTCTCTATCGGGATTTCCGCCCCTACTTCAAGGAGGGACAGACCCGGGCCAGAGAAAACGGCTTCTACATGCAAAAATACTGCGGCTGTGTTTTCTCTGAGGAAGAGCGCTATGTGAAGGCGAAAAAAATCATTCGGGAGGCGGATTTTTCCTGGCCTCCGGAAAAATAAACGGTGCGCTTTCTAATGAAATGTGATATACTCTCTTCGGAAGGCCAAAGGGCCTGAATTGACGCAGATATGCGAAAAAGGGAGGTATCTTATTTGAAAGATGCGATGATCGTGATTGCGAAGTTCAATCAGCTTCAGAATCAGAAGCTGCTGAATCTGCTGGATGGGCTAACAGACGAGCAGCGGAAAGCAGATGTTCATACCAACTATACCCTTGGTTCCATCCACGGCGCCCTGGACCGGATGGTGGGCACCCTTGCCATGAGCCTGAATATGCTCGGTGACAACGGACCGGGCGGCCCCGGCGGACCTGGTGGTCCCGGCGGACCTGGTGGTCCCGGCGGACCCGGAGGTCCTGGTGGACCTGGTGGTCCCGGCGGACCCGGTGCAGGTCCCGAAAAGTACGATATGGAGGACTATGAGGCCCTGAAGCAGAGGCTGCTGGAGACCGATGCGGCATACGTTGCAGGCTTTGAGGCCATCAGCGAGGAGAAGTGTGTTGCCGGTCCCGGCGTTCCCCTCTATGACATGGTTATGAAGGGTATGTTTATTGCCAATTTTGTCCGTGGA
This sequence comes from Oscillospiraceae bacterium, assembly GCA_029012465.1. Classification (GTDB taxonomy): domain Bacteria; phylum Bacillota; class Clostridia; order Oscillospirales; family Oscillospiraceae; genus HGM13006. Next base: position 38,228 of record JAQXMD010000088.1, on the reverse strand, counting down.
ACCATTTGTCAGGTTCTGAAAGCAGAATACGGTATCTCCTCCGATCTGATCTCCGGGGCGCTGTTGTCCTGAAAAGGAGGATGGAAGTGGGTGCTGTCACCCACAGATAAAGGAATAGGAGCGTGAAAAAATGATTGCTGCATTGTCGCAGGGAACCCTGCAGCGGCTTCCGCAATATCTGATTATGGTGAAGTCTGAGGCACAGCAGGGCCATATGGAGGTCACAGCAGATGAAATCGCCGAGGTAATCAAGGTCAGCCCCAGTCAGGTGCGTCACGACCTGTCCAGCTGCGGTGCAAACCGTGCCCCGGGAGAGCGCTATCCTGTTGAGGAACTGACGAAGCTCATCGAGCATGCACTTGGCTATGATGATGTATCCAATGCAGTCATTGTCGGCGCCGGTCAGCTGGGTCGGGCGCTCCTGAGCTACAACAACTACTCCAACTACGGCGTGGAGGTCATTGCGGCATTTGACGCGGATGAATCCCTTGTGGGCCGGGAGATCGGCGGCAGACCCATTCTGTCCATCAAGCGCATGAGCAGTCTGTGCCGCCGTATGAAGGTGCATATCGGCATCATCACCGTTCCTGCCACCCATGCACAGGAGGTCTGTGACAAGCTGGTGGAAAGCGGCATTCAGGCCATCTGGAATTTTGCACCGGTACACCTGAAGGTGCCCGATAATGTGATCGTGAAAAATGAGATCATTGCGGTATCTTTGGGCGAGCTGTCCCGTCAGCTTCAGCAGCGGCGGGGGAATTGATTGGGAATACTGAGGAGCCGCGAACAGGTCGTTCGTGGCTCCTGTTTTTTGAAGTTTGTAGGGGAAAAAGTCGCCCCACGTATGTGGGACGACGGGAAATCGGTATTATCGTACGCCGCTGGCGGTGTAGTAGGTGCCCGCAGCACTGCAAACGGTTTTCTCCGGGCTTCCCTCGATCCAGCCCCGGGCAGTGGCGTAGGCCATGGTTTTGCCGCAGGACAGGCAGGTGGCCTCCACGAACAGACGCTTTCCCGAGGGAATGGGCCGCTCGTAGGATACATTCATGTTGATGGTGGGGGTCAGAAATTCTCCGCTCATGTAGAAGGTCAGACTGCCCATGGTGATGTCCAGAGCACCGGCCACACAGCCCCCATGCATGACCCCAACAGGGTTTCGCATGCTGTTTTCCACGGGAAAGGAGAGAATCAGGCTTTTTGTGGGGAAATCGCAGGATTCAAAACGAGACTCCATGAAAACATTGAATGTGGGACCACGGTCATCGGTTTCAGTGTTGATTCGCTGGCTGAACCGGCGGCAGGACAGCTCCATACCCTCCTGAGAAAAAAGTGCGGGTTCCATTGTTTGATATTCCTCCTGTTTTGGAAAGCGGAGAGCGACGCTCTCCGCTCAGACTGTAGACAAACCTCGTAGAGTTTCGCCGATTTCGGCGAAATAAAGTCAAATCAGGTTTTCCGTGGCGGCGTGTACGCCGCGGAAAACACTTATCAGGCTCCAAGTGTGTTCTTTGTGCGCTCTTAGCGCACAAAGGGCGCGCGCAGGAGACTGTAAAATCTCCGTCGGCAAAGCCTCTGGCTTTGTCGACGGCTTGAGCGGAGAGCGAAGCTCTCCGCTTGTTTGTGTTTTATCGCTTGGCCATGGGTGTATAGACTCTGCTCTGGGTCAGGGACTTGTAGGCAGGACGGATGATCCGGTTGGAGGTCATGACCTCCTCGATGCGGTGGGCGCACCAGCCGGACACACGGGCAATGGCAAAGAGGGGCGTGAACAGTTCCTCGGGAATGTTCAGCATCCGGTAAACCAGACCGGAATAGAAGTCCACATTTGCGCACATGACCTTGTCAGAGCCTGTGACCCGGGCAAAGACCTCCGGCGCAAGCCGCTCGATACGCTCCAGAAGCTCCAGCTCCTTCAAATAGCCTGTCTTTTCCGCCAGAGAGCGGGCGGAATGCTTGAGCACAAGGGCACGGGGATCGGATTTTGTATAAATGGCATGTCCAATTCCGTAAATCAGGCCGGAGCCGTCACCGGCTTCCTTTCGGAGGATCTTCTCAAGGTATGCGGCCACCTCCTCATCGTCCTCCCAGTCCTGCACATTGGCTTTGATTTCATCAAACATGGCGGAAACCCGCTGATTCGCGCCGCCGTGCTTGGGGCCCTTCAGACTGCCCACAGCGGCAGCGATGGCAGAATAGGTATCCGTTCCGGAGGAGGAAAGCACACGGCAGGTAAAGGCGGAGTTGTTGCCGCCGCCGTGCTCGGCGTGGATCACCAGACACAGATCCAAAAGCCGGGCCTCTTCCTCGGTGAATTTGGAATCGGGACGGATGGCATGAAGGAAGTTTTCCGCAATGGAGTAGCCGGGAACAGGCCAGTGGAGCACCAGAGAACCGTTGTCGAAGTAGTGCACCTTTGCCGCATAGGCGTGTGCCACGATCAGGGGGAACTGGGCCACCAGCTGAATGGACTGGCGTACCATATTTTCAAGGTCCGTGGCATCGGGGTTTTCGTCGTAGGAGTAAAGGACCAGAGCGCTTCGGGCAAGCTTGTTCATGATGTTGCTGCTGGGAGCCTTCAGAATCATGTCCTCTGTAAAGCCCCGGGGCAGATTCATGTTGTCGCTGAGAAGCTGACGGAAGGCAGCGTATGCCTCCGCATTGGGCAGCTCACCAAAGAGAAGCAGATAGCAAATCTCTTCAAAACCAAAGCGCTTTTCTCTGGTAAAGCCGGCAATCAGCTGGTTGATATCGTAACCACGGTAGATCAGACGGCCCTCCAGCGGAGATTTTTCGCCGTCAATGATGGCGTAGCCCTGAACAGAACCAATCTTGGTAGAGCCGACCATAACGCCGGTGCCGTCTGCGTTTCTGAGGCCACGCTTGATGCTGTCGTTGTCGCGGGTGTTGATATCGAAAACCGTACTGTTTTTCAGTCCGGTGCATAAGCTGTGAATGAGCTCATTGGAAGATGAATTTACTGGGGACAAGGATTGCACCTCCTGTGCGTACATTTGATACGTTTCATATTTTATCAGAATAACCGGTGTGCGTCAATCGTGGAATTCACTGAAAAACCTCGGGTACACAGGGGCGCAAATGGAGTAACCGTAAAAAACGAAATCCCGGGAAATGAAATGTGAGGAATTAAATCTTGCAGAATGGAGGGACTGGATGAGCAAGGGAGCACGCAATGGACTTTTTGCGGCAGCGGCGGTGATTCTGCTTCCGCTGCTGCTGTGCGGCATGGGGATGCCCCCCACCAAAGGACTGACAGGGGGGAAGCCGGTGGGGGCACAGAGCCAGGACCAAAGATATATTACGGAGTTTGTGATTCATCAGGAGATGGAAAATGGAGAGGAACTGGTGACAGTCACCGTTTCCGGGGAGGAGCGGGAGATGACCATGGAGGACTATCTCACTGGGGTGCTTATGGGAGAAATGCCCGCATCCTTTCAGATGGAAGCGCTGAAGGCGCAGGCGGTTGCGGCGAGAACCTATACCATGAAGCGATTGGCCTCCGGAGGGACCCTCTCTGATGATCCATCGGTGTGTCAGGCGTTCATATCCCCGGAGAAGGCGCAGGAAAAGCTGGGCAGTCAGTGGGAGCAGCTGCTCAGAAAGCTCCGTCAGGCGGTAACAGATACGGAGGGGCAGGTTCTGACCTATGATGGGGATTTGATCTCTGCCACCTATTTCTCATGCTCCGGGGGCAGGACGGAGTCCGCACAGGCGGTGTGGGGCGGTGATGTGCCGTATCTTATCAGTGTGGAAAGCCCCGGTGAGGAGGAATGCGCGGATTATGAGACCACGAAAACCATGACCCGGGAAGCGGTTATGGACGCCCTTATGGTGGACAGCCTTGGGGTGTCGGATGTGACCTATACCGAGGGGGGCGGCGTGGACACCATGGTGATTGGGGGCAAGACCTTTTCCGGCAGGGAGCTTCGGGGGCTTCTGGGTTTGAAGTCCACCTGCTTTACCATGGAGCTGACGGAGAAGGAGGCGATCTTTACCGTTCGGGGTTATGGTCATCGGGTAGGGCTCAGTCAGGAGGGGGCCGAGGCCATGGCGTTGGAGGGCAAGGACTATCGGGAGATCCTCCAGTGGTATTATCCGGGCACAGAGCTGGTGACAGAATAGAAAAAGTACCGTTTCCCTATGGGAAACGGTACAGCAGCAGATTACGAAATTCAATCAGGCGGGAATCAGGGACAGCACCAGAGTCAGAACAATGAACACGATTGCAACCCACTTGGTAGCGCGGGTCAGCTTTGCGTCCCAGGTGGAAGCCTTGCTCTTGGACAGGAAGCTGTCAGCAACACCGGCGATGGCACCGGACAGGCCGGCATTCTTTCCGGACTGAAGCATAACGACCATAATCAGCGCCAGGGCGGAGATAACCTGAATAACAGTAATAATCGTACGAACCATAATATAATCCTCCATCTCGCCGTTTCGGATTTCACGGCGACAAAATAGTCTAAAGCATTCGTGCAATATATAATATCACGAGAAATGGGTATTTGCAAGGAAAAAATGAAAAATTCCCCCGATTTTAGCCCAGAATTTCAGTGATGATCTGCTGCGGAAGCAGAGAGACAGGCTGAAAAGGCTCCGGTGCTGTATCTGTCGGCCGGAGCCTTTTGGTCAGATAGGTTACAGAGCGCCACTGACCCATTTTATAGCCATATTCCGGCAGAACACCGGAGACATCAAAGCCCAGCGCCCTGTGAAGCCCCATGCTCTTTTCGTTGGGGACTACCACCACGGCGCAGGCCCGGTACAGACCCTGTGCCTCCATCAGCCGGAGCAGAGCTGTGTACAGCTTTCTGCCATAGCCCCGGCGGTGAAGGTCCTGCCGGAGATAGATGGTGGTTTCTGCGGCCCAGTCATAGGCCGCGCGGCTGTGAAAGGCGTGGGCGTAGGCATAGCCCAGGGGCTGGCCGCCTTCCTCCAGAACCAGATAAGGGTATTTTTCGGAAAAAGTGAGAATCCTCCGGCGAAACTCCTCCACAGATGGGACTGCCGTTTCAAAGGAAATGCTGGTGGCTTCCACATAGGGCCGGTAGATCTCCAGAAGGGCCTCAGCGTCCTCCGACCGGGCAAAGCGGATCATTTCTGAACCCAGCTGCCGGTGGCGGCACAGGTGAGATAGGCGTTGATAAAGGGGTCCAGATTGCCGTCCATGACGCTGTTTACGTTGGAGGTCTCACAGCCGGTACGGGTGTCCTTTACCAGGGTGTAGGGCATAAAGACGTAGTTGCGGATCTGACTGCCCCATTCAATCTTCTGCTGAACGCCCTTGATGTCGGAAATCTTATCCAGATGCTCGCGCTCCTTAATCTCCACCAGCTTGGAACGAAGCATTTTCATACAGTTGTCCCGGTTCTGGAACTGGCTCCGCTCGGTCTGGCAGGAGACCACAATACCGGTGGGCTTGTGGGTCAGACGGACTGCGGAGGAGGTCTTGTTGATGTGCTGACCGCCTGCGCCGGAGGAACGGTAGACCTGCATTTCGATGTCTTCGGGACGGATCTCAATGTCGTTGGAGTCATCGTCGATTTCGGGGATGACCTCGATGGCCGCAAAGGAGGTCTGACGGCGGGCATTGGAGTCAAAGGGAGAGACACGGACCAGACGATGAACGCCGTTTTCACCCTTCAGGAAGCCGTAGGCGTTGGGACCTTCAATGAGAATGTCGGCGCTCTTGAGACCGGCTTCGTCACCCTCCAGATAGTCCATGATTTTGTAGGTGTAGCCGTGGCGCTCTGCCCAGCGGGTGTACATGCGGTAAAGCATCTGACACCAGTCCTGAGCCTCGGTGCCGCCTGCGCCTGCGTGGAAGCTCATGAGCACATTGTGATCGTCATACTCACCGGTGAGAAGTGTCTCCAGACGGGCAGCTTCCATATCCGCCTCCAGGGCGGTGTAGCCCTCCACCAGCTCGTCCAGAAGGGAGTCATCGTCCTCCTCAATGGCCATGTCGCAGAGCACCAGCAGGTCCTCCCGGCCTGCGCACATTTTTTCGTAGGAGCTGATCTTCTGCTCCAGCTGGCGGGTCTGACGAGTGACCTTCTGGGACTTGGCGGCATCATTCCAGAAGCCCTCAGAGGCAGCCATGGCGTGGAGACGCTCCAGCTCCTCCCGGGCGGATGCAAGACCCAGAGACTCGCCCAGGGCCACCAGCTTGGGCTCCAGATCGTTCAGCTTGATCTTATATTCGTCAAATTCAATTCTAGCCATAATTCCATACCACTTTCGTATAAGATTCCATAATAAAACCAGTATATTATACAGGAAAAATGTCCTTCTGTAAAGCCCCTGAAAAGGCAAAAGCGCCCCTTTTGGGGCGCAATAGACTGTAGAAAAACCTCGTAGAGTTTCGCCGATTTCGGCGAAATAAAGTCAAATCATGTTTTCCGTGGCGGCGTGTACGCCGCGGAAAACACTTATCAGGATCCAAGTGTGTTCTTTGTGCGCCTTCGGCGCACAAAGGGCGCGCGCAGGAGACTGCAAAAGCTCCGTCGGCAAAGCCTTTGGCTTTGTCGACGGCTTGAAGCGCCCCTTTTGGGGCGCAGTTACCGCTGACTTACATAGTATTCCTCGTCTGCGAAAATCAGCTCGTCAATGTCCAAGTATTCTGTTCCCATGGTGATACCTCCTGAAAGTGATTACCAATCATTCTATGCAGGAGGTGGGGAAAAGATGCGTGTTTGTTGGCGGCGGACTTTACGGCTTGCCGGTTTCGGCTTTCAGGGCCTCGTGGGGCTCCAAAAGCTTTGGCACCACCGGCAGAAGCCAAAGAAGGAAGCTCAGGTAGAACAGCCCAAGGGCGACACTGCTCTGACAGAAGCCGTCCAGCGCGGACATGCCTGCAAAGTACACGGCAGCAGCTGTGAAAAACAGGGTGCGTCTGGGTTTGCCCTGAGAAAACACAAATCCAGCCCCGTAATAAACGGAAAGCAGAAGGAAGATCATGGCAAAGAGCATGGGGCAGTAATCGGGTACGATGGGGTCCGTGCTCCATTCCCGGAAGTTCAATACCAGACGGATGATCAGATAGAGCACCGGAATCAGTTCCAGGGCGGGAGGCCAGCTCTTAGGGCGGCGGCGGAGCCTGGGCAGCAGGATGAGACACACGCCGGCGGCCAGTCCCAGCAGCAGGAGTACCAGAGCGGATACAGAGGCACCATCCGCTTGGGCATCCACAAATCCCAGCAATACGCTCAGGAGAACTCCACAGCCGGCGGTCATCTGGAGGAAAGAAGCGTTTCTGCCAGCGGGGATCACAGCACGGTGGCCGCTGCGGCCCGGACTGAAGATACTCAGGGCCAGCAGACATCCCAGCAGGATCACCGAAAGCACAATCAGCAGCACCGTGGAGGAATGACCTGAGATGGTCATACCCTTAGCGTCCACGGAGGAGCGCAGATTATAGAAACGGGCTGCAGCTCCGCAAAGTGCGGACAGAAGCAGAACCGGGAGAAACAGTTTTTTCTGAAGCATGGTTGCAAGCCCTCCAAAGGAAAATGTTGTGTACCATTATATCAGGTTCCCATGAAAATAGGAAGAGGAAAAGCCGGTGCAAACTGCTTTTCTTTTGTGGATAACTCTGTGGATAACTGGAAAACTCCTTGGAGATGCAAGAGTTTTCCACAGCTGTCATAATGCTTTGACGGCGATTTTGCCGGAGATTGTCAGATTCTCCGGGGGATTTGCCCATTTCTTTGTGAACAATTCACACTGTTCTTTCGTCCGGATTTCTCGTATAATGGTTCATGATAAAGACTAGAACATTTGCCCAGTGCTTCAGGAAAGGTGAATTCTGCCATGGACAAGATCAAAATGACAACGCCCATCGTCGAGATGGACGGCGACGAAATGACACGAATCCTCTGGAAAGAGATCAAGGAAAAGCTCATCGAGCCCTTTGTGGAGCTGAAGACGGAGTATTACGATCTGGGGCTTCCCCATCGTGATGAGACCGGTGACCGGGTCACTACGGAGGCCGCTGAGGCCATTAAGAAATATGGTGTTGGTGTCAAATGTGCCACCATCACCCCCAATGCTGACCGTATGACGGAGTACAACCTCCACGAAATGTGGAAAAGCCCCAACGGCACCATCCGTGCGGTTCTGGACGGCACGGTATTCCGCACCCCCATTCTGGTGGAGGGGATTTCTCCTGTGGTTCGCAACTGGAAAAAGCCCATTACCATTGCCCGTCATGCCTACGGCGATGTGTACAAGGCCAGCGAAATGCGTGTGCCCGAAGGCAAGGCAGAGCTGGTGTTTACGGACAAGGCAGGCAATGAGAGCCGCCAAACCATCTATGACTTTGAGTGCGGCGGCGTACTGACCGGTCAGTACAACAAGGATTCCTCGATCCGGTCCTTTGCCCGTTCCTGCTTCTCCTACGCTCTGTCCCTGGGTCAGGATCTGTGGTTCTCCGCAAAGGACACCATTGCCAAAAAGTATGACGGTACGTTCCGCGACACCTTCCGGCAGGTCTATGAGGAGGAATTCCGGGAGGCCTTTGAGGAGAAGGGCCTGACCTATTTCTACACCCTGATTGACGACGCTGTTGCCCGTGTGATCCGCTCTGAGGGCGGCTTTATCTGGGCACTGAAGAACTATGACGGCGATGTGATGAGTGACATGGTTTCCACTGCCTTTGGCTCTCTGGCCATGATGACCTCTGTGCTGGTTTCTCCTGATGGAAACTACGAGTATGAGGCAGCTCACGGCACCGTAACCCGCCACTACTACAAGTATCTTAACGGCGAGGAAACCTCCACCAACCCCATTGCGACCATCTTTGCCTGGAGCGGCGCCCTGAGAAAGCGTGGCGAAAAGGATGGACTGGAGCAGCTGATGACCTTCGCGGACAATCTGGAGCTTGCAAGCCTGTCCATCATTGAAGAGGGCAGAATGACCGGCGACCTGTGCCTCCTGTGGGAGGAGGGCAAGGCAGAAAAGCTCAGCTCCTCGGCGTTTATCGACGCCATTGCCCAGCGGCTCACGGAAATTTATCAGTAAATACATCAAGGGCCCATCCCGGGATCTGTTCCGGGATGGGTGTTTTTTGTATCATTGTGCTGTGAACAAAATTAGTACCGAGATGTATGATTGCCCCCAAGCAGAGCAGATTTGCGGCGTTTATGATTGGCGATCCGGTATTGGCTTTTGACAAGATCATGGAGGACATCGGTCAGAGGAAGCAGATGTGCCGAAAGATACTATTTATTCCAGAGGAGAATCCTTCTGGCCGGAAATGGAATTGTTTCGCCCTTCTAAATGAAATATAATTTAGAATATCAGGCATATTATGAACTATTTGGAGGCGAATTAAGATGAAGAAGTATCTTTCGATTCTGCTGGCATTGGCAATGCTGGTGGGATTGGCGGCCTGCGGCGGAGAAACCGCAGAATCGGGTACCGCTCCGGAAGCATCCGTGGAGACGGCTGCTTCCGTGGAGGAGGTTCCTGCGGAGGAGTCTAGCGTGCCTCAGACGGAGGACTCTGTTGCAGAGAAAGAGGACAGCTCTGCAGAGGAAGTACAGGAGCCTTCTCCTGTGATCTCCGATCAAGCGTACATTGAGGAGACCCTGAACCTGAAGAACAACCCGGAACAGACCTGGTTCTACTCCGCCGACGGGGACGCATGGACCCTGGATGTTGTTTCCGCCGTGGTTTATCCCGAACTGCCGGAGCAGCAGGGCGTATCCGTGTGCGTCCCAGGCGCCTATGTGGCGGGAATCGACACCGACGGCGATGGGAAAGAGGATGTGCTGGGAGCCGATGCAGCGGAGGGAATTCAGGGAAGCCTTGTCATCAACTATGAGGCTGAGATTACCAGTACCAATGGACAGATCTATACAGCAAAAACTGCTCCGGTGATTGTGAATACCGGCGCGGCGGGCTATGGCTCCCAGAGCAATTCCCAGGCAGGCAGCGGTTATGCCGGGGAGGGCTACATCAATGTGGTCTGCGGTAACCGGGGCAAGCAGGATTTCTATACCGATGAAAACGGGGAGACCGTTTACACCGGCGATGCCCCCTCCTGTCTGGTGGACCAGAAAAACGCGGTCCGCTTTGTGAAGTACAACATTCTGCTGGGGAATCTGCCCGGCAGTGTGGATTATTTCGTTACCACCGGAGGTTCCGGCGGCGGCGCTCACGCGGCTATGTTTGCGGCGACCTCCAACAATCCCGATTTCTATGACTATGAGATCAAGGCGGGGGCTGTGGGCGTGTACGAATGTGCCGACGGCAGCTACTCCACCACTGTGACCATTGACGGTGTGGATTATGCGCTGTCTGACGGCGCATGGGGCTGTGTGGCCTACAGTGCCATTACCTCTCTGGGCGAAGCTGACATGGCTATGGCTATGGAGTACTATATGGATGTGGACTATGATTTCAACACGCCCTTCCAGAAGCAGCTGGCAGCGTACCTGTCTGAGACCTACATGGAATATATCAATGGGCTGAGGTTGGTTGCCGTAGAGAATCAGGTAGGCTTTGACCTCAATGGGGATGGGGACATGGAGGATGAAATCCCCATGACCATCGAATGCGATCCTGAACAGTATCCTGAGACCAACGGCTATTATGGCACCTATCTGGATCTTTGGCTCATGGAGTTCCAGTCCAATCTCCAGTGGTATGTGGACAGCCTTGGCTATGCAGAGGACTGGACATGGTTTGGCAGCGATGGTTCACCCATGAGCGATGATGAGGTGGCGGCGATGACCGACCTTGACCGGACAGAGGCATTTCTGGAGGGACGGTATGCTAAATCCTACACAGGCTTCGGCGGCCCCGGAGGAATGGGCGGCCCCATGGGTCCGCCTCCCGGTGGCATGCCCATGGATATGATGGGAGGCCCTCCGGGCATGGTAGTGGGAACCCCTGACGCAGGAACCACTCAGGCATCCGGCAGCGGCATCAACTCCAGTAACTATGGAACCTTTGAGGAAATGATGGAGGCCTATGCCGAAGATATTGCGGAGGTACAGAACGGCGATGAATTCGGAAAGAACATCGCAGCACTATACAACCCTGTCAACTATATCGGTGCGGAGGGAACGGAGAATCCCACCTGGACCAGAATTCTCATGGGCGCTGCGGAGGGGGATCTGGCCATGATGAACTCTCTGAACCTGCAGCTCCATTGGCTGGAGGCCGGTACCGATGCGGATATCGCATGGCAGTGGGACGGCGGACATGTGCCCAGTGAAATTCTGGGAGATTCTCTGCCCCTGTATGTGGATATGATGTACGGCAAATATGTGGATGGCGCGGTGAAGGTGGAAAAGCCGGAGCCGAAGCCCCAGACCACAAACGGTACGGATACGGAGGCCAGCGGCACGGACATCAGCAGCTGGGTTCAGCTGGACGGGGAAGGAAAGGTTTCCTTTACACTGGCGGATGCGGCGGCCTATCGTGTGGCGGGAGCTGCAAAGGCGGTTCCCGGGTTCGACGTCATCGACTATGGTCAGGAGGACTATGTGTTCGGGTCTCTCACAAAGGATGCACGGCACTGGAACAGTATTTTGCTGGATATTTTCGAGAAATACGCAGATGTGCTGTCGCCGCTGTTCAATCAGGAATAAGTGATAAAAAACAGGGGTTGTCTCACCGATGAAAGTGAGGCAACCCCTGATCCATTTTTGTCAGTAGAGCTCCTGCTCTACCACGCAGTGATTTTTGATTTCGCCAACCAGAGACTGGAGGGCGTCGATGACTCTGGGCCGGATGTCGCCGCCGATGAGCACCAGCATAATGTCGTCCCCTACAGACAGATGGCCCTCTGCCAGCCAGACCCGGATATAGTAGATTCCGGGGAGATTGGCGGCATCAAGCAGAGCGGCCTCCACCTTTTCACGGTCATAGGAGAACTCCATACCGGTGACAGCGTCAGATGCGATGCTCTGACGAACCTGCGCCTTGGCGGTCTCACGGACAACGCCGTTGTGGAACAGGAACATGCCGCACCGGGCGGCCTCGGGGGAGGCCTTTGCCTCCTGCATCCACTCGTCCAGAGAAGGGGCAATGGGAGAGAGAAACAGTTCGGTCATAGTAGGTTCCTCCTCAGGGAAGCTCCCGGTACATGGCTACGGCGTCAGCCTTTTTGGTGGATTCGCTGAGCTCCAGCACCTCCACCTTGACGGTTTTCTGGCCGAAGCGAATTTCGATCACATCGCCGACTTTTACATCGTAGCTGGCCTTGACCACCCGGCCGTTGACGGAGACACGCTCGCCGTCACAGGCCTCGTTGGCCACGGTTCGGCGCTTGATGAGCCGGGAAACCTTGAGATATTTGTCAAGTCTCATGGGCTGGACCTCAGCACATTTTGGCGCCTGCGGGAATCTTGTCGTCCAGCATCAGCAGGTTCAGGACTTCCTCGCCCTTCTCGGTGTGGACAGCGGAGATCAGCATGCCGCAGGACTCCAGACCCATCATCTTTCTGGGAGGCAGGTTGACGATGGCCATGAGGGTCTTGCCGATCAGCTCCTCAGGCTTATAATATTTGGCGATGCCGGAGAGAATCTGACGGTCAGTGCCGGTGCCGTCGTCCAGAGTGAAGCAGAGCAGCTTGTTGGACTTCTTGACGGGCTTGCAGTCCTTGACCTTTACGGCCCGGAAATCACAGGCACAGAAGGAATCAAAGTCCACGTTCTCGGTGCTCTGGGGCTCCAGCTCAATGGGTGGCAGGGCAGCCTTTGCCTGAGCGGCCTTCATCTCCTCAATTTCTGCCAGCTTCTTGGCGGCATCAATGCGGGTGAAGAGAATCTCAGCAGTGCCAACAGTTCCGCCCACAGGCATTCCGCCAAACTCGGACAGAGATGCAATGCCGCCGTTTTCCACGTTCAACTGCTTCAGGATCTTTGCGGAGGTTTCGGGCAGATAGGCCTCCAGCATGATGGCGGCAAATCGGATGGCCTCCAGCAGGTTATAGAGAACAGTGCCCAGACGGTCAGACTTTGCGGGGTCCTTGGCAAGGGCCCAGGGCATGGTCTCGTCAATATACTTGTTGGCCCGGCGGAGCAGAACGAAGATCTCGTCGATGGCATCGGCCACATGGAGGGTAGCCATCTTCTGGTCCACCTTTTCGGGCATTGCCAGGGCAATGGCCTTCAGCTCCTCGTCCACAGGCTCGGCTGCGGTGGGAGCCATGATCTTGCCGCCGAAATACTTCTGATCCATGGCAATGGTACGGTTCACCAGATTGCCCAGAATGTTTGCCAGCTCGGAGTTGATGCGCTCAATCATCAGCTCATAGGTCAGAACGCCGTCATTGGCAAAGGGCATCTCGTGGAGCACATAGTAACGGACTGCGTCCACACCGAAAAGGTCCACCAGATCATCCGCGTAGATCACGTTGCCCACGGACTTGGACATCTTGCCGCCCTGAACCAGAAGCCAGGGATGACCAAAGACCTGCTTGGGCAGAGGCTCGTCCAGAGCCATCAGGAAGATGGGCCAGTAAATGGTATGGAACCGGATGATGTCCTTGCCGATCAGGTGTACGTCGGCGGGCCAGAACTTCTTGTAGTGCTCGTTATGATTGCCGTCGGGATCATAGCCGCAGAAGGTGATATAGTTGGTCAGAGCGTCCAGCCACACATAGACCACATGGCCAGGGTCAAATTCCACGGGAATACCCCAGCTGAAGGAGGTGCGGGAGACACACAGGTCCTGAAGACCGGGCTTCAGGAAGTTGTTCACCATCTCGTTCTTGCGGCTCTCAGGCTGGATGAACTCGGGATGCATGTCGATGTGCTCCATGAGCCGGTCGGCATACTTGCTCATTTTGAAGAAATATGCCTCTTCCTCGGCGTCAATGCAGGGACGTCCGCAGTCGGGACAGTTGCCGTCCTTCAGCTGGCTCTCGGTCCAGAAGGACTCACAGGGGGTGCAGTATTTGCCCACATACTTGCCCTTGTAAATGTCGCCCTTGTCATAAAGACGCTTGAAAATCTTCTGAACCTTGGTCATATGCTCCGGATCGGTGGTGCGGACAAACTTGTCGTAAGATGTGTTCATCAGATCCCAGATGCGCTTGATCTCGCCGGAGACGTTGTCAACATGCTGCTGGGGGGTGATGCCTGCGGCCTCGGCCTTTTCCTGAATCTTCTGGCCGTGCTCATCGGTGCCGGTCTGGAAATAGACGTCAAAGCCCATCATGCGCTTGTGGCGTGCAATGGCATCGGCCAGCACGATCTCATAGGTATTGCCGATGTGGGGCTTTGCAGAGGTATAGGCAATTGCGGTGGATATATAATAGGGTTTTTTCTCCATGGGGAATCCCTCCTTACAAAATTTGCAGAATATCAGTACCTTATATCATACCCAAAATGCCGCGGTAAATCAAGCATTTTTTGTGAAGCTGCCGGTACTAATGGGTTCCACGGTTGACATACTCGGGAGCCAGCTTGGAATACATGATCTTCTGGGCGTGATAGAGACCGCTGTAGCCGGAGAGCATATAGCTGACCGCACAGCAGAGGGCGTAGAGAGGCAGACCCTCGCCGCCAAACAGCTCGTAGCTCAGAAGAATGGAGGTCAGCGGGCAGTTGGTGACGCCGCAGAACACGGCGGTCATACCGGCTGCAGCGGCAAAGGAAGCCGGAAGCCCCAGAAGAGAGCCGTAGAAGCAGCCGAAGGTGGCGCCGCAGAAAAATGCCGGGACGATCTCGCCGCCCTTGAAGCCGGCGGCAAGGGTCAGAGCCGTCAGAAGCACCTTTAAAATGAAAGCCTCCGGTCGGGCGGTACCGGCAATGGCCTGCTGAATCACAGGCATACCGGCTCCGTTATAATCTCCACCCAGAATCAGAGAGAAAATGACCACCAGCACGCCCCCCAGCAGCACACGCAGGTAGGGATTCTTTGTAATACGGTCATAGAATTTTGGAACCGCATGCATTATTCCGCAGAAGAGAATGGAAACCAGGGCGCAGAGCGCACCAAAGGCCACCAGTTTCACAAGCAGAAGGGGAGAAAGCGCGGGGATATTCCCAACGGAAAAGGCAGTGGGGGCAACGCCCATATAGCCGGAAACCACCTGGGCGATCAGTGCCGAGAGCACACAGGGAACAATGGCGGAATAGTACATGACGCCAACGGAGACCACCTCCATGGCCATCACCGCCGCAGCCAGCGGGGTGCCGAACAGGGCGGAGAAGCCGGCAGCCATACCGCACATGGTAATGATCCGGTCGTCCTTCTCGTTCAGATGTACAAGCCTGCCCATATAGTTGGAAATGGAGCCGCCCAGCTGAAGGGCTGCACCCTCACGGCCGGCACTGCCGCCGGTGAGATGGGTCAGAACGGTGCCGAAGAAAATCAGTGGGGCGGTACGAATCCGGAGAAGCCGTCCTTCCCGGACAGCACCGATGATATATTCGGTCCCCTTGTCATCGCTCATGCCGGTGACGTGATAGGCGGCGACGATCAACAGGCCTGCCGCGGGAATGCAGTAGAGGAGCCAGGGAAATTCTCCCCGAAGCTCTGTAGCCCATTCAATTGCCATATGAAAAAGGGAGCCGATCAGGCCCACTACTGTACCAACAAAAATGGAAAATAAAAGCCATTTCAGAAGCGTCATCACATACGCCTTCCAATGGTTGAACTGATTTCGCAAGTCCATACAAACACCGCCTGGGTTGGGAAGCAGCCGGGGGCTTCCTCTGATTCCAAAACAGTATACCACAGAACCGCGCAAAGAGGAATACCCTGTCGCGAAATTCGCGGCAGGGTAAAAGTACGAATTCATGGAAGCTTGTTTGTAGATTGAAAACCAGGTGGAAGCGGAAAGGGGAAAGGGCACCTGACCCGTTCGATCAACAGGCTTTTACACTGTTGAAGGCTTAAAACTCAGATATTGGGCGGAAGTGATTTGAGCAGTCGATCCAGCTGCTCCAGCAGGTCGGGGGGAATGGCGGCTTCCTGAACAGGGGGTTCCTGAATGGGAAGCACATGCAGAATGGTGCTGAGATCCTCCTTCAGGTCCTTTCTGGTATAGGGTTGTCCTGTGAGCAGCCATTGGGTACTTACCGAAAACGCATCACAGATTCCTACAATCAGCTCGGCGGAGGGCTGACGGCGGCCCTGCTCATACATACCGATGGCACTGGGTGAGACGCTTAGCAGCTGCGCCAGATCTTTCTGCGTCATGTTCCGGCTGCGGCGGAGCAGGGATATTCGTTCTCCAACCATTGGGGCGATGCCTCCTTGTTGATTTGTCAGGTTACAGTGTAACATACATATATTGGAAAGTAAAGAAAAAATTTGCTGGACATACTTGACACTACACAGAATGTGTATTACAATAATTACCATAAATTAGAAATTACAAAGGAGTGGTTATGAAAAATCTGCGTGGGAGGACGTGGAATAACCGGGATATTCAGGCGGAGGCACCTTTGAGCTGGTGCCGGTACTGCGGAAGGGAACTGTATTGGGGAATGCGGCAGGATGGGTTCTGTAACCGGTGCCGCGAACAGAAACGGAGGCAGGAGAAATGACACTGCTTGAAATGTCCGGGGAATACTGGGCGGAGGCGGAGGCCCTTCGGGTTCGGATCGCAGAACTGCGGAGGGAGACGAAAAGCTGCCCGGAAAGCAGGAAATTTCGCCTGGAACGCCGGATTGCAGAGCTGACTGCCATTCAGCGGGAAACCAGAGAACTGGCTGCGCTGCTGGAGCACTACTATGAGAGGGGATATTGTAGAAATGGAAAGTATACACTATGATACCGGGTTTGAACAAAAGCGCCGGGTCCTGCCTCTGATTTTGCGGGAGGAACTGACTGACCGGCAGCGAAGCGTGATCATGAAATATTATCAGGAGGAAAAGAAAACCGCTGAGATCGCCAAAGAACTGGGAATCAGCTCCGCTGCGGTGCTGAAGCTCCGACAGAGAGCCGAAAAACGGATCATTCAGTGCCTGCGGTATTGCGGATAGGGAAGGAGCTGTTGCAGAATGCAACAGCTCCAGTGAAATTCGGCTTGCAGCCGAGTGAAATACGCCCGCGGCGTGTGAAATCCGGCCTGGGGCCGGGTAAAATCGCCCCTGTGGGACGGTTTATGTGTCCCTGCGGGACGAACTTAATATGTTTGGGGGCGTTGCAAAACAACTGCAACGCCCCCTGTTCTTGTATCAAATCTGGTTTGCCGCGCCGAAAGCAGTGGTAACGGCAAAGTGTACGTTGCCTACCCGGAAGCAATCGCCCACAAAGTCGGTACGGTCTGCCGCGCCATAGAGTGCCTGACAGCCCTCGGTATTGGGACGGGCACCGGTGCACATGACAACGCAGTCACAGTCAATGCGCTTTTCCTTGCCCTCAAAGTTCACATAGCTGACGCCGGTTTCATCAATGGACAGGTACTTCTGAATGCCCTTGACCCAGTTGAAGTTCTCGAGCCGGAGCCATGCGTCCTCCAGCATGGTCACATAGTGGGCATGGGGGGCGTCGGAGGCCAGAGACTTCTGACGGCAGAGAACAGTGACCTTGTGGCCCTTTTCTGCCAGATCCATACCGGTCTCCACGCCGGTCTCACTGCCGCCGATGATGACGATGCTCTCGGGCAGCTCGTCCTCGTGGCCAAAGACATCCATGCAGGTGAGTACCCTGGGGCTTTCTGCACCGGGAATATTGGCTTTGGTAAAGACGGGGCCGATGGCGACAATCACATGGTCGTAGTGCCCGGCCTGAAGCATTTCGCGGGTGGCCTCAGTGTTGAGCTTGATGTCAACGCCCTTCTTGTAGCACTGACGGGCAAGGAAATCCTTGAAGTCCTGAAGAGGCCACTTGAAAGAGGCAAAGTCCGCATGGATCAGCTGACCGCCCAGCTTGGCTTCCTTTTCGTAGAGGGTGACTTTGTGGCCCCGGTCTGCCAGTGTGATGGCAGCATACATGCCGGCGGGGCCGCCGCCTACTACGGCAACATTCTTTTCCCGCTCAACGGGAGCGATCATCCGATCGATCTTGTCCTCAAGGCCAATCAGGGGGTTCACGGAGCAGAAGGAACGGAATTTGTCGGTGTCATTGGGAACATGGCACTTGTTGCAACGGACACAGGGGGTGATATCCTCGCCACGGCCTTCATAGAGCTTCTTGCCGTATTCGCTGTCGCAGATCCAGCTTCTCGCCATGCAGACAAGGTCAGCCTGTTCGTTGGCAATGACGGATTCGCACAGGTCGGCGTCATGGAGACCGGCGGTGGCGCCGATGAGCAGCTTGCCGCCACGGAGGTGGACGTCACGGGTCACAGCAGTGGTGACTTCCTCATTGGGCCAGCGGGTGGCACGGGTGGAGGTGAAGCCGGTGGGGTGCTGGGGGTCCTGTACGCCGTTGCGGATGGACAGAATGTCGCAGTGTCCCTCCAGCAGGCGGGCCAGCTGAACCGTATCGGTGATGGTTGCGCCGCCGGGCTCTGTGCCGGAGATCAGAACCTCCAGGGGGAAGTCCTTGCCCAGAGACTGCTTCATGGCATCCAGGAACTCGATGAGGAAACGGCTGCGGTTTTCAATGGAATCCACACCGTATTTGTCGTGGCGATGGTTGGTCAGGGGGCTCCAGAACTGCGCGCCGGGACCGCCCCGGTAGGCGTTATGGAAGGAGAACATCTGGAAGCCCAGAGACTTCAGCTCCAGAGCGCTCTTTACTGCGGAGTCAACATATTCGTGCATCTGAGCGGGGGTGAAGGTGTCGGCAATAGAGGCACGCATGGGGTCGTTGATCTGAATGGGAGAGGTCCATTTTGCGGGACGGGTCTCCTCAAAGGGGCCGCCGAACATATCCGGGCCACCGGGACCACCCGCACCGGGACTGCCTGCACCGGGACCACCAGGACCGCCGGGACCGCCGGGACCGCCGGGACCGCCAGGGCCGCCAGGGCCGCCGGGACCACCAGGGCCGTCCTTCTTGTTGCCCTGTGCCATCATCATGGCCTGGGGGCCCATACCCTGCTGCTCTGTGCGGGTAAAGGTGGCGTTGGGGCCGGTGATGGGAATGGAACCATAGTAACGGATGGCGTCTATCATCTGACAGAGATAGTTGTGGGTAGAGGTGCGGTCCACGTCCATGATGGAGAAGTGGGCGGGGGTAAAGTCAATGCCGGCCTTATCGGGAGAGCCGTGCTCCAAGTGGTTAATGTACACACCGGCGGCACCGTTTTTGGCGCGATTTGCCATCATGGTGATCCACTTCTCAGTGGGGTAGGGCTCGGTGCCCTGAATGAAATGAGGCGTGGCAGCGGTAGCCTCCATGCGGTTCTTGAACAGCACATTGCCGACCTGAACCGGGGAGAGCAGATGAGAATAGCGAATACTCAAGATTTCTTCCTCCTTGCCGGATATAATCCGGATTATCTGATACCATTATAGGAAAGGTTATTGCGAACTGCAAGTATCAAGATGGATACTCCGTGACAAGCTGTGCTGTCAGATGCGCAAAAAATGATCCTTTTCGCACGGTTCCTGACTCTGAGACTACAAGCGGACACAGGAAGCGCAAACGGGAGGTTGCGGAACAGTTAGAGTTCGTGATATGATGAAGCCATCTACAACAATCCACGGATTCGGTCAGAAAGGAATGATACGATGCGCTTTCCGGAAGAGAAAATGGAACGGTTCTATCCCGGCGTATACACTGCCGAGGAACAGGCTGCCATTGAAAAGTTCAAGCGGGGCGAGACTGCGCCTATGTTTGGGGGCAATGGCCTGAAAACGCCCTCCACAGATCCCTGGGTCATGCAGCTGTATGCAAGGTGCTGGGATCGCTGGAATCCTCTGTTCAATGACCCGGACTATGCCAAAAACACCGTTTGGGGCGATCTGCCTGCGGTGCCGGGCTATGTGTCTCTGGAGACGAGAAACACGGTTCCGCCGGAGCTGGGCTATCTGATTCGGCCCGACGGCACGGCCTTTTTGGGCGATGGCTATGACCACACGGACGAGTATTTTGCACCGGTATTCCCCAAGGACAAGCTGAATGCCAAGGCGGTGGCCTGGGATGTGGTGGATGTGACCCCCAAGGAGGGCAGTGTCAAGCGTCTGATGATCTTTATCTGCGTCAGCGAGGTTTACAAGGAGGATGGGACACTGGTGGCCCGCTGTACCCGCCGCTGGCCGGAGCAGCTGATGCGGTCGCTGGACCCGGAAATCAACGAGATTCTGGCCTCTGAAGTACCCGGTGCACCCCCCAAGCAGAATGACAAGAAGGGTGGTCCCGGTGGCCCGGGTGGTCCTGGTGGTCCTGGCGGTCCTGGTGGCCCCGGCGGAGAAAAGAAAGCGCCGCCTCCCATGCCCGGTGGCGGCGGTGTGGGCGGTACAGCCCGGCATAAGTCCCATGTCTACACCAAAGAGGACTATGACAAAATGGTGGAGATCTGGAAGAATGAGAAAATCCGGGGCAGCGAGGTGCTGTACTGGGAGGATGTGAACATCGGCGATGAGCCCACACCTGTCTGCTCTCCACCTCAGGTTGGCTTCGAGATCGTCCGCACCATGGCTGCATGGCAGATCATGAAGGACAACAACGGCCTGAAGGAGGTGCTCTGCGGCACCGGCGGTGATCCGCACTTCTACCGGTTTGACCCCGAAACTGGCCTGTACCAGAACGAGTCCGGTCATCTGGGTTTGGGCAGCATTGCGTATCTCTACAACTTCCACGCAAAGGTGCTCAACTCCCGCATCATCACCAACTGGTGCGGCGATCAGGGCTTTGTGACCAGACTGGGCTGGCGGTTTGTGAACGACGCACCCAAGGAGGAACAGTTCAACCACTTCCCTGAGGGGTTCTATCGGCCCACAGAGCTGCTGAAGGTGCCCTATATGAAGGACCGGTATGCAAATATCCACGGCTTCGGCGATGACGCATTCATTACCAGAGGCTATGTCTATGACAAGTATATTGGCGAGGATGGCGGTCACTATGTGGACTTGATCTGCTGGTGCGAGGATTTCGACGGGAACATTGGTCAGGAGATTCCCGCCACTGTGAAGCTGCCCTCCAGAGGGGAATAAGGATATGATTCGGAGCTGCCGCAAATTCTGCTTGCGGCAGCTCCTGCTGCTATCCTGTGGGGGACTGTATGCCTCGCTGGGAAGACCGGGGATTCCTACGCCAGTGTTGCGACACTGGCTCGGAATGACGGTTGGGGTAGTGCACAGCGCATTCGGTGGGACGCTGCGCGGTCTGCCAATCATGACAAGCTGCGTCAGGATGCCCCGGGACGGTCAGAAGGATCGTCCCGGGGCTTTGTGCGAAAACAGGGGAAATCAGATGTTGTATGCTGCCATGAATGCAGAGAAGTTTGCGTAGCGCATGTTGCCCTTCAGGAATTCATCGGGCTTGTTCAAAAGCTGCTGACTCTGCATGCCGTGGGCACGGGTGATCTGAGCGTCGCCCACCACATAGAACTCAGGAGCAGTGCCGAAGAAGGTCTCGGCTTCTGCCACGCAGGGACGGACACCGGCGTTGACCACCACGGAATCATAGGGTTCCTCGGCAATGGTGCCGTCCTTCTTCCGGTAGACAGCCTTGCCGTCAGTGACGGAGAGAATCTGGGCATCGCCGATCTCATGGATGCCGGGATACTGACGGAGCAGAGCAGCCCGGGTCTGAGGGGCGTCATGACCGCCGCAGTCGCTGGCCATCCGGGAGCGGGTGATGATGGTCACATCATGGCCCGTATCGCTCAGGTACATGCCGCACTCAAAGGCGGTCATGGTGCCGCCTACGATGACGACCTTTTTGCCCAGCTTGGCCTCATTGCCAAAGACCTCAATGGGATGCATGGCCTCGGCACCGCCTGGAATGTCCAGACGCTTGGGGGCTGCGCCCGTTGCGGCAATGACGGCGTTGTAGCCGCCGGCCTCAATCAGCTCGGGGGTGGCCTCGGTGTTCAGACGAACCTCAACGCCCAGCTTCTGGCACTGGAGGATCTCCCAGTCCTTGAAGCGCTTGATGCCCCACTTGCCGTTTACATAGTCGGCGTGGTTGGCCTGTCCGCCCAGTACGGGAGCCTTTTCAAAAATGGTGACCTGATGGCCCCGCTCAGCGCAGACCATGGCGGCACGCATTCCGGCGGGACCGCCGCCGATGACGGCGACCTTCTTGCCGCCCTTGGAGGGCTTGAACATGCCGGAGAATACATTTTCCAGACCGAAGCGGGGATTCACGGCGCAGATGGCGCTGTGGCAGGAGTCGCAGCGGAGACAGGGGGTGATGTCCTCGGGACGCTGCTCAATGACCTTCTCCAGATAATCCGGGTCGCAGTTGTAGGTTCGGGCCATGAAAACCATGTCACAGCAGCCGTCGGCGATGGCCTTTTCAATGACATCGGGGTCCTGGAAGCCGCAGGCTGCGCCAATGACGGCATTGACACCGGCATCCTTCAGCTTTTTGGTGCCAGACAGGGCGGGGGGCATCTCCTCGGGGAAAATGTAGCAGGAGGGATGCTCGCCGAAGGCTCTGGCGGGACGGACATGGTAGATATCCACATAGGCATCCCACAGCTTCAGCATCTCTACCCACTCGGGGTCAAAATCTGCCGTGACCTGCATAGAAATCAGGAAATAGGGGCCGCAAAGCTCCCGAATCTTCTGGAGCATTTCAGTGGTGGCACGGCAGCGGTTTTCCAGGGAGCCGCCAAACTCATCGGTGCGGGTGTTCCGCTGGGCGCTGACATCACCCAGAGGCGTCACCTCTACCACGTCAAAGCCAAGGCCCCGGTACTCCAGAGCGTCGTTGGCTACCTCTTCAATGTATGCACGGATGTCCTCCGCGGTGGCCATGCGCTTTTCACCGCCGGGACCGCCTCCAAAGCCCATGCCGCCCATGCCACGGGAGGACATGCCGGGACGGCCTTCGGTGCCGATCTTATGCTTCTTGGGACCGGAATTGCCAAAGCCGGGAGGACCTCCGGGGCCACCCGGGCCAAAGGGACCGCCGGGGCCGAAGGGGCCGCCGGGAGTGGGGGCGGAGAAGCTCAGGTCAGAGGGGAACCGGCGATGGGTCTGCATGAGACAGAGGCTGCCGTGGGCATGGACCCGGTCGATCATGCGGATCACATAGTTGTGTACAAAGGCGTTGTTCATGGGGAACAGGGCTGCGTCACCCCAGATGTCGCGGTCCATGGCGGTGAGATCCACGGAGGGCATGGTGATGACGGAAGCACCGTTCTTTGCGGCGTCCTCGATGAAGCGGATAGTACCCTCGGCAGGGTAGTTTTCAGGGCCCTGCTGCTCCTGAGAGTTACATTTGGACATGCCCATGCGGGTGCGGATGACCACATCGCCCACACGGATGGGGGTGAGTATGTTCTTGTAGCGATGGTTCATATGGGGATAACCTCCTCTTTCCGTTTTCGATACATCCATTTTAGCGAGAAGCCGAAATAATTACAACCGCAGGATGATGCTTCTATGGTCAGTTTATCCTTGAACTTCAATGGGGGACAGAATGCGACAAAATAGAGATGGATAATATATACAAATTTAAAACACGCTCTTTGGTGAGAACTGACAAAGTTTTGCCAAGGGGCGTTTTTTCTTGGAAATCCGGACGAAATGGCGGGTGAAAAAGGGCTTTTGGGCGGTAAGGGTGAAGGGAGAGGATAGAATGCCTGGGAAGGAAACGGACCGGCGCAGAGCCTTTGCGCAGGTTTATCTCAAAACCATGGATCTGGAGGAGGCGGCAAAGGCTGTGGGGGAAACGCCAAGGCCGGAGCTGCTGAAGCGCTATGAGGCGGAAGTGGAACGATGGCGGGACAGCCTGCGGCAGCAGGTGACCCAGGAGGATGTGATCCGCAGGCTGATCCGGCTGGGCTTCGGCAGCGGAAAGGAATGTATCAGCCTGCTGGAGGGAAGCGGCGCGGAATTGGATCTGAGCCTTGTCAGTGAGGTCAAGCGAAGCGCCAACGGGGCGGTGGAATTTAAGCTCATTGACCGGGTGGGGGTTCTGCGGCAGCTGCTGGAGCTGCTGAAGGGGGACGAGGATGGCGCAGAGGCGTTTCTCCGTTCCCTCCAGGGCGGAGAGGCCGGGGAAGAGGCTTGACAAAGCTCACAACCTTTTCTCCAAAGCAGAAAATTGCCCTGACCTGGTGGAGCGGCTCCAGCCCCTTTCACAAAAAGGAGGCCATTATCTGCGATGGGGCGGTTCGTTCGGGAAAAACCCTGAGCATGGGACTTGGGTTCATCCTCTGGGCCATGTGCTGCTTCAATGGGTGCCGGTTTGGCCTCTGCGGCAGAACCATCATTTCATTCCGGCGGAATGTGCTGAAGGAGATTCTGCCCATTCTGGAGGATATGGGCCTCAGGTACACGGAAAAACGCTCGGAAAACCTCATCACCATCACATGGCGGGGCAGAAAAAACGAGTTTTATCAGTTCGGCGGCAAGGACGAGGGCAGTGCGGCACTGATTCAGGGGGTGACCTTTGGGGGAATTCTGCTGGATGAGGTGGCACTGATGCCCAAAAGCTTTGTGGAGCAGGCAGTGGCCCGATGCTCCCTGCCAGGGAGCCGGCTCTGGTTCAACTGCAACCCCGAGGGGCCGGGACACTGGTTCTATAAGGAGTGGATTCAGGGGGCTGAGGAGAAAAATGCTCTGTATCTCCATTTCACCATGGAGGACAATCCGGCTCTGGCTCCCGCCATCCGGCAGCGGTATCAGCGGCTATACGCGGGCAGCTTTTATCAGCGGTTTGTGCTGGGGAAATGGGTCAGCGTGGAGGGACGGGTCTACGATTTCTATGACCAGTCCATGGCGGTGAAGGTTCCGGAGGAGCCCTGTGAAGAATACTACATCTCCTGCGATTACGGAACGGTGAACCCCGCCTCCTTTGGGCTTTGGGGCAGAAAGGGAGAGACCTGGTACCGGGTGAAGGAATACTACTATGATTCCAAACGGGAGGGACGGCAGAAAACCGACGGAGAATATGCCGCAGATCTCACAAGGCTGGCCGGGGGAAGGCCCATTCGGGCGGTGATCGTGGACCCGTCGGCGGCATCCTTCATCACCCTTCTTCGTCGGGAGGGCTGGAGCGTCAGAAAGGCTGACAACGACGTGCTGTCGGGAATCCGGAAAACGGCGCAGCTGCTGAAATCGGGACGGGTGAAGATCTGTGAAAGCTGCTGCGACTGCCTCAGAGAGATGGAGCTGTATCTCTGGGCGGACAGGGACGGGGGAAAGGATGTTGTCCGAAAGGAATTTGACCACGCCATGGACGACATGCGGTATTTCTGCGCAACGGTGCTGGGGGGAGAGGATACCGCCTTTGCGGTAGGCACTGTTTCCAGAAGAAACTAAATTGGGCATTTGCCCAATTCGATGGGAGGAATTATATGAAGCGTTGGAAAAAAGCCCGGGAGACTGCTGCGGCAGCCACCCAGCTGCGGACGGATTCGGGAATCCGCTTTGCCGGAATCGGCGGGCAGGTGCCCTTGGGCGGCAGCGAGGCCATGCTGTACCGGGGTATTCGGTGCAGTGTTCCCATTCTGGACGCGGCGGTGGGAAAGCTCACAAGGCTGGTGGGCGGTTTTACAGTCGGGTGCGGCGACCCTGGCGCACAGCGGGAGCTGGAACGGTTTCTCAGAACGGTTCCTGTGGGCCGGGGGCAGGTGGGCATTGAGAACTTCCTGTGGGGATTTATCGACAGCATGCTGACCTACGGCAGAGCCATTGGGGAAATGGTGGCAGGGCCGGAGGGGCTGAAGGCTGTGGTCTGGGGAGACGTGACAAAGCTGGAGCTGCGGCAGGGGAAGTCGCCGCTGGACATTCAGATCATGGGACCGGGAAAAAGCGGGACCTTGGAGGTGCTGCCCCGGCAGGAGCTGCTGCTGTTTGCCACCCTGAACCCGGAGGCAGGCTGTCCCTACGGGGTGAGCATGTTCAGAAGCATGCCCTTTCTGGCGGAAATCCTCATGAAAATCTATGAGACCATCGGACGCAACTGGGAGCGGGCGGGGAATATCCGCTATGCGGTGGTGCTGAAGCCCGGCAGCGAAGGTATGGACCGGGGCATGGCTCAGGAACGTAGTCAGGTCATGGCCCGCCAGTGGGCCAAGGCCATGGAGGAGACCCGGGGCGGCGCGGTACGGGATTTTGTGGCCGTGGGAGACGTGGAGATCAAGGTCATCGGCGCCGATGGGCCGGTGCTGGATTCGGAGGTGCCGGTGCGGCAGATTTTGGAGCAGCTCATTGCCAGAACAGGACTGCCGCCCTTTATGCTGGGGCTTAGCTGGAGCTCCACAGAGCGCATGAGCCAACAGCAGGCAGACATGCTCACCTCGGAGCTGTGGGCCATCCGCAGAGCCGTTACACCGGTGCTGGAAAAAGTGGTGGAAAAGTTCCTGAGTCTCCGGGGATATGACTGCGGCTGGGAAATCCAGTGGGAGGACATCTGCTTGCAGGATATGGTGGAGGAGGCCAAGGCTGCCCTCTACCGGGTTCAGGCACAGAAGCTCAGTGAGGAGGAAACGAATGAAGATCAGTAAACAGGGAAGTACGTTTCCGGAGGGGACTCCTACACCGGAAATGCTCGCAAGGATCAATGGTCAGAGCAAGGGAAGCCTGAAGGCGGAGGATATATACGTGTTTTCCGTCCGGCTCTGTGACGATCAGATCGACCGGGACGGGGAGCGGTTCGCAAGGGAGGCGCTGCCGGAGCTGGGACGGCTGTTTTTGGGAAAGCCCGGCATTGTGGATCACAACTGGTCCGCGGAAAAGCAGGTGGCGAGAATCTTCGACACCTGTGTGGAACAGGAAAATGGGGTCAGCTGGCTCAGAGCCTGGGCGTACATACCCAGAGAGGGCCGGGAGGAGCTGATCCGGGATATTGAAACGGGAATCCGGAGGGAGGTCAGCATCTCATGCAGCATGGGGAAGCGCAGCTGTTCCATCTGCGGCGGAGAACCGGGTGCCTGCGGTCACAGGCGGGGAGAGCTTGTGCAGGGACAGACCTGCGCCGTGGTGCTGTCGGAGCCAAGGGACGCCTATGAGTTTTCCTTTGTGGCGGTTCCTGCCCAGCCTATGGCCGGTGTGGTGAAGCACTGGAAGGGAGGTGAGGAAATGGAACTGTACGCGCTGGTGGAGAAATCCGGCTCCGGTCAGGCGATGCGGGAGCTGGAGAACCTGAAGGCCATGGCGGCTTTTGGGGAAGAAAGACGCGAAAGCCTTCGGAAGGAAGCCGTTCGCATGGGCGTTGCCCTGAAGCTGGGTCCGGATCGGTCAGAGCTGGAAAAAATGGCGGCGGCATTGGAGCCCCAGGTGCTTGAGAAGCTCTGCAGGGGCATGAGACAGAAGCTGGAGGAGGAACTGCTGCCCCAGACACAGTTGGGCGTAGACCCCGAAGCGGAGATGGCTGGAGAGGCCTATCTGGTATAACAATTTGAATGCAAGGAGGAACAACAATGGTAGGTTTTGATGGAATCGGTTCGATGGTGATTACCGTAAAGGACGGCGGTGTAGTCCCTGGACAGCCCTGCAAGTGCAGCGGCGGCAAGGCCATGGAAAAGGCTGCCGCAGGAGAGGCATTTCAGGGGGTCTGCCTGTGGCAGCGGGATGATATTGCGGGGGTACAGGTGGACGGCTTTGTGACGATGCCCTACACCGGCACCGCACCCACTGTGGGCTTTGACATTCTGGCAGCCGACGGCAACGGCGGTGTTCAGAAGAGTGCCAGCGGCAAAAGCCGCATGATCGTGGACGTGGACAGCGTCCTGAAAACCGTCACATTCCGTATTTGATAAAGGAGGAGCAAGACTATGGGTTTTGAACATCTGAAGCTGGAAAAGGGTATGTACCACGAGGGCGGCAAGAGCTTTTCCCAGGTACTGGAGCAGCTGGACCCCAGCGCAGGCTACAAGGGCACGGCTTATGAGCACATGGACGCCTTTCAGCGGCAGCTGAAACGCTTTGACATCCGGGTAAAAGGCCCCGGCTCGGACAGTGTGGAGAAGTTCTTTTCCACCATGGATTCCGCTGTGCTGTTTCCGGAGTATGTGGCAAGAACGGTCCGTCAGGGCATGGAGACTGCGGACTGCCT
Source organism: Oscillospiraceae bacterium (assembly GCA_029012465.1). GTDB lineage: Bacteria > Bacillota > Clostridia > Oscillospirales > Oscillospiraceae > HGM13006. Next base: position 10,168 of record JAQXMD010000088.1, on the reverse strand, counting down.
CAAGGACATGGTGGCAACGGTCACGAAGATCGACGCCATGGACTATCGCTCCATCTATTCCGCGCCTGCAAAGGAAGATCAGGAACTGAAGGATGTGGCGGAGGGCGCTTCCATTCCCGAGACCAATGTGAAGATCAAGGAGCATCTCACCAAGCTGAAAAAGCGGGGCAGAATGCTGGTGGCCTCCTATGAGGCGATCCGTTTTCAGAAGCTGGATCTGTTCTCTGTGATGCTTCGCCAGATCGGCGCCTACATTGCCCAGCAGCAGATGGAGGATGCTGTCAGTGTCCTGCGGCTGGGTGACGGCAATGACAATCCCGCAAAGAGCTACCTGAGCACCAGTGGAGAGATCGGCGGTCAGGACGACACCATGACCTATGAAATGCTGGTACGGTTCTGGAACCTGTTCCACCCCTATGAGATGAACACCATGGTGGTGTCTCCGGATATGCTGGTGAAGCTCCTGAGCATTGAGGAGATGAAGAATCCTCTGGCTGGCCTCAATTTCCAGGGCACCGGCACCATGATCTCGCCTCTGGGTGCAAAGCTCATTCGCTGCGGGAGTCTGGACAGCGGCAGCATCATCGGCCTTGACAAAAACTTCGCCCTGGAGATGGTGCAGGCCGGAGATGTGCTGGTGGAGTATGACAAGCTTATCGACCGGCAGCTGGAGCGGGCGGCCATTACCACCATCTGCGGATTCAGTAAGATCCAGACCGACGCGGTGAACGTTCTGACCATGGCTCCCGCTGTGGGAGGCTGAGTATGGGGGAAATCCTGACGCTGGCAATGGAACTGTGCGGTCTGGATACGCCCGGTTATTTGCTGGAGAGTATGTGCCATGCTGCGGAGAAATTCCTGCAGCGTCGGCTCCGGGAGGATGTTGTCCCGGCGGACTGCGGAAAAGCATATCCTCTGGCGGTGGCTGCCATTGCCGCAAAATCCTACCATGAGGGGATCTCGCCCGGCGCTTTGGAGCGGTTTTCCGCAGGGGATCTGTCCATTCAGATGGACCGGCAGGGAGACAGGTTTGTATCGGCGGCAATGAATCTCATGAGTCCCTTCCTGAAGGACGACACCTTTTCCTTCCTGGGGGTGTGACCATGATGTGGGCAAAAGAGATGATTCAAAACAACATCAGAACCCTGGGACAGCAGGTGACACTTTTCGGCAGAGACCCTCTGGTGACACGGGCTATCCTTGTACCGGTAAACAGTGTGTCAAGGGCTGCAAGAACCACAGAGGAAATGGCCGACGGCTTCTTTCTGCCGGGCAGCTATCAGATGTTTGCACTGCCAGAGGTGAATCTGGAGGATGTGGAGGAAATCTCCGATGGAAAGAATCATTATCTGGTGCGGCGCAGAGAGCTGTTTTGCTGCGGGGATACGGCAATGTACGCCTGGGCACTGCTGATTCGGGGAGGGGACAGCCATGGAGAAGCTTAAAGCCGCGATGCGGCAGGCGCTGGAGCAGGAGGGGTTTCAGGTCGTGGAGGCCATGCCCTGGAAAAGCTGCGGAATCGTGCAGGAGCCGAAACTCTGTATTTCCATCAAGAGCCTCAGCGCGGAAGCGGGCGCATGCTATCAGTATCTGGGACTGGATGAAAACGGACAGGAGCAGTATGGTATGCGGCTGAATATGCAGGCCATGCTTACCATTCTCAGCCCGAAGGCCGGAGGCCAGGAAACGTGTCAGGTGTACCTGGAGCAGGTGTTTTTCAGCCTGCTCCGGGGCATCCCCGGATTTCCGGTGGTGACGCTGGAAAGCACAGAGGTCAGCTATCATCAGGTTCGGGACTGCTTTCAGGCGTCAATCCTGGCGGATACCACGGTGATGGTGTTTATGACGGCGACAGATACCGGACAGGAGATCACGGAATTCCGAATCAGGGCGGCGTATCAGGAAAAGGAGTGATTGAATTTGGTATATCATGAAAGACCCGGCGTGTATGTGGAATACGATATGTCCGGCAGCAATACAAGCACCGGGGGCACCCGGGTTGCGGCCCTTGCTGCGGTGGGGACAGGGACGGAGATCATAGAGATCATATCTCAGGAAATGGCAGTTCAGACACTGGGAGAAAACACGGTTGCCTCCAATATGGCAAGGCTGATGCTGCTTTGCGGGGCAGGAAGCGTCCTTTACTGTCCGGTAACGGCGGAGGATGAAGCGGAATATGAAAAAGCGGCGTCAAGACTGCTGGCAGAGAAAAAGGCATGTGTCCTGACCATGGACACGGAAAACGCGGATGTATTCGGGCAAATCGGTCAGCTGCTGCTGAAAAACGCGGAAAATGGATTTCCCTGCATCGGTGTTGCCGGAATGACCGGGGCAGAGGGGACGGAACTGGTGGCGCGTGCCGGAGAAATGAACTGCCAGCGGCTGGTTCTGACCGCGGGAAGCGGGAAAACGGCCTGGGACGACAGCTTTGACGGCAGATACAGCGCCGCCGCCATGGCGGGGCTTATTGCGGGAGAGTCGGACCCTGCCCTGCCGCTGAATGGAGCTGAGCTCACAGGACTTGTGGGACTGGAGGAACGGTGGAGCGAAGAGGAAATCGACCAGTTCATTCGGGCAGGCGTTACACCGCTGGAGGCAGTGGGGACCCTTGTCAGCCCGGTGCGTGTGGTCACAACCAAAACCACCGAGGGCGGAGAGCCCATGACCCTTTGGCGGGAGCTGGAGGTGGTGCGGATTGTGGACGACGTGATTCCCGGCGTTCGGGATCTGCTGAAAAGCCGTTTTGCCAGAAAGAAAAACAATGCGTCCACCAGAGGCGCCATCCGGTCGGCTGTGGCTGTGGCTCTGGAGGATCGGGTGAAACGGGAGATCATCGAGCGCTACAGCGATATTTCCGCCAGCGCCAATGGGGATGATCCCACAGTCTGCGATGTGAGCTTTTCCTTTACGGTGGTGCACGGTTTGGGAAGAATCTTCCTGACGGCACACATCACGGTATAAGAAATACTGCCGCTGCCCGGAATCGGGCAGCGGCCTGTCAAAAGGAGGAAACAAGGATATGGATACGATCAAGATTCCCACCAGTGCGGATATTTATCTGGAGGTCAACGGCGTGAAGGTTGCCGTGGTGCAGTCCTATCGGGCTTTGACCACCAGAGAGAGCAAGAATATTGAAGCCTTCGGACATCAGGAGCCGGTGGCCACCATTCGGGGACTGAGCCGGTATTCGCTGGAGCTGAGCCGGATCTATGCCACAGAAAACGCCCTTCGGGACGGAATCAACTTCTACGAGCTGGAGGACTTTTCGCTGGTGATCGTAAAGCCTGACCGCCGGGTGATCTTTACGGGCTGTCAATGGACCAGTCTGGAAGAGAGTACGGCGCTGGGGGGAACGGTCATGGAAAAGGTGTCTCTGACAGCGTCCAGCCGTATGGAGCTGATGAATTCGTGAATCGGGAGCTGCTGAGACTGCTGGGAGGCAGCAGGGAGATCCGGCGTCCCGGCGGGTATTCCCTCCGGGTGCTGACGGCAGGAGAACTGCTGAAGGTGAAGGCCGAGGTGGAGGAAATGTGCCCGGAGGGAGCGGAAAAGAGCCTTTGGAGCAACGCATGCATTCTGGCGAGGGCTGTGCATGAGAATGGGGAGCCTGTCTTTTCAGAGGGCAAAGCGCTGATGGACTGCTGGAGCGGGGAGAAAATTGCGGAGGAAATGGACGCCTATAGAACCCTGGCGGAGGATACTTCTCCGGAACTGGGACAGGCCGAAAAGCTGGAGGCAATTCAGCGGGGACTCCGGGAAACGCCCGTGGAGCGAATCCGGTGGAAGGTGCTCCGGGCCTTTTCTGTACTGCCCACAGAGGAACGGGCGAAAAAAATGACCGAGGGAGATTATCTCTACTGCGCGGCCCAGCTGCTGCTGGATCGGGAGGAACAGCTGGAGAAGCTCTGCCCGGAGTGCCGGGAAAACCGGAAAGCCATTTGTCCCGGTTGCGGCCGGGAATTGCAGGGAGAGCGGGAAGTGAATCCGCAGTTTGACATCCACCGGTTTGAGGAGCTGAAGCGTCATGGATGATTATCTGGAGATACTACTGGCCCGTCAGAAAGTGGTCGCCGATGCGGAGCAAAGCAGTCTTGTGCTGAAAAAACTGAATGAGGAAATCAACGCCTCTGCCGGAAACGCTGTGGAGAGTTTTCCCGCGGTGCGGATGAGAGGGGAAGTGTCAATGGCGGCGAAGCATGCATCAGAGCGGAAACGGGAAGCGGCACTGACAAAGATGGCGGCGCAGCTTACGGAAGCCCTTCAGGCAGGTTCCATGGACAGAAGGACCGTCTCCGGTATGGAGGAAACGGAGGAAAGCTCCGGTTGGCGCCAATACGGCTTCATTCCGGTGGCGCAGCAGGAAATGCTTCGGGAGCGAACGCATCTGTCCATGGATGGGATTTCAAGGTTCTTTGAGCGGGATGCCAGACGGTATCCCGGATAGTGGAAGGCAGGTGCAAAGTTGAAATTCAAGACATTTACATGGCCCAATGATCCGAGAACCTGTAGGCTTCAGGCACAGCGGGCTACGGTACTGCATAAATATCCCGGAGGGACCTATCAGCTGGAGGATCTGGGGGTCAAACAGAGAATTCTCACCGGAGAGGGAGAGTTCTTTGGAAATATGGCCTACACCTATATGGATCAGCTGATCCGGGTTTATGAGGACCCCGGAGCAGGGGTGCTGATCCATCCGCTGATCCTGCTGAGAAAGATGATGTTTACGGAACTGGAGATTCTGGAGGAACCACGGGCGTGGTATGTGGCCTATCGATTTACCTTCACGGAGTGTGACACGGAGGAGGACACGGCCAGTAAGCAGAAACCCGGTACCAGCGGAAGGTATATTGTAAAGCTGGGTGACACACTGTATTCCATTTCCATGTTGAACAGTGTGCCGCTTTCAAGACTGCTGGAGCTGAATCCGGACATTGGAAATCCCAATGTGCTGACACCGGGACAGGTGGTGAGGCTGGCTTGACAGGCTATGTGTATGGATCGGATGGCAGCAAAACCGCCCTTCCGGAGCTTTTGGAATGGCGGCTTGTGAGAACAGATGGGATTCCGGCAGATGGCTTTTCGGTTTCCTTTCGATTTGAGGCGAAATGGGAAGCCATTCTGAAAAAGGCAATCCGGTTTGAAGGTGTCTATGGGGGAGAATCCCGGTTTTTCGGAATCGTGGATGAATATGAGGTCCGATACGATGGAGAAGGACTGGTAGTGCATATGAACGGCAGAGGTTTGGCCGGACTGCTGATGGATAATCAGGTGGGGCAAAGGGAGCTTTACTGGGTATCGCTGGCGGATATTCTGGGGTACTATGTGAAACCCTACGGCATTACCAAAATCCAGTATGAGCAGAATTACCGGCTGAACACCTTTGCGGTGGAGTATGGAGAAAGCGCCTGGCAGGCCCTGTATGGCTTCTGCCAGTGGGCGGCGGAGATCACGCCCCGGTTTCTGGGTGACGGAACTCTGCAAATTGGTCAGGGGTCGGGAAAGCAAATTCAGATGGGACAGCCGGAACGGGTGGAAGAGGCCGTGTTTCGGGGATGCAGATATGGTGTATACAGTCAGGTGGTGGCTAGGAATATGGCTACGGGACTGGAAAGTACAGTGACCAATCAGCTGTTTCAGAATTTGGGCGGCTGTGCCACCAGAAGAGTGACGATTCCACGGAAAAACACCTGCAGAGCAGGGAACAGTTCGCCGGGGACGGTTCTCCGGGAGTCAGCAAAGGGGTGGAGGACCCTGCGGCTGCGGTTGGGAGGAACGCTTTTTGCCGCTGAGCCGGGGGATACGGTCAGCCTGGAGCTGCCGAAGCTTGGAATTGCGGGGACATTCCGGGTGACGGAGAGTGAAAACTGTCTGGATACCGGCGGCAGAAGCTGCACCCTGAGTATGTATGCGTATGAATAGGGGGATTTGACATGTTTCTTTCCACAAGAGGGGGAAGCGTATATGAAGAACGATGCGGGAGCCAGATGGAAACCGTTGCCGCAGGCGGACGGGAACCCTGGGTGAACAGCTGCGGAGAGATGCGGCGGGCAGAGTTGATCTGCCCCGGCGGATTCCGCTGGCGGCCTGGGGCGGGACAGGGGGTTCTGGTCATCAAAACGGGAAGTCTTGGGGAGGACCCCTGTATCATCGGAATGGCAGACAGCGGCGGGGAAGAGCTTGCAGTTGGTGAGGTGCAGCTGTATTCCGGAGGAAGCTCCATCACGCTGAAAAACGATGGGAGAATCCTGCTGGAGGGAACGGTCTATGTAAACGGGGAGGTGCTGGGCAGTGCGACTTAAGCTGCGGGAACGGGACTATGTGCCGGACGGCGCGGGAGGCTTCCAGCAGGTCACCGACAGGGAGCAACTGCTGGAGCAGGCACTGTATCGGCTCTCGGCAAAGAGAGGCGGCTTTTCAGCGTTCCCGGAGCTGGGCAGCAGACTGTATCTGCTCACAAGGGAACGGCCCTCCAACCGGAAAACCATGGCTCTGCGGTATGCGCAGGAGGCATTGGCACCGCTGGGACTTTCTGTGACGGATGTGTCTGTTGAAGAGACAAATGATGGCCTTCGGATTGCGGTATATCTGGAGGAAATGGATTCAGGATTGGAGGTTTTGACCAGGTGACAGAGGAAACCATATATCAGGAAATGCTGGAGAAATTCCGGGAGAGCACCGGCTATGAAATGAACGGAGAAGCAGATCTGGCGGTACGGCTGCGGGCGGCGGCCACACAGATCATGAGCCTGTATCACTATGCGGACTATGTATACCGGCAGGCATTTCCCCAGACCGCTTCCGGGGAGGGGCTGGATCGGCACGGGGAGCTTCGGGGCGTCATCAGAAAGGCTGCGGCAAAGGCCACCGGGTTCCTGACCTTCCGGATGCTATCGGAGCAGAGTGTGGATCGGACCGTTCCGGAGGGGACGGTTTGCCTTACTGGGCAAATGGTTCAGTTTGTAACCACGGAGCAGGGGCTCATTCCGGCAGGGGCAACCAGCGTGACCGTAGCCGCAGAGGCTGTGGAATATGGTGCGGCGGGAAATGTCCTTGCCGGGACCATCGTTCGGATGCAGACACTGCCTGCGGGGGTGCAGGAGGTTGTCAATCAGGGGGCGTTTTCCGGAGGCAGAGATCAGGAGGATGATGAAGCCTACCGCAAACGGATACTGGATGTTTACCGCGGTGTCAGCAACGGAGTGAATGAGGCCTTTTACAAGCAGCTGGCCCTGTCTGTGGACGGCATTGATCGGGTGGAGGTGGTCCCAAAGATCAACGGCGTTGGAAGTGTGGGCATCATCGTGGATTCGGACACCGGAACGGTGACGGACAGCATGCTATTCAATGTTCGTCAAGTGGTGGGCGAGTACAGAGAGGTGTGTCTGGAGCTGCGTGTATACAGGCCGGAGAGCCTGATGACAGATGTTGTGGTGAAAATTGCGCCATATTCCAACTGCAAGCTGGAGGATGCCACAGCGGCGGTGGAGACTGCGCTTCGCGAATACATCTTCGCGCTGAACGCGGGAAAGACGCTGTATCGGTCCGGACTGATCCACGCTGCCATGGAGACGGGCATGATTCAGGATGTTGAAATTATTACACCGGAGGCTGATGTGTCAGCGGAAAGCCTCCAGCGAATCCGGCTGGAGAGCCTGACCGTGGAGGGCATGTGATGGGATACGCGGATTACCTTTGGCAACTGCTGGCTCCGTTGGGCGTCTACAGAAGAGACGGCTACAGCGGAGGAGAACTGGAGGCGCTGGGAGCCGCGCTGGACAAGGCAGATGGTTATATCCGGGAAAAGCTGCGGGAGCTGCTGCCGGATCAGGCGGTGGGAGAAGGCCTGGAGATGGCAGAGTCTCTGTTCCCCGTGATTCCGGGGGCGGGAATTGCCCAGAGACAGGAGGCTCTTCAGACGCTGTACCAGACAGACAATCAGCGGACCACCAAGGAGGAGTTGAAAAAGACCCTTGCGGCCTGCGGCGTGACGGTCACTATGGAGGAACACATCACAACAAAACTGCTGTATGTATTTGTAAAGGAAACGCTGACGCTGGACAGTGATCCGGTGTTTGTGTCCAGACTGCTCAAGGCTGTCCTGCCCTGCCATACAGATACAAAAATTCTGTTTACTTACTATGATAAGTCAGAGGGAAAAGAAACAACTGGGGAAATGACAGTGGAGGAAATGGCGGAGATGACCAGAAGCCAGTGGGAGGAACTGATGGCCATGTAAGCCGTTTTTTCCTGTATCGTCAAAAAAAGGGGCGTGCTGCGATGCAGCACGCCCCTGATTGTTCGGGACTATTTGATAAGCTTGTGGGTTTTCCATTTGCCGGTGATGAAATATACACCACCAATGACAAAGGGCATATATCCGGCAAAGGCGTTGCCCAGCCAAAAGCCCATGATGCCCATGTCGAAGACAAGCCCCAGAAGCATGGCAAGTCCGATACGGCAGATGACACCATCCATCATGCCCACGACCAGATTCAGACGGGCATTGCCGCTGCCGTTGATGAGCGCAAAGAGGGGAGAGCGCATGCCAAAGCCGATGAACAACAGAACCGCCACGGGAACGTAGGTCATTGCCATATCCAGAACCTCGGGGTCCTGATCAAAGAGACCGAAGATCTCTCTGGGGAACAGAATGGTGAGGGCGGAAAGCAGCAACGCAAAGACCATATCAATGACCAGAGAAACCCCAATGATTTTGGGGATCCGGTCATAGCGTTCTGCGCCAAGGTTCTGGCCAACCATGGAGGAACCGGCGGTGGAAAGGGCGTTGGTGATGACGGCTGTGATGGATGCCAGCTTGTTTCCAATGCCGGTGACGGCACAGGCTACCACGCCGTAGGCATTGATGTAGGAGTTGACAAACATCATGGAGAAGTTGATGGCGGCAGACTGAAGAATCATGGGGAAGCCCAGCTTAATTAGCTTGGGCAGAATTTCTCCGTCGGGCTTGAAGCTGCTCAGACGGAAATCAAAGCCGAAGTCGTCGCGGCGGCGGTAGAGATACGCGATTGCCCAAATGAAGCTGACACCCTGACCGATGACGGTCGCAAAGGCGGCTCCAAAAGCGCCCATTTTAAGACCGGCGACGAACACAAGGTCGAGGACGAGATTTACCACGGTTGCAACCGCCACAAAGATAAAGGGATGCTTGGAATCGCCCATACCCCGGAGAATGGCGCTGACCAGATTGTAGCCATAAATGAAGAATATGCCGTATACACAGGTCATGCCGTACCGGTGGGCAGATTCAAAGGCCTCCTCCGGGGTGTTGAGCAGCCGGAGCAGCGGATCGAGGCCAAACAGACAGATGATAAACAGCACCACCGCGCAGAAAAGGGTTGCGGTGAACATGGTACCGATGGTCCCCTTTACACGATCCCGGTTTCCGGCACCGATGTACTGGGACAGAATGACCTGACCGGCATTGGCAAGCCCCATCACCAGAAAGGTCAGAAAATGGAGAATGTCACCGCCGATGGATACGGCGGAAAGCCCCTCTTTTCCAACGAACTGACCGATGACCACCATATCGACCATGTTGTACACGGTCTGAAGCAGATTGGAGCACATGAGGGGGAAGGAGAACACCAGAAGCAGCTTCGTTACGCTGCCCTGGGTCAGGTCCCGGATCAAAGTGCCCTTATTATTTTCACGCATCATACAAATGCCTCCTTTTTACTTTACAAGTCCCTGTTTCCGCCAGATTCCCGAGTAGAAATACACCATGCTGATGAGGCCCGCGGAGAAGGGGGCCAGCATGCAGCCAAGGAATACGCCCTTGAGCCCCATGCCCAGAACAGTGCCAAACAGTATGGCCAGAGGAATCCGGACGATCAGTCCGTCAACGGTACAACAGATAAAGCTGAGCATGCTGAAACCCACTCCGTTGGCCATGGATTGATACCCGTCCAGCAGACAATGGGCAAGGTATGCAAATGTCATGATACGAAGATACTGGACGCCCACTTCAACCACTTGGGGATCGTTGTTGAAAATACAGATGATCGGTTCGGCAAACAGCTGCACCAGAATGAATATGATCGCTTCGCAGACAAAGCTCATAAAAACACACCAGTGTACCACGGATCGGGCACGCTCCGGCTTTTTTGCGCCGATATTCTGTCCCACCATGGTGGCGGCGGCAGAGGCG
>JAQXMD010000087.1 GCA_029012465.1 Oscillospiraceae bacterium | reverse complement strand
ACTATGGTGTCACAATAATTGATAAAGAAAAATGGGAAGTTATCCAAAGCAATGCTCAAAGCGAAAGTGGCATACTCAACGAGTTGATTACGGAACTCAAGAGCTGGGTTGATGAAAATTTCAATGAATTTAGTTACTTTGCGATTTGCGGCATATAACTTCCAGTTTGTCGAGCAAGAAGCCCCGGGGCCACCCATTAATACACAGTAACAATCCTCCGCATGATCGTAACCATGCGGAGGATCAACTTTTCCAATTTACTTCTTCAGGCAGGGATAGGGCACCCGTACATCCTCGTCATAGACAGGCGCCTGAGGCATGTCCCAGCCAAAGTGATCCGTATGGAGCAGCTCATGAGCCAGATGACCGCAGGGCTCCTTCAGGAACTCCGAATACAGAGTCTGAACCTCGGGATTCTCATGGGAGAACCGGATGGGATTCTTCTCATCATAGGCATAGAGCACTTGGCCGCGCTTTCCTGCCCACTCCTCGTTGTAGTGAATGGGCTGACCACCGCCGCCCACACAACCACCGGGACAGGCCATGATCTCTACAAAATCATAGGAAACCTCACCACGGCGCAGGGCGCGAATCAGATTTCTGGCATTGCCCAGACCACTGGCCACGGCAGTACGAACCCGGATGCCGGCCACATCGTACTCCGCTTCCTTCCAGCCGTCCATACCACGGGCGCCAAGGAAGCTCTTGTCCGGGTCCGGGTTCTCCCCGGTCAGCACATAGGCGCAGGTTCTGAGCGCCGCCTCCATAACGCCGCCGGTGACACCAAAGATCACAGCTGCACCGGTGCCAGTGCCAAGGGGCGAATCGAACTCCGTCTCAGGCAGTGCCGCCACATCCAGCTGGTCGGCAGAGATCATACGGCACATTTCACGGGTGGTGATGGAGAAGTCCACATCCTTGCCCGCTCCCGCATCGTTGATGTTGGGAATGTCCACCTCAGCCTTTTTTGCCACACAGGGCATGACGGAAACGCAGACAATATTCTTGGGGTCCACGCCGATCTGCTTTGCAAAATAGGTCTTGGTGATGGCGCCGAACATCTGCTGGGGAGACTTACTGGTGGACAACTCCCCTACCATGTCCGGATACTGGGACTTCATGAAGCGAACCCAGCCGGGACAGCAGGAGGTGAACATGGGCCACTTGTGCTCCTTGCCGTCCTGCATCCGATGGAGGAACTCGGTGCCCTCCTCCATAATGGTCACATCCGCAGAGAAATTGGTGTCGAATACATAGTCCACGCCGATGCGCTTGAGGGCCGTGACAAGACGCTTCTCCGTAGCAACCTCCGGAGAAAGGCCAAAGGACTCACCCCAGGCGGCCCGAACAGCGGGAGCCACCTGAAATACCACCACCTTATCGGGGTCAGCCATGGCACCCTGATATCCGAAGATGGGCTTGGTATCGTCTCTGGAACGGAGAGCATTGACGGGACAGTGGGTGATACACTGACCACACAGGGCGCAGTCCGCCTCCCGAATGGTTCTGCCCTGAGAAACGCCAACGGTGGTATGGGCGCCTGTGCCCACCATATCCCAGATGCTCAGGGTCTGAACCTTCTCGCAGAAGGATACACAGCGCATACAGCGGATACACTTGCTCTCATTGCGGATCAGAGGGAAGCTGGTATCCCAGTTGTCCGCAGGATATTCGTGGGTGAAATTCATCACATCATCCATATTGATGGACTGGGCAACCTTCTTCAGCTGGCAGGTCTTTTCCCGGTTGCAGGCGGGACAGTTCAGACGATGCTGGCTCAGGAGAAGCTCCAGATTGATGCGTCTTGCCTCGCGGACCTTGGATGTATTGGTGAAAACCTCCATACCGTTTTCACAGGAATTGTTGCAGGCAGTGATCAGATGGTCCTTCCCCTTCAGTTCCACCACGCAGACACGGCACGCGCCGATTTCATTGATGTCCTTCAGGAAGCAGAGGGTGGGCACAGGACAGCCCGCCAGCCTTGTGGCCTCAAGGATGGATGTACCCTCGGGCACAGAAAGCTGAATTCCGTTTACGCTAACCTTTACCATTCGTTCCTTCTACCTCCCTTGAAGATGCCGCAGCCAAAGTGATCGCAGCGCAGGCAGCGGCTTGCCTCCTGTTTTGCATCCAGCTCGTTCATGCCCTGTTCCATGGGAAGGAAATTGTCCTTCCGGTCAGCGGCAGAACGCTCAGACAGATTGATACGTCCGCAGTACTTGTGGTCCCGGAGGGAAACCTCGGGAATGTCCACATCCACGGTAATATGATGATAATAACCCAGATAGTTGTCGATGTTTGCCGCAGCAACCTTACCGGCAGCAATGGCGCGAATAGCAGTCTTGGGACCGGTGACACAGTCGCCGCCGGCAAATACGCCGTCAGCATCTCCGACTGCCGTCCAGTCCTGAGCTTCAATGACACCACGCTTGATGGGAATGCCCTCTTCCTCGAAATACTGGGTCTCAATGGACTGGCCAATGGCCACAACGATCACATCGCAGGGGATCATCTCTGGCTCACGGCCTCTGCTGATGACTTCCGCACGGCGGTCACGGATCAGGCCAACCTGTTTCGGCTCCGTCCAAAGGCCAATGACCCTGCCCTGAGAATCCACCTCTACGCTGAGGGGCGCATGGAGATCCAGCATCTCCGCGCCCTCCTCCAGAGCGCCCTGAATCTCCTCCGCCTGTGCGGTCATATCCACCTGTCTGCGGCGGTAGACAATGGAAACCTTCTCCGCGCCGCAGCGGATGGCACTTCTGGTGCAGTCCATGGCCACGTTGCCGCCGCCAATGACGCAGACACGTTTTCCAGTGAAGTCCGGCATAATACCGTCACCGATGGAACCCATCATTTCCACAGCGGACAGAACGCCCTCGGCATCCTCGTTGGGAATGCCCACCTTCTTGTCGTCATGGGCGCCGATGGAGATGAACACGGCATCGTAGTCGGAGCGAAGCTGCTCCATGGAGATCATGCCCTCACCCCGGCCAATGCCGGTTTCCAGCCGCACCTCCACGCCGGTGGAGAGGATGCAGTCAATATCCTCCTGAAGCCGCTGGCGGGGCAGCCGATAGCTAGGAATGCCGTAACGGAGCATGCCGCCCAGATGCTTGCGCTTTTCAAAGATGGTACACTGATGGCCCATCAGCTGCAAGTAGTAGGCAGCGGAAAGACCGGAGGGTCCGCCGCCGATGATGGCAACCCGTTTTCCGGTGGATTCGGCACACTGGGGCGCGGGAACCACACCAGCATGATCCACCGCAGCCAGCTTCAGGCCACGGATATTGATGGGCGCGTCCAGCAATGTTCTGCGGCAGCGGGACTCGCAGGGATGCTCACAAATCATGGCACAGGCCACGGGAAGGGGGTTGTCCTTACGAATCAGACGCACAGCGTCCGCGTAGCGTCCCACCTCCACCAGCGCCACATAACCGGGAATATCCACACCAGCAGGACAGTTTGCCACACAGGGAATGGACTGGCTGATGGTACTGGTACAGCGGTGATTCTGAATGTGAGAAACATAGTCGTCATAGCAGCCCTCAATGCTCCGCTGAACCATACGGGCCGCTTCGATGCCGATGGCACAATCCGCGGAGTTTTCAATGACAACCGCAGTGCTTCTGAGCTTTTCAAGAGTCTCCATGGTTGCCCGGTGGGCCTGTATTTCCTCCAGCATATTCGCCAGCTGGCTCATGCCAACACGGCAGGGAACACATTTTCCGCAGGTCTGGGCCTGACACATTTTCAGAAATGCAGCCGTCAGATCCACAGGACACAGGCCGGGAGGGCTTGCAATGATCCGCCGCTCCATATCGGTGTAGATTCCCTCAATGGTGGTCTGAGCCCGGGAGGCTGATCTGATTGTCAGTCTGCTCATAGTATTTCCATCTCCTTTTCTGTCAGAGAATCCATGTAATTTTCCTTTGCCATTATAATCTGTATCCGGGCAATTTCTTTTAGGCATTTTGTAAAAACAAAGACGACTCTTTGTGAATTTCAACAGGCCCGTTCCTTCGCAAGCAAGAGTCCTTCCTGCAATCAAAATGTTTCCTGATTTTATGGGTATATCGTTACCTTTTGATACGAAATTGAGACAAAATACTTGAACCATTGGCCCAGCTATGGTATGATGAATGATGCGTGTGAATAATTTGATTTGATTTACCCGGCTTTTTCCCGTTTTTACTGGGAAATCAGTGCCAAAACCAATAAGAATGAAAAGAGGAACGCTTGTGAATTACGCAGAACAGGTATTGACCGAGGTACGCCGCGCCATCGTCGGTAAGGATGATATGATTCTGAAAACATTTCTCACCATGCTGGCTGGAGGCCATCTGCTTTTGGAGGATAAGCCCGGCGTGGGCAAAACAACCCTTGCCGTAGCCTTTTCCCGGGCGTTGCAGCTGAACTACAAGCGGATGCAGTTCACCCCCGATGTAATGCCCACAGACGTGACCGGTTTTACCGTCTACAACAAAAATCGAGGCACCACGGAATATCAGGAAGGCGCAATCATCTGCAATCTGTTTTTGGCCGATGAGCTGAACCGTGCCTCCTCCCGTACCCAGGCCGCCCTTCTGGAGGCCATGGAGGAGGGTCAGGTCACAGTTGACGGCGTTACCCATCCCCTGCCCAGACCCTTTATGGTCATCGCTGCTCAGAACCCCTACGGTTCCTCCGGCACTCAGCTTCTCCCGGATTCCCAGATGGACCGGTTCATGATGCGGCTGACCATGGGCTACCCCGCTCCGGAAAACGAGCTGGAGCTGCTGAGAAGAAAGCAGAATGCCAATCCGCTCGACGCCATCAACGCGGTTGCCGATACGGAGATTCTCTCTCTGATTCAGGATCAGGTGGCCGCTGTCTACGCCTCCGATGATATTTTCAAGTATATCGTCCGTCTGACCACTGCCACAAGAAACCATCCGGATCTCCGTCAGGGCGCTTCTCCCCGGGCCTCTGTGGCCCTTGCATCCATGGCCCGTGCCGTTGCGTGGGTCCAGGGCCGTGACTATGTAATCCCCTCTGACATTCAGTTTATCTTTGTGGACACTGTGGCCCACCGTCTGCTTCTGACCCGTCAGGCTGAGCAGGATCAAAAAACCGCTCAGGACATCTGTCTTTCCATTCTGCACAAGATACCTGCCCCCAAGATCAAGTGAGGATATTATGCTGAAGAATCGTATCGCATACATACTGGTACTGATTATTCTGGCGCTGTTCCGAATTGCCTACACTGGTTATGTGGCCGGGATGCTGCTTGTGATTGCACTGATTTTGCCCATTTTTTCCTGGCTCATCAGTCTGCCCGGGGCAATATACACCCGTACCACCCTGTCCGCTCCCGATCAGGTATCCCGGGGCAGCGAAGCAACCGTCAAGCTGACCATCCGTCAGAGCCGTCTTTTTTCCACCGGAGCCGTCCGGGGAAAGCTCTATTCCACGGACACTGTCACCGGAAAGACTAAAAAGACCCGTCTGAAGGTCGCTTACGGGGGCTTTGCCCTGAATACAGAGCATTGCTGTCAGTACCAGCTACAGCTGAAGCGGCTGAGGATCTATGATTTTATGGGACTCTTTCCTCTGCCGGTAAAGAAGCTGCCACCCTTGCAGGTTTCCGTGGTTCCCTTTCCCTCGGAACCTCCGGAGCATCCCGACTGGAGCGATAACTCCATGCTCATTGCCCGCCCCTTCAGTGGCGGCGGGAATCCCTATGACCTCCGTGAATACCGGGTTGGCGACACCATGCGCTCCATCCATTGGAAAAAAAGCGCCGCCATGGACAAAACCGTTGTCCGGGACACGCTGGAACCGGTGGAGCGAATTGCCTCCATCTGGATTGACTGGCCGGAGGACCCCTCCGGAAGAGATCTGGCTCTGGATCAGCTGGCATGGTGCATCATCTATCTGAACCAGAACAATGCCGGTATCCTGCTCCAGTGGCTTGACGCGGACGGCAGGCGGCAGAGCATCTACGGCCCCCCCGGCGAGATCGACACCGTCATAGACCAGATGCTGGCCCAAAAGGCCGGGCGCCATTGTCCTGCTTCAGTGCTTCGCCCCTACGAGATTCTGCTTTCCGCAGGGAACGGAGGTGGCACTGCATCATGACAAAGCTGCCAAGGCTTATTACCTGTACGCTGATCTCCGCTACAGCTTCCGCCTGTACGGTTTTCTGTGTGACCAGCGGTTTCGAGATTCCCGTCAATGAACTGGCCATTCTGATCTCAGCCCTGTTGTTTTCTTTTCTGTTTACGGCTTGCTTTATCTGGAAAAAGCTGCTCTGGTGTCTGATTCCTCTGGCAGCCTTTTTTGGCATCATCGGGTTCTTTACCCCGGCATTTTCCTCCATCGGCCCAACGCTGATACAGCTGGCCCATGATATTCTCAAGCTGTTCTCCACAGCCTATCCGAATCTGTCCTTTGCAATCCCCGCCGAACCGGCCGCTTCCCTTCCCCAGAGCAACACCCTTCTGTTTATGGTGCTGGCCGCTCTGCTGTCCATCTGGATGGCCTGGGGCGTTGGCTATCGGTCCTGTCTTATTACCGCAGCCGGAGCACTTCCGTTTCTCCTGCTGTGCGTCGTCATCAACGACACGCCGCCCCATGCTGCCCCGCTGATTCTCCTGCTGAGCTGCTGGGTCACAGTTCTGTTTGCCAAGGAACGGGGCGAGGACATCCCCATGATCGACTCTGTCCGCATGGTTCTGACCCTGATGGCTGTTCTGCTGGTTTTAGGCATCATCGGCGTGGTTTACCCCAAAGAGGACACCAGCAATCAGGAGCTTCCTCAGGTGATTCAGCAGATCCTTGATAAGCTTCCCGGCCCCATGCAGGGCGCGCTGGATCGTAACACCACCGGTAACACGCAGGAGGAGCTGGGCGCTGACACCGGAAGAGTCCTTGATCTGACCGTTCAGGGCTACCGTCAGCGAAAGGATACAGTCATGCTTCAAATCTCCGGAACGGAGACCGGCCCCATCTATCTCAAGGGTGCTGCCAAGGATATCTATACCGGGCACAGCTGGGAATCTGCGGAGCTGGCCTCCATAACCGACAGTGTTTATGCCCATACATCTCTGGGCACCTCCTTCGGTGCGGAGCAGCAGGCTTCTTTGCAGATTCGGAATTTGCAGGATAATCCGGAAGTGCTCTTCGCCCCCTATGGATATATCAGCTGTACCAGCGCAGACCCCATTGTCAGCGACCTGCGTATGTCCATCAGTGAAAAGGACTATGTAATCAGCTACTGGCCCGGTGTTCAAACCCTGAACATTACGCACATACAGGGAAATGTCAATTCAAGCTACAACGGCTATGTATGGGAAAACTGCCTACAGCTTCCCGATGACACCCGGGACGCTCTGTATCAGCTTGCGCTGGATTATGGATATAACCCCACCTGGTCCCAGGCCAAGACCATTGCCTGGGTGGCTGAGTTTATCCGTGGTGCCGGCACTTATGAGCTGAACGTTGCCCGTCAGCCGGTCAATGAGGATTTTGCCGTCTATTTCCTGACAGAGAGCAAAGAAGGCTATTGCGTACACTTTGCCACCGCCGCGGCTGCCATGTATCGGGCTCTGGGAATTCCCGCCCGTTATGCCAGTGGTTATCGGGCGGTCATAACTGAGGTTGGCGGCATCACCGACGTCCGTGATCTGGATACCCATGCATGGGCAGAGATATATCTCAGCGGTCTGGGCTGGATTCCTGTGGAAACCACACCGGGATTCGGCGAGACCTCCATGCTGCCCGAGCTGGAGGAGGAAATCTCCGACGAGCCTTCTCCCTCCCCCTCTGCGGAACCGGAGGAACCGGATACCGGGGATGAACCGGAGGTATCCGAGGAACCGTCTCCCTCTCCCTCCGAAGTACCTCAGGAGCCTGAGCCCTCTGCTGCCCCTGCTGTCCCCGACGAGGAAGGCCCTCAGTCCTCTGATATGCCCGGAGCTTCCACGGAAGGTGTGAGCGGCGCTCATGGAATCAGCGGCATTCTGGTTGCCGCAGGCCTCATTCTGGGCTTGATCCTTCTGTCCATACTGGTTCTTATCATCCGCCGGGCAGTGATTCTTTCCAGACGGAAGAAACTGATCCGCAATCCCGATCCTACTCTTGCGGCGGTCAGTCTGTGGTGGTATGTGGAGCAGCTTATTCCCTACGGAGCCGAGTTCCCGGACTCCTTGAAGCAAATTGCCCTCAAGGCGAAATTCAGCAAGAACGGCATCACCGCCGAGGAATTCGCCCCCTACAACCAGCAGCTTCTCGCCATTGCCCACAGGGTTTCCAAAAAGCAAAAGGGCTTGAAGGGACTGCGGTTCCACTGGATTTCCTGTCTGACCCTCCCCAGATAGCGCAAAATAGCCACTTCATCCAAAATGGTGAAGTGGCTATTATTTCATTCAAATCAACCGAAGCTCTCCCCGATCAAGCAGCACCTGCACCTTCATAAGGGCAGCCACGGTCTTTCCATCCCGGATCTCGCCACAGAGCACCATATCCACCGCATCCTTCAGAGGATACTTCTCTACCGTCACAAACTCGCCGGGGTCCGGATGGGCCTCGCCGCACCGAAGCCCCTGGGCCAGGTACATATGAATGACCTCCGTATCATATCCTACCGTAGGATACACTGGCATCAGATTTCTTACGGAATCCGCGGAAAATCCGCATTCCTCCCAAAGCTCACGCCGGGCAGCAGCTTCCGGATCTTCTCCCGGCTCCAGTTTTCCTGCAGGTATCTCCAGCAGTTCCCTGCCAAACGCATACCGGAACTGACGGACAAGATAAACCTCCCCCTGATCGTTCATAGGCAAAATTGCCGCGCCGCCGGGATGGCATACAATCTCCCGGTGGGAGGTTTTGCCGTCCTCCAGAAGGACCTTTGACCTTATTACACGAAAGATTCTGCCCTCAAACAGGTTTTCGCTGCTGAGTGTCTTTTCAAAATGTACCATACTATCCCTCCAGTTTTTCTTGTATTGTACGGCAGCCATAAGATAATGTCAATCCTTCCGAAACCGGTTGCATTTCCATGGAGCATTATGGTATAATCAGAGGAGTAATTGTCCATTATGGAGGGAATATCATGTCTGAAAGCACCGAGCTTCGATTTCGAACCGCAGTCGGCGGATTTCATAAAGGCGACGTGACTGAATATATCACAAAGACAGCAGCGCGGCACAAGGATGAGCTTTCCGCTCTGGAACAGGAAAACAAACGGTTGCAGAACCAGCTGGAGGAAACCACCAAACAGCTGGAAATCCTTCAGCTTCTTTTGGCTGGTTCTCCCGCGCAGCCGGAACAGCCGCCGGTTTCCAAAACAGAAGCGGAATCCACCGATGATACCATTACCAGTCTGGAGCTGGCCGCTTACCGCAGGGCAGAGCATGCTGAACGGCTCGCCAACAACCGCGCCAGACAGCTCTATCAACAGCTGGATCAGATCGGTCAGGAGTCTCAGGTGTCTCTATCCGCTGCCCGGGATGCTACGGAACAGGTTCTCAGCAACCTCAACGATTTTCTCATGCAGCTGCATGGGCCATATCAGGCGCTTGTGGATCAGCTCACTACCGCCAGCTCCCGTCTTGCGGCCATAACGGACATGAATCCCGACCCTGCGGAAGGAATGGAGGATATCCATGAGTGAGCTTCGTATCCACACCTCAGAATTAGCTTCCGCCATCCCTGAGCTGCGGGTTGGGGACCGGGTTCTCCTCAGCGGCACTGTGTTTACATCCCGTGACACAGCCCACAAGCGGATCTTTTCCCTGCTGGATCAGGGACTGCCCCTTCCCTATCCCCTGAAGGGCTCTGTGATCTATTACGCCGGACCCACTCCCGCCCAGAAGGGCATGGCCGTTGGTTCCTGCGGCCCCACCACCTCCAGCAGAATGGACCCCTACGCTCCCCGGCTTCTGGATCTTGGTCTTACCGCCATGATTGGCAAGGGAGAGCGTTCTCAGGCCGTCATTGACGCCATTGTCCGCAACCAAAGCGCCTATTTCTGTGCGGTCGGCGGTGCCGGTGCCCTGATCGCCTGCTGTATCAAATCCGCTGAGGAAATCGCGTTCCATGATCTGGGCTGCGAATCCGTCAAGCGTTTTACCATCGAGGATCTCCCTGTCTTTACCGCCATCGACAGCCTCGGTCAGAGTATCTTCGCACAGGCCAGGGAAACCTACGGTATCTGAGGCTCCCTGCGTTCCGTTCATTCTTTGCTGTTCTTCTCTGGAACACTTTATGAAGTCTTCCGGAAAGGAGAAACCATGAAGCTATACAGAACTATCACCTACTACTCCAAGCGGTACGCAAATTATCACATCTCCACCTATGCCGCCAGCGCATCCTTCTTCGTAATAACGGCGATTTTCCCGGTGCTCATGCTGACCCTCTCCATTTTGTCCTTCACGCCCCTGGGCACCCAGGATTTTATTATGCTGGTTTCCGACGCACTGCCGGAGTCCTTCCAGCCCCTGTTTGAATATGTCTTTTCCGCAATTCTCACCAGCAGTGCTACCGCTCTTTCCGTATCTCTTGTTGCAACCCTGTGGTCGGCATCCAAGTGTATGCTGGGTTTGGTGGACGGGCTCAATGCCATCGCAGATGTGAACGACACCCGGAATTTTATTCTCAAGCGTATCGTCTGCATCGGATATATGCTGGTGTTTATTCTCGGGCTTCTTGTGACCCTTGGACTTCGGGTTTTTGGTCTTCATATCTACAACAAGCTGCTGGGCAGCTTTCCCTCGGTTGCACGGATGTTTTCCGTTCTGCTGCGTTTCCGGGGCTTGACCCTGTTTCTCGTGATTGCCTTTATCATGCTCCTGCTGTACACCTTCTTTCCCAACAAGAAAATGCGTATTTTCATGCAGATCCCCGGCGCTCTGTTCTCTTCCTTTGCGTGGATCGTATTCTCTGAGGTATTCTCTATTTATGTAGACAATTTCTCCTCCTTTTCTGTGCTGTACGGCGGCCTGGGGCTGGCAGTCATGGCGATGCTCTGGCTGTATTTCTGCCTCTGCATCGTATTCATTGGCGCCGTTCTGAACCGGGTTTATCCCAGCGTGTTCTGGCGCACCCTTGTGGTGCTCAAATACCGCCGCAGTCTGAAACGGGAGGCTCAAACTCGAAAAAATGCCGGGCAATGACCCGTCTCCCCTGCCAGTTAATCCATTACAACATATTTACGGAGGAATGATTATGCAGCCATCAAAAGTCTATTTCACCGACTTCCGCACCAAAGCATACGGTGACGGCCTCACCAAAAAGCTCCAAAAGCTCATGCGCAAGGCAGGCTTCGAGGAGATGGATCTGGAGGGCAAATTTGTCGCCATTAAAATGCACTTCGGAGAACTGGGCAACATCAGCTTTCTCCGCCCCAACTATGCCCGGGCTGTGGTTGACATGGTAAAGGCCTTGGGCGGCAAGCCCTTCCTGACAGACTGCAACACCATGTATCCCGGCAGCCGGAAAAACGCCTTGGAGCATCTGGAGTGTGCATGGCAAAACGGCTTTACACCCCTGACCGTAGGATGTCCCATTCTCATTGGTGACGGCCTCAAGGGCACCGATGACATCGAAGTCCCTGTGGAGGGCGGAGAGTATGTGAAATCCGCAAAAATTGGCCGGGCCATTATGGACGCCGACGTATTCATCAGCCTCACCCATTTCAAGGGCCACGAAACCACCGGTTTTGGCGGTGCCATCAAGAACATCGGCATGGGTTGCGGCTCCAGAGCCGGAAAAACAGAGCAGCACAGCAACGGAAGCCCCACCATCAGCCCCGAAAAATGCCGGGGCTGCCGCCGCTGCCAGAGAGAGTGTGCCAATGAAGGTCTTGTGTTTGACCGCAAGTCTCTGAAAATGACAGTGGATTATTCCCACTGCATGGGCTGCGGCAGATGTCTGGGCGCCTGTAACTTTGACGCCATCTCCTTCCGGGAGGACAACGCCACCAAGGTGCTCAACTGCCGCATGGCCGAGTACACCAAGGCAGTGTTGGATGGCCGCCCCCATTTCCACATTTCTCTCATCGTGGATGTGTCCCCCAACTGTGACTGCCACGCGGAAAATGACGCCCCCATCCTGCCCAACATCGGCATGTTCGCTTCCTTCGATCCGCTTGCACTGGATCAGGCCTGTGTGGACGCATGCCTTGCTCAGAAGCCCCTGCCCGGAAGCCAGCTTGCCGACCGTCTGGCCAGCGACAGCTTTGTGGATCTCAAGGATCATTTCAGCAACTCCAACCCCGAGTCCGAATGGAAAAGCTGTCTGGAGCACGCAGAGAAGATTGGTCTCGGTTCCAGAAACTATGAGCTGATAAAGCCGAATCTGTAATCACAAATCTAAACGCCGGGAATGCAGCATCCATTGCGCCCGGCGTTTTGCACGGAATTTTTACCGGGAGATTCGTTCTTTTATCCAACATCAATCTATTAAAATTCCACGAAATATGATATACTGAAACAAAAACGGCATAAGAGGTAGAAACATGATGGAAATTGGATTTGACAATCAAAAGTATCTGACCACCCAGTCCGAAATGATTCAGAATCGCATTGCCAAGTTTGGCGGCAAGCTCTATCTGGAGTTCGGCGGCAAGCTTTTCGACGACTATCACGCCTCCCGGGTGCTCCCCGGCTTTGCACCGGACAGTAAAATGCAGATGCTCCAGAAGCTCTCAGACGATGTGGAAATTGTCATTGCAATTAACGCAAACGATATCGAAAAGCACAAGGTACGCGGCGATCTGGGTATCGGCTATGATGACGATGTGCTTCGTCTCATTGACACCTTCCGCGGTCTGGGACTATATGTGGGCAGCGTGGTCATGACCCGCTATACGGGACAGGCTGCTGCGGATGCGTTCCTTCGGAGACTGAATGCCCTTGGCATCCGCTGCTACCGCCATTACCCCATTGCCGGTTATCCCTCCGATGTGGCGCACATTGTCAGCGATGAGGGTCTGGGTAAGAATGACTACATTGAAACCACCCGCTCTCTGGTGGTTGTTACCGCCCCCGGCCCCGGCAGCGGCAAAATGGCAACCTGCCTGTCCCAGCTCTACCATGACCACAAGCGGGGCATTGACGCAGGCTACGCGAAGTTTGAAACCTTCCCTATCTGGAATCTTCCCCTGAAGCACCCTGTAAATCTTGCTTATGAAGCAGCCACCGCCGATCTCAGCGATGTAAATATGATCGACCCCTTCCACCTGGAGGCCTACGGCGATACTGCCGTAAACTACAACCGGGACGTGGAGATTTTCCCTGTTCTCAGCGCCATGCTCACCAGAATTCTGGGGGCTTCCCCCTACAAGTCTCCCACGGACATGGGCGTCAATATGGTCGGAAACTGCATTATTGACGACGAGGTCTGCTGCAAGGCCTCCCGTATGGAGATTCTCCGCCGGTATTACACCGCCTCTGTGGAACACGTTCAGGGCAAATGTGATGACGAGGTCATCCGGAAACTGGAGCTGGTCATGAATCAGGCCTCCGTAACGCCGGAGATTTTCCCCGCTGTTTCCTCCGCACTGACCCGCGCCGAAGTCACAGGCGCTCCCGCTGGTGCCATTGTATTGCCCGACGGACGGCTGATTACCGGAAAGACCTCTGACAATCTGGGTGCTGCCTCCGCCCTGCTGTTGAACGCGCTGAAGGCTCTCGGCGGGATCGACAACAGCTTTGACCTGATCAGTGCTCAGGTACTGGAACCCATCTGCGAGCTGAAAACCCGATATCTGACCCACAAAAACCCCAGACTGCACACCGATGAGGTGCTGCTGGCCCTGACCATTTCCGCTCTGACCAATCCGCTGGCACAGCTGGCAAAGGAGCAGCTTCCCCGCCTGAAGGGTTCTCTGGCTCATTTCTCTGTCATCATCAGCAGCGAGGATGAAAACCTCCTGAAGCGTCTGGGCATCACCGTCAGCTGTGAGCCCAGATATGAGACCGAAAAGCTCTTCCACAGATAACTGAAAAACAGTTGAACCGCAGTTCTCATAGCTTGAAAACTGCGGTTCTTTGTGAGAGAAAATGCACGCCCCAATTCAGGAGCGTGCATTCTTTTTGATTATCTTGCCTTGGCTTCTACGATGTTAAACTCGGTTTTCAGGTTCGCGTCAGCAATCAGGTGTCTGGGACACTTCTCAGCACAGGCCGAGCAGCTGGTACACTTGGTGTAGTCGATGGAAGCCAGATTGTCCACCACATGAATGGCATCATTGGGGCAGGTCTTTTCGCAGAGCTTACAGCCGATACAACCGATGTCGCAGAACTTCCGAAGCGCAGCGCCCTTTTCCTTGGAAGAGCAGGCCACCACAATGTCCTGATCGTAGGGAACCTCCTCGATAATACCTCTGGGGCAGGCGGCTGCACAGGTCATACAGCCCACACACTTTTCATGGTCAACCTTTGCAACGCCGTCCTCAATGGCGATTGCACCATAGGGACAGGCTTTCACGCAGTTGCCGAAGCCCAGACAGCCATAGGAGCAGAGATTGGGACCATTGCCCACAATCCGGGATGCGGCAGCGCAGTCCTGAATGCCGGAGTAAAGGCCCTTTTTCACCGCATGATGGCCCCGGCACTTGACCACAGCCACCTTGCGCTCCATTGCCACAGACTCAACGCCCATGATCTGAGCGATCTTGTCAGCACTTTCCTTACCGCCGGCAGCGCAGAGGCCCAGCTCTGCAGTGCCCTCCACAATGGCCTGCGCATAGGCGGCACAGCC
>JAQXMD010000086.1 GCA_029012465.1 Oscillospiraceae bacterium | reverse complement strand
TTTTCAGATCACTGATGACCCGGCAGAGGTTCTCCACCTGACGGATGTTCAGATGACCGGTGGAATGGGTCAGGGTAGAGGTGCCGACTTTGATACATATTCTCATGGGTAAAACCCGCTTTCCTGCATTGATGGTACTCTCCATTATGCCATGGAGCGGGGGGAATGTCAAGGAAGGGGAAAAGGGAGAACTGAAGCGCCGGAAGGATAATCAACCTTCGTCGAGGAATATGTGAAAAAGCTCATCTGATTGTTTCCCGTATTCAAACATTTGCATGGATAAGTGCTTTGCAATTTGAAGCATACTATCTATGAGGATATCAATATCCGCATCTTCTTCAACACCAAGCCGCTCACATATTCTTAAGTTTGCGTTATACACATCCTCATAGAGAGTTGAACCAATACTCCTGTCTGAAAATTCGTCCCGGATAATGCGTCTCAAACGAAACGGGAATTGCTCAACGCACCTCATTCCAATCATCAATTCATAAATCAGCGTTTTCATTGCATCGTACTGTTGTTCGTTCATAGTGTGACCCTCCTTTTACGTTTACTGTTTGTATTATACACCGATGGGTGAATATGATCACCTATTATTTAAGCGCTTCAGTTTTTATAATACAAATAAACGAGATCGGAGGTGAGAGTGTGCTTGATTACAACCCCCTGTGGGATACGCTGAAGCGGCAGGGGAAATCCCAGTATGCTCTCATCAATGGTGGAATTGATAAACGAACCATGGATCAGCTCCGGCACAATCGAAACATCACAGCTCTGACCCTTGAAAAGATTTGTGGGATACTGAGCTGTACACCCAATGATGTGCTGACCTTTACCGAAGACCCCGAAAACCGCTGAGGAACACTCCCAGCGGTTTTGCTGCGTTTCTTTGGGAAAAACACCCCCACAGAGGGATAGCGATAAGAATACTTCATATATTTGTAATATTTTGCACACGGAACCATCACTGTATTTGCGCTTTTTGGAAAAAAGGATACAATTTGAACATGATTGGTGAAATTGTATGGTGAAATTCCCGGGCAGTTCGATATAATAATAGTTGTAAAACTGCCCCCTGCGGGTAAATATTTCTATGGAGGGAATTATTGTGAAAAAGTACGTTGCTATGCTTCTGGCTCTGGCAATGCTGCTGGGCCTGATGGCTGGCTGTGGCGGTTCCGCTGCCCAGACTGAAACTTCTGGCAGTGAGGCTGTAAGCTCTGCTGTGGAAGCAGAGGAGCCGGCGGATGAGGACAACGAGGCTCCCGAGGACACCGCTGAAGTGCCCGAGATCCCTGAGGAAGCAGCCTCTGCTGAGGATGCTGAGGAAGTGGTCGTGGAAAAGGGCCCCTTTGAGGCTCCCGCTGCTGAGCTTCCGCTGGCTGACGGCGCAAAGCTGACCTATTTCTGCGAGCTGCCCGGCTATATGTCCATGTTCAATGTCAACTCCTATGACGACACCGACACTTTCAAGTATGTGGAAGAGGCCACCGGCGTTGATGTGGAGTTCACCATTGTAAACAACGAGTCCTATCAGCAGAACTTCCAGCTGATGGTGGCTTCCGGCGACATCACCGATATGGTTGCCGGTGCTTCTCAGCAGTACAACAGCATGGCGCAGATGATTGAGGACGGCGTTGCGCTGGATCTCATGGAGTATCAGGACTATCTGCCCAACTTCTGGAATGCACTGAACTACTATGACAACTATAAGACCATCGCCATCACCCAGGATGGCACCATGCCTGAAATTATCTGCATTGCCGATGACTACAAGGTTCAGAGCGGCATGCAGATCCGTCAGGACTGGCTGGACAAGCTGGGCATGGAGATCCCCGGCACTCCCGATGAGCTCCATGACGTTCTGGCTGCCTTCGTCAGCGAGTGCGGCGCAGATCATGCCCTGCTGCTGACCGGTTCCACCCAGCTCACCGGCACCGGCATCGTTGGCGGCTTCGGCACCGTGGGCTATGACCCCAACTCCACCTCCAACATGTATGTGGTGGACGGCGTTGTGAAGAACGGCTTCCTGGATGAGGCCTACAAGGACTATATGGAGATGATGGCTCAGTGGTATGCAGAGGGCCTGATTGCTTCCGACTTCGCAACGGAGTCCAACGATCCCTTTACCTCCAATGCGGATGCCTACATCAGCGGCGGTAACGCCGGCGTCTGGAGCTCCATGTCTGACAACATGGATTCCAATATGGTCTCCGGCAAGGAGCTGAATCCCGATTACAACATCTCTCCCATGGCTCAGCCCATGCTGAACAAGGGGGACATCTTCCACTTCGGCGACAGCCGTGTTGGCGCTTCTGCCATGGGCAAGAGCATTGCCATTTCCGACTGCTGCGAGGATGTGGAGCTGGCCTGTGCATGGATCGACTTCTTCTTCAGTGACGAAGGCATCAAGCTGGCCAACTACGGCCTTGAGGGCGTTTCCTGGAACTACAACGATGCCGGCGAGCCTGAGCTGGACTTTGCAAAGCTCACCGACGGCTTCCCCATGATCTCCTTCGGTATGACCTACTACACCCTGGCCTGTGTTGCCACCCTGCAGGATTTTGACAGACAGTTCGGCGCATACTCCGAGGCGAACATTGCCGCTATGGAGCTGTGGACCGAGACCTCTGACGATCTGTACACCCTTCCCACTCAGGTGGAGCTGACCTATGAGGAAAGCCAGGAGTACAGCGACATCTGGAGTGACCTGTCCACCTATGCCAACACCGAGATCTTCAAGTTTGTCATGGGCGAATACAACTTCGATTCTGACTGGGAGAACTTCATCAGCACGCTGAAGGATATGGGTGTTGAGAATGCCGTAGAGATCTATCAGGGCGCATATGACCGCTACATCGAGGCTTACGGCCTGTAATTTATCCCTGAATGCATAACGAACCCCCGGAGCACTTCAAAAATGCTCCGGGGGTATTTTGCGGTTTTGATTATTGCCCGATGGAGAGCAGCTCCGAGACCACGTTGTTGGTGGTGCCGCTGTAGATGCTGACCTCATAGAGCACGTCCTGAATGCCGTAGTCCTCCACCATCTGGGAGATGGTGTTGGAGGTGTAACGGTAGTCGCACCAGTAAACATACTCGTAATGATCCACCAGCCAGGGTACAAAGGCGTTGCCGTAGGAGTCCTTCACCACCATAATGGCGGAGCCGTCGGTGATCTTCTCGTTGTGAACCACGCTGAAGGGATTGTCGCCGCAGCCGAAGGTCCCGTAGTATTCGGATTCGGGATAGGTGGATACATCGCTGATGAGGGGCCAGTCGTAGGTCTCGCCGCTGGCCATGGTGACTTTCATGTCGTTGGTGTCGTTGGGAATATAGGCAACCACCGTATCCGGGTTGCTGGCAATCTCGGAGGACTGGTTGCTGTAGGAGTAGAAGGTGCCGACAAAGCCGTCAAATTCCATGGTTTCGTGGTCCTCCAGGGGGAAGGGGGTGAAGCCCTTTTCCTGACAGAACATCTCGTAGGCATAATAGGCGCCCCGGGCGGTCCAATGGTGATCCGTGTGGAAGTAGATGTACTCGGCGTTGTGGGCCCGGAGATTGTCATAGACGGAGACGGTATGAATGTTCTCGTTCAACTGCCCGTAGACATATTCAATGGCCTTGCCCTCGTCGCTGCAACCCATGTCTCTGAGGACGGAATCATCCAGCATGACGCCTGCGCTGTTGGGGCAGATCATCAGATAGAGATTGACCTTGTCGCCCACGTTATCATAGATCTGATTCATGGTCCTGGCAAAGGTGTCTGCTCCATCCTGCAGGAAGTAGTAAAGACCGTAGCCGCAGTTCTCGGTGATGTAGATCTGGCCCACCATTTCGCCCAGCTGATCCACCGTGCCGTCCTCCAGTGTCTCCTGCTCCGGGGAGGGAGAGGGGGAGGGAACGGGAATCCCGGCATCATCAGCGGGAGCGGTACTGGGGGGAGGTGCGTCCGGAATGTCGTCAGCCACGATGGTTTCACCGATGATTTGATCGGAGCGGATGCCGTAGTGATCCTGAAGAGTCTGGTTGGCGGAGATCAGTCCCTCACGCATGGGGTAGGTGTCCGCATACCAGGTGTCGATGTTCTTGAAGAAGGTGCCGTCCCAGAAATCGCTCCAGGAGAGGGAGGGGAAGGTGGTCAGTGTACGCTTTTCCACCACGGAGGTGTCCGGACGAAGGAACCACAGAAGTCCCACAAAGCTCATGACCAGCAGCACCAGAGAAAAAGCGAGGATTTTTGCGCCGCGAACGTAGCCGTTCAACTGTTTTCTGTTTTTCATCATATGGCCTCCTGATCAGAACTGGAAGTAGAGGAAGGGGTTATAGCTGTTTCCCACCAGCGCCATGGCGGAGAGAATCAGCAGCAGCACGGGATGCAGAACCTCCCATGCGGCGTTGATCCAGTACAGTGCGCCGCCCCGGCGGGACAGGTTGTTCATGATGGTGCGCAGAGTTTTGCCAAAGGGCGTGACCGCAATGGCTGCAAGAATCAGGAAGAATATGTTGTTCCGGAAGGCAAGACCCACGCTGACACTGGTGAAGCCGTTGTGGTTCAGACCAAAGATGCCCTTGAGCATGATGCCTGCCTGAGCAAGCTCTGTGGATTTGAACAGGAACCAGCTGAAGTAGATCACGAGAATGACCAGCACATGGCGGAGCGCCTTGGGAATCCGTGTGATGAAATCCTTCAGAACGAACCGCTCCAAAATGATAAACACTCCGAAGAACAGGCCCCAGAGCACATAGTTCCAGCTGGCCCCGTGCCACAGTCCCGTCAGGAACCAGACCACAGCGATGTTCATGATCTGGCGGGATTTGCTGCAGCGGTTGCCGCCCAGAGGGATGTACACATAGTCCCGGAAGAAGGAGGTCAGGGAGATGTGCCATCTGCGCCAGAAATCCGCCACAGAATCGGCAATATAGGGATAGTCAAAGTTTTCCTTGTAGTGGAAGCCGCACATGAGACCCATGCCGATGGCCATATCCGAGTAGGCGGAGAAGTCCAGATAAATTTGCAGGCCGTAGGCAAAGACGCCCAGCGCAATGCCCATGGCGGGAACCTGTGCCAGCTCCGCGGAGGATACTGTGATCAGGCTGTCGGCAATCATGGCACAGCCGTTTGCCAGAATGGCCTTTTTGGCAAGGCCGATGGTGAACCGGCTGATGCCCCGGCTGATCTCCCCAATGGAGGCCCGCCGGCGGACAATGTCCTCGTTGACATCCTGATAGCGGACAATGGGGCCTGCAATGCACTGATGGAACAGGCTTGCGTAGAGCAGCAGCATCCAGTACTTCCTCTGGGCGGGGACCTCATTCCGGTAAACGTCCACCACATAGGAGATCAGCTGGAAGGTATAGAAGGAAATGCCGATGGGAAGAACGATATTGGGGATGGCCTTGGGAACCCCGAAAATGGCATTCAGATTGCTGCACAGGAAGCCGGTGTATTTAAAGAACCCGAGGAGCAGCAGACAGATGGTAATGGTGACGATCATGATGGGCTTCCGCTTTTCGGGCAGGTCTGTGCGCTGGATTTGCAGGGCGCCGAACCAGCAGACAAACACCATGCCAAGGAGCAGAAGCAGATACCGGGGGCCAGACCAGCTGTAGAAAACCAGGGAGAATACCAGCATGGCGATATTCTTTGCCCGGGGTGTTTTCAATAGAACCTGTGAAATCAGATTTGCTGTCAGGAACAGGAATACAAACAGCATACTGGAGAATACCATGGACTTCGCCTCTTTATGTCAGAATAGGTCATAAACCAAAATCAAATTGGGCATACGAAAAATATTATAATGTCTACTGAATAAACCGCTTCGTGGTTTATTCATGCGGCAACTGCCGCATAATCTTACGAAAAGGCCGGTTTTCAGCCCTTTTCGTAAGATTCAGACATTGTAACAATGCGTATTTCCGCTGAAACGCTGTTGCGCTTCAGCGGAAGGTGCAAGGGTTTCGTGCTGTTTTGCCCGAAATCCTTGCACATGAACAAAGCCTCTTGGCATTGAAAACCTTGGCTTTCAAGGCTGTCGGTTTTGTTCAGTACGCATTATTATACGACAGAATCTGCTGAAAAGAAATAGTTTTGTGGCGGATTTGTCTCCAAAAGCAAAAAAAAACATCCCGATGTGGGGACATCGGGATGCAGAAAAGCGGAATATCAGTTGTTTACGCTGTGATGGCACTCGGGAGTGTTCTCGGAGAGACCACGGAAGATGTAGCCGTTGTCCAGTCCCCAGTTGATAATATCCTCCACCGCGTCCACACTGAATTCCTTGATGTCGTGCTGGAGCACAATATAGGAATTGCCGTCGCAGTATGTAATATCACTGGTGACACGGTTGAATACGGACTGGGGATCTCCGTAATTTGTCTCGGCATCGCCGGAATCACAGTTCCAGTCGAAGTAGTACAGGCCGCGGTTGGTGGCTTCCTGGGTCAGGGTAGTCATAATGCCGGGATTGAAGTTGGAAATGGTGTTGGAGCTGCCGCCGGGGAATCGGAAAATGTTGGTCTCCTGACCGGTCTGGGCGACGATAATGTCCTGCATGGCCTGGAAGTCGTTGAAGTATGCGTCCACACTGGAATAGATGGTATTGAAATCGTGGTATAGGGTGTGAATGCCGATCACATGGCCCCGGCGGTATGCCTCGCCGATCATGTTGATGTTTTCGTCAAACTGATCCGTGACAAAGAACGTGACCTGAATGTCATACTTGTCCAGAATGTCCAGTAGCTTTTCCGTGTAGGGGCCGGGGCCATCGTCGAAGGTCAGGTAGATGACCTTGTCGGATTCCGTGGGAGCGGGCTTGTCCATGTCTTTGACAACGGTGATGTTTCTGGTGGCAGTGGCGGTGTTGCCGGCACTGTCCGTGACAGTATAGGTCAGGGTGGCGGTGTTTCCGGGCATTCGGGTGTTCACCGTACCGGAGACCTGCACCTGAGAGGAGAGATCGCCGTCCCCAAGGTCTATGGCCTGTACTCCCGGGTCCTCGAACGCACGGTGGGCGGGAACTTCATAGCTGTCGCCGCCGGACAGGGTCAGAACCGGAGGCGTGGTATCCACAAAGGTCACATTCCGGTAAGCGGTGGCGGTGTTGCCCTGGGAATCGGTCACGGTATAGACGATGCGGTCCGCTTCCTCGGTGGCCACAACTGAGTCAGTGATGTCTCCGTCAAAGTTGTCCGTTGCAGTGAAGCCAAGGGAGGTTGCGTCGTAATCGGTGCCCTTTTCCAGGGTGGGGTTCTTTTCCCCCTGCAGGACGATTTTGGGAGCGACCCGGTCCGTGTAGTAAAAATCCCACATGGGGCAGCGTTCCCCATAGGCTTCCGCCAGACTGGAGAAATAGGTGCCGTTCCAGAAGGAATTCCAGGAGAGACTGACCTTTTCATGCTCCCCAGCAGCGGGACGGAAACAGGAGATCAGCCCTGCAAAAAACATAACGGTCAATGCCAGCAGAAACAGCAGCAGCTTTGCAGCCCGGCTGACTCCGGAAAGCGCGTTTTTCATATGCTTACCTCCTTATCAGAACTGGAAAAACAGGAATGGATTGGTGGTGGGGCCGGTCATGGCCATGGCGGCGAGAATCAGCAGCACCACGGGATGCAGAGCCTCCCAGATGGCGTCCACAACCATAAGAGGACCGCCGGAGGCGGCCTGCTCCGAGAGAAATGCCCGGAGCTTTTTGCCCAGAGGGGTCGTCGCAAGAATGCCCAGCAGAAGAATGGGCAGATTGTTCAGCAGGGTGCTGAGGAATGCGCTGGATACAAGGCCGCCGCCCATGCAGAGAAGGCCCTTTGCGGCGGTGAGGGTGTTTCCTGTTCCCGCAAAGCGGAGAATCAGGAAGGAGATCAGAACCAGAACCAGTGTGATCACCCGGCGCAGGTTCCAGGGAAGCTTGCTGAGAGGCCGCCAAAGCACATAGGTTTCCAGTGCCAGCAGCAGGAAGAAATACAGTGCCCAGAGCACATAATTCCAGCCGGCACCCAGCCACAGGCCGATGAGCAGCCAGAGCCCCAGCATCAGGGGGATTTCTTTGGCGGCGGAGCCGTCCACATCTCCCAGCGGGTCGTGGAGGTAGTCCTTGAAGAATCCGATCATGGTCATCTGCCATTTGGACCAGAAATCGCCGATGGTGTAGGCGGTGAAGGGATAGTCAAATTCCTCCGGATAGCTGAAGCCGCACATGTTTCCCAGACCAATGGCCATATCCGCGTAGCCGGAAAGGGTCAGGTAAACAGCCAGTCCATAGGCCAGAAGCCCCAGCCACAGGGCCAGCGCCGGCTGACGGCTCAGAACGGTGGGATCGCTGACCAGAAGACTGCCGGAAAGGGTCATGAGAGATTCCGCAAGAATGGTTCTTTTGGCAAGACCAATGGAGAACCGGCTGATGCCTCTGCTGAGGGCAGAAAGGCCTGAGCGGCGACGAGCCAGAGGCTTCCGGAGGTCGGCATAGCGGACCAGGGGGCCGCCCGGAGCCACATGAAACAGGCTGGTATAGGTGAGCAGCTGAGGGAAGCTGGTTTCTGCCCGGATGGTCCCCCGATAGACATCCAGCAGATAGGAGATCATCATCAGGGAATACCAGGCGATTCCCACGGGGAGAATCAGCTGGGGCACAGTTTCGGGAATATCCAGCAGACTATGGGTCACGGAGGCCAGGAAGCCCCGGTAGCGGAAGAAAACAACAAGCCCCAGCAAAATCACAAGAGCTGCGCCCAGCCGGGCTTTTTTCTGGCCGGGAGCGGCGGCCTGAATCAGCAGACCAAAGAACCATGTGACCCCGGTCATGCCCACCAGAAGGAGCGCATAGCCCGGCCCGCACCAGAGATAAAACAATATGGAGAACACAAGCAGTGCGGTGTTCTTTGCTTTTGGAGTTTTCAGCGCCAGCTGAGAAGCCAGAAAGAGCGCGAAAAACAGAAATACAAACATCATTCCGGAAGACACCATAACAATCCCACCCTCAAGCGTGCTTTTTTCTCCACGAATACAGTATACAGTATCTGTCACAAAAAAGAAATAAGAAATTCATATTTTTTGCGGAATTATGTCAAACAGTTTCTGCCAACGATCAGCAAAGGGCGGTTGTTGACAGCCGGAGAAAAAAGGGGTATCCTATAATCAAAACAACACCACGAACGGAGGACATTTTCTTGAAGGAGAGCCTGTGCATCCCCGGGGAACTGCTGGAACAGCTCCGGCAGGGAAGTCCCTGTTTTTATCAGAATACAAAAAGGCGCACACTGGGAAGCGCAAAGCCGCTGCTTCCTGTGGGACTGGAGGAGATTCAGGACGCGGAGGCAAGACTCAGGCGGTTTGCGCCTTTGCTGCGCCAGCTGTTCCCGGAGACGGCGGAAAGTCAGGGCATCATTGAATCGCCCCTGACCCCCATTCCGGAGATGGCCTCCCGGCTGGGACGGGAGGGGGAAAGCGTGGCCGGAAGGCTGCTGCTGAAGCGGGACGATCTTTTGCCCATCGCCGGTTCCGTGAAGGCCCGGGGCGGCGTGTATGAGGTGCTCCGTCATACGGAGGAGCTGGCGGTCATGTCTGCCCGGCTCCGCACCATGGAGAGCTATGCGGTTCTGCGAAAAGAACGGGAAATGTTCTCAGAACACACCATTTCTGTGGGTTCTACCGGGAATTTGGGCATCAGTATTGGCATCATGAGCGCCGCCCTTGGGTACCGGGCAGTGGTGCATATGTCCGCTGATGCCCGGCAGTGGAAGAAGGATCTGCTCCGGAGCCATGGGGTGACGGTGGTGGAATACGAGGGAGACTACACCAGCGCCGTGGCCCGGGGACGGGAAACGGCAAAGGGAGACCCCAGGCACTATTTTGTGGACGATGAGAATTCCGTTCAGCTGTTTCTGGGCTATGGGGTGGCGGCCCTGCGGCTCCGGCGGCAGCTTCAGCAGATGAATATTCCGGTGGATGAAACTCACCCCCTGCTGGTGGCGATTCCCTGCGGCGTTGGCGGTGCCCCGGGCGGCATCACCTTCGGCCTTCGGCAGGTCTTTGGAGATCATGTGCACTGTTTCTTTGTGGAGCCCACGGAAGCTCCCTGCATGCTTTTGGGCATGGCCACAGGCCTCCACCAGAACATCAGCGTCCAGGACATTGGCCTCTCTGGAAGAACCATTGCAGACGGTCTTGCGGTAGGCCGTCCATCGGGCTTTGTGGGCAAGATCATGGAGCCTCTGGCGGACGGTTTTCTGACCGTCACCGATGAGGGACTTCTGAATTATGTAAAGTGCCTCTATGAAAGCTGCGGCATTCTGGTGGAGTCCTCCGCGGCTGCGGGCTTTGCCCTGAGCCGGGTGCTGTCTGAGGGACAGTGGGCCTGTCCCCACATGGAAAACGCTACCACGGTGGTCTGGGCCACCGGCGGCGGACTGATGCCGGAGGAGATTCGGCAGGAGCTGTTGAAATCCATTGGGCACTAAACAAAGAAAGGAGCGGGTGCATATGCTTCCTGTATTATATATGGTAATACCCTGCTACAACGAGCAGGAGGTGCTGCCCATCACGGCCCCCATGTTCCTCGGAAAGCTCCGACAGCTGACGGAGCAGGGGAAAATCGCTCCGGAAAGCCGGGTGCTCTTTGTGAACGACGGCAGCAAGGACGCCACATGGGACATTATCCGCAGCCTGAGCCGTCAGGATGAGCACTTTCTGGGGATTTGCCAGAGCCGGAACCGGGGCCACCAAAGCGCGGTGCTGGCGGGGCTTATGGAGGCCATGGACCGGTGCGACATCACCATTTCCATTGACTGCGACGGGCAGGACGATATCAATGCCATGGATGAAATGGTGGATGCCTACGGAAACGGCTATGAGGTGGTCTACGGCGTCCGGTCCAGCCGGGAAACGGACACCTTCTTCAAGCGGTTTACCGCCCAGAGCTTCTATAAGCTCATGAATAAAATGGGGGCGGAGGTGGTTTACAACCACGCGGATTACCGGCTGATCTCCGGAAGGGTTCTGAAGGAATTTGCGGAGTTCAAAGAGGTCAATCTGTTCCTTCGGGGCATGATTCCTCTGGTGGGCTATCCCAGCACTACAGTTTCCTATGCCCGGCAGGAGCGGCTGGCGGGACAGAGCCACTACCCTCTGGGGAAAATGCTGGCGCTGGCCTTTGACGGCATCACCAGCCTGTCCGTAAAGCCATTGCAGCTGATTATGGGCTTCGGCACCGTGGTGGCGACCCTCAGCTTTATTGGGGTGATCTGGGCGCTGGTGAACGCCCTTCTGGGCAATACCGTCAGCGGTTGGGCCAGCACCACCTGCATCATCTGCTTTGTCAGCGGTGTGCAGCTGATCTCTCTGGGCATCATTGGCGAGTATATCGGCAAGATCTTTATGGAAACAAAGCATCGCCCCAGATACATCATCAGCGAACGTACCTGGGACGATGAAAAATAGCGAATTCAGCAGAGCCGGAAGGGGCAGTCCTTCCCCTCCAGCAGGAGAAGGGCGTTTTCAAGACCCAGACGAACCATGTCGTCCGAGGCCTGGTCGGTATAGTAGGCCATGTGGGGCAGCATCAGCACATTGGGCATGGCGCTGAGAATCGCCATCTCCCGGGAGGGGACAAGGGTGTTTTTGAAGTCCCGATAATAGATGCTCCGGTCTCCATCGATCATGTCAAGCCCCGCACCTCCAAGGTGTCCCGACTCCAGCCCTTCGATGAGGGCCCAGGAATCCACCAATGCACCCCGGCCTGTGTTGATGAGCACAGCGCCGGGCTTCATGCTGCCGATGCGCTGGGCGTTCATAAAGTGGAAGGTTTCCGGAGTGCTGGAAAGGTGCAGGGAGACAATGTCGCTTTCAGCCAGCAGCTGCTCCAGGGGCACATAGTCACAAAGACCCTCCAGCTCCTTCCGTTCCGTGCGGCTCCAGGCGAGGACCTTGCAGCCGAAGCCGGAGAGATGACGAATCAGGGTCTGACCGATCCGACCGGTGCCGATAACGCCTACGGTCATGTTGGGAAGCTCCCGGCCCCGGATGCCCTGGGCAGTGAAATCCCGTCCCGCATACCGCTGGAGCATGGGCTTCACATGCCGCAGCACCATCAGCATCATCATAATGGCGTAATCCGCCACGGAGGCAGGGGAGTAGGTGATGTTGCAGACCTTCATGCCGATTTTTCGGGCATAGCTGAGATTCATGTGCTCTGCGCCGATGGTTCGGGTGACCACCACCTGCACGCCCAGGGCTTTGTAACGGTCATACATGGCGTCGGTGATCACCACATCGGACAGAACATTGACCGCGTCCATACCGGCGGCAAGCCCGGCGTTTTCAAGGCTGGGCTTTTCCTCTGTCAGCAACAGTTCTGCGGCATACTGATCCTTGTATGCTTCAAAAAAGATCCGTTCCTCGTCATTGACGGCGTAAACGACCATTTTCATAAGAATTCCTCCAAAAAGGCGTCCCGGACATATCCCGGGACGCCTGCGTTATTTGTTACAGCACCTTGGAGAGGAAGGATTTTGTGCGTTCCTCCTGAGGATTGCCAAAAATCTCTTCGGGAGTGCCCTGCTCCACAATGTTGCCGCCGTCCATAAACAGAACGCGGGTGGCAACCTCCCGGGCAAAGCCCATCTCGTGGGTCACAACTGCCATAGTCATGCCGTCCCGGGCCAGCTCCTTCATGATCTCCAGAACCTCTCCCACCATCTCGGGGTCCAGTGCGGAGGTGGGCTCGTCAAAGAGCATCATCTTGGGCTTCATCATCAGGGAGCGGGCGATGGCGATTCGCTGCTTCTGTCCGCCGGAAAGCTGGGAGGGGTAGGCATCGGCCTTGTCCGGAAGGCCTACACGCTCCAGAAGGCGAAGGGCTTCCGCATGGGCTTCTGCTTTGCTCATGAGCTTCAGCTTCACGGGGGCAAGGGTCAGATTCTTCTCCACCGTCAGGTTGGCAAAGAGGTTGAAGTGCTGGAACACCATGCCCATACGCTGACGAAGCTCGTTGATGTCCGTCTTGGGGTCGGTGATGTCCGTTCCGTCAAAGAGGATCTGACCGGAGGTGGGCTGCTCCAGCAGATTCAGGCAGCGGAGGAAGGTGGATTTGCCGGAACCGGAGGGGCCGATGATGACCACCTTTTCTCCGGGGGCAATGTGCTCGTTGATGTCCTCCAGGACAACGTGGTCGCCAAAGGCCTTGGTGAGATGATTAACGGTGATCACTTGCTCTGAGCCTCCTTTCCAGAATGCCTGCCAGCTGAGTAATCAGCAGCACAATGGCAAGATAGATCAGCGCAACGGCAAACAGGGGCAGCAGCGCGTCAAAGGTCGTGCCGCGGATGATGTCGCCGCCACGGGTCAGCTCGTTGAGGCCGATATAGCCGCAGATGGAGGTCTCCTTCAGCAGGGCGATAAACTCGTTGATAAGGGCGGGCAGCACGCTTTTGAAGGCCTGGGGCAGGACAATGTTGGTCATGGTCTGCACATAGCTCAGGCCTACGCTTCTGCCAGCCTCCATCTGGCCGCCGTCGATAGACATAATGCCGCCCCGGAAAATCTCCGCCACATAGGCGCCGCAGTTGACGCCGAAGGTGATGACGGCAACCACCAATTTGGAATCGCTTTTGACCAGAATGATAAAATACATAATCAGAAGCTGAACCAGAACAGGAGTACCGCGAATGACGGTGATGTAAATCTGGGCAATGAGGTTTGCGAAATTCAGCAGGAAGCCCTTAATGCCCCTTCTGGCCCGGGGGTCCTGCTGGTCATGGGCGCAGCGGATGATGGCAAGGAACATGCCGATGACGATGCCGATAATCAGCGCCAGAATCGTCACCTGGAATGTGACCTTCAGGCCGCTGGTGATGAACTTCCATCGTTCTTTTTCGATGAAGTCCATGATAAATTTTTGTTTCAGTTCTGCCATGAACGGGGGTCATCTCCCTTCAAACAAATATCAGGGCAGGTTTCCCTGCCCTGATGCCGTGTGTAAAGAATTACTCAGCAGAGATGTACTTGTCAACGATGGACTGCAGGGTGCCGTCGGCAGTCAGCTCCTGAAGGGCGGCGTTTACAGCCTCCAGCAGAGCGGTGTTCTCCTTGGCGATGCAGGCAGCGTAGTCCTCAACTGCGTACTGGGTATCCAGAATCTTGAGGCCCTCGTTGGCAGCAACATAGCTCTTGGCGGGCTCGTTGTCGATGATGACAGCGTCAATCTTGCCGGACAGCAGAGCCATAACAGCGTCGTTGCCCTTGTTGAACTTCTCGACGTTCTCCGCGCCGAACTCATCGGAGGCGTAAATGTCGCCGGTGGTGGAGAGCTGAACGCCGATCTTCTTGCCGGCCAGACCATCCAGATCAGTGATGTCGCTGTCCTCGGTAACGATAACCACCTGAACGCCCTGAGCGTAGGAGTCGGAGAAGTTGATGTTCTGGAGACGATCTTCGGTAACGGTCATGCCGGCCAGACCCAGATCAGCCTTACCGGTGGAGACAGCGGTGATGATGGAATCGAATTCCATATCCTCGATCTTCAGCTCCAGACCAAGCTTCTCGGCAACGGCAGCGGCAATGTCCACGTCAATGCCAACGATGGTGTCGCCGTCATAGTACTCATAGGGGGGGAAGTAAGCGTTGGTAGCCATGGTCAGAACGCCCTCATTGACGGTGGCAATGGCAGAACCCTCAGCTGCGGGAGCCTCGGCGGCAGATGCGGCAGAAGCGGGAGCCTCAGCGGCAGAAGCAGGAGCCTCAGCGGCGGAAGCGGCAGAAGCAGCGGACTCAGCAGCGGAGCTGCCGCAGCCTGCCAGCATGCCCAGGCAGAGAACCAGAGCAAGGGTCAGTGCAAAAATTCTTTTCATGATGTATCATCCCTTCATTAAATTTGCTTCGTGTGTATGATACGACATTATAACATGCCAATTTGGGAAATGCAAGAATATGCAAACATTCATTTTGGTATTCATTCATATTCATGCATTATGCGTCTCAAAAGGAAAAATCAGACGCTGTATTTTGTGCATGAAGCCAATGCGTTCCGCTGCTTAGCCTGCCAGAACCCTTTGCAGGATGGCAAGACCCTGATCCATTTCCTCCTGAGAGATGGACAGAGGCGGCAGCAGCCGGATGGTGTTGTGCCCGGCGGTCAGGCACAGGAGGCCCTCCTCCAGCAGCTTTTTCACAATGTCGCCGCACTGGAGACCCTCCGCAAGACCGATGCCCAGCATCATGCCCATGCCCCGAACTCCGGTGACACCGGGCATGGAGGCGATCTTTTCCCGGAGGTAGTTGCCCTTTTCCCGGACAGAGGAGAGGAATTCTTCATTGAGCTGCTCCAGCACCGCAAGGCCACCCGCGCAGCAGATAGGATTGCCGCCGAAGGTGGTGGCGTGGGTGCCGGGGGTCAGCACCATCTGGGTTTTCTCCCCGGCCATGATGCCAGCCAGAGGCAGTCCGCCGCCGATGCCCTTTGCGAAGGACACAACGTCCGGGAGAATCCCGTAATTCTGGAAGCAGAAGAGCTTTCCGGTACGGCCTACGCCGGTCTGGACCTCGTCCACGGCCAGAAGCCAGTCCTTCTCCTGACACAGGGCCTGAAGGCTGCTGACAAATTCGGGGCTCAGGGGCAGAACGCCGCCCTCACCCTGAACCAGCTCCACCATCACCGCACAGACAGTTCCGTCATCCAGCGCCTTCACAGACTCAATGTCATCGGCCACGGCATACTGGAAGCCCTCGGTGAAGGGGAAGAAATACTGATGGAACACATCCTGCCCGGTGGCGGTCAGGGTTGTGATGGTGCGGCCGTGGAAGGAATCCCGGAGGGTAATGATGGTGCTTCTGCCTGTCCCATACTTGTCGTAGGAATATTTCCGGCAGAGCTTAATCATGCCCTCGTTGGCCTCACCGCCGCCGTTGGCAAAAAAGACCCGCTTCATGCCGGTGCGCCCAGTCAGCTGCTGAGCCAGACGGATGTACGGCTCCGAATAATAGAGGTTGGAAATGTGGGCCAGCTTTTTCGCCTGGGTGGTAACGGCCTCCAGCCATGCTTTATTGCCGTAGCCCAGACAGTTCACACCGATGCCGGAGGCAAAGTCGATGTAGGTCTTCCCCTCGGGGGAATAGAGAGTCGCGCCCTGGCCATGGTCGATGGCTACAGGAAAGCGGCCGTAGGTTTGCATGACACAGCTGCTGTCCAGCTGCATGAGTTCAGTCGAGTTCATAAGAAATCCCTCCGGATCAATATATCATGGTGCCAACACCGGCATCGGTCAGCAGCTCAATGAGCACGGAATGGGCGATTCTGCCGTCGAGAATGTGGCTGCGGCCAACACCCTGACGGACAGCGTCCACACAGCACTGGATTTTGGGGATCATGCCTCCCTGAATGACGCCCTCCTCCACAAGGCCGGGAACCTCGGATACGCTGCATTTGGAGATCAGGGAATCGGGGTCGTTTATATCCCGCATGAGCCCCAGCACGTCGGTGAGGATAATCAGCTTTTCCGCCTGAAGGGCAGCGGCAATCTGAGCCGCGGCGGTGTCGGCGTTGATGTTGTAGCACTTTGCCCCGTCATTGCCGGCGGCAACGGTGGATACCACGGGGATATAGCCGCAGTCCAGCAGGTCGGTAATTGGCTGGGGATTGACCTTTACCACACTGCCCACCAGACCATAATCATCGTCGTCCCGGCGGGAGGCTTCGATGAGACGGCTGTCCATACCGGAGATGCCGATGGCCTTGCCGCCGTACTGGTCGATAAGGGAAACCAGATCCTTATTGACCTTGCCGCAGAGAATCTGCTGGACTACATCCATGGTTTCCTCGTCGGTGTACCGGAGTCCGCCCACAAAGGAGCTTTCCTTGCCGATTTTCTTCAACATGGAGGAGATCTCCGGGCCGCCGCCATGTACCACAACCACTCGCATACCAACCTGCTGGAGCAGGACAATGTCGGAGATCACGGCCCGGCGGAGCTCTTCGCTGATCATGGCGTTGCCGCCGTACTTGATGACGATGGTTTTGCTGCTGTATCTCTGGATATAGGGCAGAGCCTCATTGAGGATGGTTGCCCGTTCGATCAAAGTAACACTCATAACGACTCTCCCATCAGGTACGGTAGTCGCCGTTGATCTTCACGTAATCATAGGTCAGATCGCAGCCCCATGCGGTGACGGAATGCTCGCCCTCGTTGACGTTGACTAAGATCTCAACCTCCGGCTCGGAGAGAATCTTCTTTGCCAGATCCTCGTCAAAGGCAAGCCCCTCGCCCATCTTGCAGACCGGAATGGTGCCGACCTTGGAGGCAAAGGCTACGTCCACGCACTCGGGGCGGAAGGGTGCTTTGGAATAGCCCATGGCGCAGATCACACGGCCCCAGTTGGCGTCGGCGCCAAACATGGCTGCCTTTACAAGAGAGGAACGGATGACCTCCATGGCCAGCTTCTCGGCAACCTCGTCGCTGCGGGAGCCGGAGATGGTGCAGCTGACCAGCTTGGTTGCGCCCTCGCCGTCACCGGCGATCTTCTTGGCAAGCTCTGTGCAGACAAACTTCAGAGCGTCCAGAAATACCTCATAGTCCTCGTTTTTCCAGTCGATCAGTTCGTTGCCCGCGGCGCCGGAGGCCAGAATGCAGCAGGTGTCGTTGGTGGAGGTGTCACCGTCCACGCTGATGCGGTTGAAGGTGACTTTTGTGACCTCATAGAGAGCCTCCTGCAGCACGTCAGAGGAGATGGCACAGTCGGTGGTCAGGAAGCAGAGCATGGTGCCCATGTTGGGGTGGATCATGCCGGAGCCCTTTGCAATGCCGCCCAGCCGAACCTCCTTGCCGCCGATTTCCATGGAAACAGCGATTTCCTTGGGGACGGTGTCGGTGGTCATGATGGCCTTGGCTGCCTCGGAGGAGCCGTCGCGGCTCAGCAGGGAGGCCAGCATGGGAGCTGCCTGTTCAATGACGGAGACATTCAGTGTCTGACCGATGACACCGGTGGATGCCACAATAAAATCCTCGGGACGAAGGCCTGTGGCGGAGGCGGCAGCCTGACACATTTTCACGGCGTTTTCATGCCCCAGAGGGGCGCAGGCGTTGGCATTGCCGGAGTTTGCAATGATTCCCTTTGCCACGCCGTTTTCCAGATGCTCCATGGTCACATAGATGGGAGCTGCCTTGACCCGATTCATGGTGTAGACGCCTGCGGCGGTGGCCTCGGTGTCGCAGAGGATCAATGCCAGATCGTTTTTCTCGGGAGAGGACCCCTCCTTGACACCGGCATGAATGCCGGCTGCCTTGAAGCCCTTTGCGGCGGTAACGCCGCCGGAGATATATTTCATAATGTATTCCTCCAGTTAAGACTGCCGGGTTTTGTCCGGCGTCTGAATTTTCTTCTTCACAAAACGGAACAGACAGACAAGCACAAGGGGGCCTGCCGTCCCGATAAGGATGCGCGGGGTGTTGAACAGAAACCACATGGGGGTGGACAGCTCCGGCCGGGGGCCGATGAAATACACCCAGAGCCGGTTATAGTAGGTGATAAATGTACGGTGGAGGGCCAGAATGGGAATGGTATTCCGTCCGATGATGGAAAAAACCTTCATTACAGAGAACCGTTCCAGCAGACGGCTGACCCGCAGAAGCATCACCAGAAACGCGGCGGAAGCGGTGGCCATGGCTGGCAGAAACCACAGGGGATA
>JAQXMD010000085.1 GCA_029012465.1 Oscillospiraceae bacterium | reverse complement strand
TCCACCCATGCGGCGGGAGCGGGACAGGTGGTGTGGCTGGCGGTTTTTTCCTGCTCCATGGCATCCACCATGCCGTCACGGTCAACACTGTCGTCGTCCACAAAATCGGTTTTGCCTACGGTGATAATAAAGGGAACGGATACAAAGCGAATCTCATCATCGCCGGCTTTCACCGGCAGCGAATGAAGATCACAGCTGGAATCCGCAACAATGTTCCAAATCATAATAACGCCTCCTGAAAATAATGGGGAAAGAAAAATGGGCGGAAAATCATTTTATTCATGTTTTTATATCATAATGATAATCCACGAAAGTATCTACCCGGTAACAGAAGACGATGGATTTGTTTACGTTCAGTTTACTTTTGCGAATTGAAGGGCTTTCGGGAGGCCAGAAACAGCTCTGCACCCGAGAGAATGCCGGTGAGCTTGGAAAGCGGGGGAGACGTTTGATCGGCGGGCTGCTCCAGAGGCAGGTGAACCGTAAACCGGCTGCCTTTGCCAGGGTGACTTTCCACATGGATGTCGCCGCCGCAAAGCTCTGCGATTCGTTTGGCAATGGCAAGTCCCAGCCCCAGACCCTGGGTGGCCCGGCTGGAGTCCCCCTGATAGTAGGGGGTAAACAGGTGCTGCATGGTTTCCTCTGTCATGCCCTCGCCGGTGTCTGCGATGGTCACGTCAATGGCCTCGGGAGAATTCCGGAGGAATACAGAGATTTCACCGCCCTCAGGGGTAT
Organism: Oscillospiraceae bacterium; assembly: GCA_029012465.1. GTDB lineage: Bacteria > Bacillota > Clostridia > Oscillospirales > Oscillospiraceae > HGM13006. Next base: position 5,470 of record JAQXMD010000085.1, on the reverse strand, counting down.
ACTTGATGGCGTTGCCCAGCAGATTCAGCCACATATGCTGCATCAGCTCCCGGTTGCCGGTGTACATGATATCCGGCAGCTCGCTGCTGAACTCCTGATGCTTGTCCAGCCAGCTTCTGGAGCAGATGATGGCGCACTGCCGCAGCTGCTCTCCCAGATTGAACTGCTCTGTGTCCGTGACGATTTGCTGGGAGGACAGTTTCGACAGCAGAATGGTGTTGCGGGCCAGAGTGGCCAGCCGGTCGGCCTCATCCCGGATGATTTCCAGATACTGCCGCTGATCCGCTTCGGAGAGGTTTTTCTCCAGCAGCAGTTCCGCGAAGCCGCCGATGGAGGCAATGGGGGTTTTGAACTCATGGGAGTAGCTGTTGATAAAGTCGTTCCGGAGGATTTGAACGCTGGACAGCTCTGCGGTCATTTTGTTGAAATCCTCATAAAGATCCGCCATGGGCTCATGGGGACGGATCTGAATCCGGTAGCTGAAATCCCCCCGGGACACCTGAGAGATGGCATCGGACAGGGTTTTGATCTCCTGAAGCCGTTTCCGATAGATATAGGTGTTGGTGGACACCAGCACCAGAATCATCAGCACCAGAGTTCCCATGGATTCCAGCGCTGCCCCCAGATAGGTCTTTTCAATTTTGATAACATCCACCACCAGCCAGGTCATGAACATGGAGCTGATGATTGCCGAGAGCACAACGGCAATGGACTGAACGAGGATCTGGGGCACCAGCCGCTTCAGAAAGGAATGGGAGCGCTTTTTCTTCATGACCGGCCCTCCGGGGTGGTGTCGGCCTTGTAGCCCAGCCCCTTGATGGTGAGAATGCGAAAATCAGTGATTTCTGACAGGCGGTTTCGGATACGGCTCACATGGGTCTTGACGGTATCCTCGCCGCTTTCCGTGGTGACGCCCCAGACGCTGCTGAGAAGCTGCTCCTTGGAGAAGATCCGATCCGGGTAGGACAGAAGCTTGAAGAGCAGGTCAAATTCCTTCTTTGGGAATTCGACATAGACCGTATCCGTATAGACGGCGTACTTTTCCGAATCCACGGTGGTCTGCCCCACGAGAATTCGCTTGCTCTGGGCAATGTTGGCCCGGCGGAGCAGAGCAGAGATCCGCCAGAGCAGCTCGTCACTGCTGAAGGGCTTTGTCATATAGTCATCGGTGCCCAACAGGAAGCCCTGCTGCTTGGCGTCGATGGTCTCCTTTGCGGTGAGCATCAGATAGGGGGTGGTGTAGCCCTCCTCCCGGATGGTTTTCAGCAGCTCATAGCCGTCCATCCGGGGCATCATGATGTCTGCTACGATCAGATCCACGCCGCCCTTGTGAATGATGTCCAGGGCCTCCAGTCCGTCGCAGGCCGTGGATACGGTATAGTGGTCAGAAAGCCGGGCAGAGGTCAGAAGCCGCATATTGCGGTCATCCTCCACAACGAGAATATTGGCCATGGGATGCCTCCTGTTCATGGTGTTAAGGGAGTGATCGGGTTCTGCATTCATTATAACGGAAAAGACCGATGATTCCAAGGGGAACAGTGGGAGGTTTTACGGAAGGAAACGATGGAGAATTTCATAAAAAGTATTCAGTTTGTTCAAAAAATGGTAAAAAACTGCCGGTATACTCAGAGCATACAAACAATCACCGCAAGGTGCTGATCATATTATTCTCTTTTCTTCTCTTTTCTCCTTTATTTTACAGCAATGCCGGATGCCTCTTATGAAGCGTCCGGCGTTTGCTGTTTTGAAGCGATCAATATCAAACAAGAAACTCTGCCAGGAATACGGACAGACAGCAGAATACCGCCACCGTCAACAGACTCTTGCCCCACCATGCCAGAGCGATACCCACAATCAGGGCAAGAAGTCCCGACCAGACACTGTTTGTGGCGTTCAGAATGGCCGGGAAGGTCATCACTGCCAGGGTCACATAGGGCACATAGTAGAGGAAGGAGCGGACAAACCGATTGGTGATCTCCTTCCGGATCAGGGTCAGGGGCAGTACACGGATCAGGTAGCTGACCCCTGCCATAATCGCGATGTAAATATAGGCGTTGCCGGTCAAACCTCAGCACCTCCTTCCGTGTTTTCCTGATCCTTGATGGGGAACAGGAGTGCCGCGGCTACAGAGATCACCACAGTGAGGATGATGACGGTGGTGCCGGAGGAGATGTTCCGGAAGAAGGGCAGCTTTGTACAAAGGTAGCTCAGTCCCATGCTGATGACCACAAGGCCTGCAATGACCTTATCCTTCCGGGCGGGAGGAATGATCACCGCCAGGAACATGCCGAAGAGCCCTACGCTGAGGGCGGATACCAGCCGGGCGGGAAGCCAGTTGCCCACAAGAACCCCCAGGGCTGTACCCAGGCTCCAGCCGGGCAGAGCACAGAGGATCACCCCATAGGCGTACCAGGGCTTCAGCTTTCCCGGAGCGGCAATGCAGACGCCGAAAATTTCATCGGTCACATCAAAGCCAATGAGCAGACGGGGCAAAAGCCCAACCTCCGGCCCCAGCTTCTGGGTCAGAGCGCAGGACATCAGCAGATACCGGGCGTTGGCCACCAGAATCATAATGGCCATGGTGATATAGCCGGCGTTTTCCGCAATGACCTGAAAACCAGCGTATTCACCGGCGGAGGCGTTGCAGAGGAAGCTGGCAAGTCCCGCCTGAAAGGCGCTGAGGCCAGCGTTTTTTGCGGCAATGCCCAGAGTGAAGCCCACGGCGAAATAGCCGAGACAAATGGGAATGCCGTCCCTGAGCCCCTGCAGCAGGAGGGAGCGGTTGGAAGAAAGATGCATAGGAATCGTTCTCCTTTGAACGAGGGGAAATTTGCCGGAAAAGCACGTTTTCGCGGCCTGTTTAGCATACTACATTGCTGCGAAATAGTCGAGAGGTTTTTTGCGCTGAGGCGCGATTTTTCTTTTGGAGAGCGGGGCCCAGAGCGGAAAAATCCCGTGGTTCAATGGGATATGCTATTGACCAGTTTTGCATCCCATGGTATTATTTATATAATATATTATACAATACACAATCCTTTGAAAGGACGGTGATCCGCACAGATGGAGAAGAACACTGCCATGCCCGACAGCCTGACCAGCCGTTTCAGACCCATGGAATGGAGGGTCACCCGGTTCCACGATGAGGCCCTTCGGCCCTTTGGCCTGAATATGTATCAGGCCATGAGCCTGATCTACATTGCCTGGTATGGCAGGGATGAGGCCATCAATCAGCGGAGCATTGAGAAGTTCCTGTACCTGTCCAATCCGGGCGTTTCCAAGATCATCAGCATTCTGGAGAAAAAGGGCTATGTGGTCCGTCTCCCGGAGCCTTCGGACCTCCGCAGCTATCGGCTCAGGGCCACCGAATCCGGCATTGCCTTTGCCCAGGAGCTGAATGAAGCCATCCTTCGGGCGGACCGGAAAATACTCGAGCCTCTCACAGAGGAGGAACAGAAAACCATGCTGATGCTGCTGGGGAAGATCGGCAGCACAGACAGTCACGCGGGGAGGTAAGCAGCCATGTACCGTCAATATCTTGCCAAAACGGCCTCTTTGCAGGAATGCTACAATCTCATCCAGTCCGGCGACCGAATCTGCTTTGCAGGCGGCTGCAATCAGCCTGTGGCCTTTATGAAGGATTTCCACACAGTTGCCTCCAGAGTTACGGACGTGGAGTGCATCAAGTCCCGTTCCGGTGACTATGAATTCGTCACCGCTCCGGGCATGAACGGACATATTAACACCGGCTCGCCCCTTTACGGCGAGGCCTTTAACGAAGGTATGCGCCATGGCAATACCTCCTACATCGTCTGCGACATCTGCGACTACTCCCGGTTTGTCACGGAGCACAACCCCTGCAATACCTTCATCGCCGCCGTGACTCCCATGGACGAGCACGGAAATTTTCAGGTGAGCCTGAACCAGATGTGGGAGCGGGAGTGCATTGAAACCTGCCGGAAGATCATTCTGGAGGTCAATGAAAACCTGCCCCGAATCCGCGGAGGACTGGAGATCAACATTCAGGACGTAACGGCCCTCTATGAGGCCACCTATCCCCTGCCCGTTGTGGAGGAGACCCCGCCCACCGCCGCTGAGGAAACCATCGCCGACTATATTGCCGATCTGGTGTCCGACGGCGACTGTCTGGAGCTGGGCACCGGCACCCTGTCCAACGTGATTGCCCAGCGCCTTTCCGACCACCGGGAGCTGGGACTCCATACGGAGTGGTTCAACTCCGGTGCCGGCAGGCTCATTGAACAGGGCATCATTACCGGCGAGCACAAAAACATCGACAAGGGGCTTCTGGTGGCCTCCGCTGCCTGGGGAGACCAGCAGCTCTATGATACGCTGGCATCCTGTCCCCGGGTGGCCATTCGCCCGGCCAGCTATGTCTGTGATCCCAAGACCATCAGCTCCATTGACAATATGATCGCCATCAACACCCTGGTGGAAATGGACCTCACCGGGCAGGTGTGCTCGGAGTCCATCGGCACCCACCAGATCTCCGGCTCCAGCGGAAACCTGTGCTTTTCCATGGGTGCCATTCACTCCAAGGAGGGAAAGAGCATTCTCTGCTTCCCCTCCATGACCAGAAAGGGCATCTCCAAAATCAACTGCCAGCTGAGCCCCGGCGCAAACGTAACCATTCCCAGAAACTATGTGGATTACATCGTCACGGAGTACGGCGTGGCCCGGATGAAGGGCCGCAGCGTAAAGGAGCGCACCGAGCAGCTCATCCGCATTGCCCATCCGGCGGTCCGGGAGGAGCTGACCCGCTACGCCATGGAGCAGTTCTACATCTGATGGGAGGTATTTTCAGTGACGGAATTTGAACGCTTATACCAGCAGAAAAAGGGAACCATCGAGGACTGTCTGAAGGCCTTCCGTTCCCATTCCCGGGTCTGCTTTGCCGGTGATGGCAACCAGCCCAGCATGATTCTGGAACGGCTCCACGAAATTGCTCCCTATGTGGAGGAAATGCACTGCATCAAGGGCCACGCCGGTGACTTCCGGTGTGTTACCGACCCTGCCATGAACGGCCACATCAGCTTCACCACCTTTCTCTATGGCAGAGAACTGATGGTGGGCCATACCCGGAGAAACGTATCCTTCGTTCCCGCGGATATTGCGGATTTCGGCATCTTTCTGGCGGAGCACCGGCCCAGAGACACCTTTGTGGCCTGTGTCAGTCCCATGGATGAACACGGCTATTTCCAGCTTGGCCTCACAAACATGTGGGAGCAGGCATCCTTTAAATCCTGCGACACCATCATTCTGGAGGTAAACCCCCGGCTGCCCCGGGTGAAGGGCGGCCTGCGGATCAATATCCGGGATGTGACGGTGCTGACAGAGGTGGACTATCCGCCCCTGTTCGTGCCCGACGCGGAGACCACCGACATCGAGGAGCGCATCGGCGCCAACGTGGCGGAGCTTGTCCATGACGGAGATACCATCCAGCTGGGCATCGGCT
>JAQXMD010000084.1 GCA_029012465.1 Oscillospiraceae bacterium | reverse complement strand
CAGCATCACCCTCATCATCAAGGGCGGCGGCCCTTTGGGGACTATTTTGGCCACCTCTGACCCTGAGGGCAACCCTCGGGGCTATGTGGAGAATCCCCAGGTGGCCCTGATGGAGAAGTACCAGGGTAAGCTGGATGTGGGGGCCGCAGTGGGCTCCGAGGGCACCCTGACCCTGATTCGGGACCTCAACATGAAGGAACCCTATGTGGGCACGGTGCAGCTTCTGGGGGGCGAGATCGCTGAGGATGTGGCGGCCTACTTTGCCGAGAGCGAGCAGGTGCCCACAGTCTGCGCCCTGGGGGTGCTTTTGAACCGTGACCAGACGGTGGATGTGGCGGGAGGCTATCTGCTTCAGCTGCTGCCTGGGGCGCCTGATGACCTGATCGACCGGCTGGAGGCCAGCGTCCAGAAGGCCGGTACTGTCTCCAATCTGATGAAGGAGGGCCTCGGCCCCGAGGAAATTATCCGCCGGGTGCTGGAGGGCATGGACGTGGAACTCCTGGAGACTACGCCCATCTGCTACAAGTGCTATTGTAGCCGCCACCGGGTAGAGTCCACCCTCATCAGCCTGGGAGAGAAGGAGCTGCGGGAGATCATCGATGAGGGCAAGGACATCTCCGTGGGCTGCCAGTTCTGCGACGTGGAATATACCTTCACGCCGGAGGACTTGACGGAGCTGCTGGAGAACGCGCTGAACTGACAAAAACCGGGGACCAGGCCCGGTCCCCGGAAAATTTAAAAAACATGAAATTTGTGCTTGACAAACATGGGTATCCTGAGTATAATATCATCGTCGCTGAGAGATACGGTTCCGAAAACCGCTTGAAAGCGAATTCGGGAGCATAGCTCAGCTGGGAGAGCACTTGCCTTACAAGCAAGGGGTCACAGGTTCGAGCCCTGTTGTTCCCACCACTTAATTTGGCCCGGTAGTTCAGTTGGTTAGAACGCTAGCCTGTCACGCTAGAGGTCGTCGGTTCGAGCCCGATCCGGGTCGCCAGCAATTTAGGCTGAGCGACAGCTCAGCTTAAAATATGCCTCTGTAGCTCAGTCGGTAGAGCAGGGGACTGAAAATCCCCGTGTCGTTGGTTCGATTCCGACCGGAGGCACCATTTGCGGGTGTAGCTCATCTGGTAGAGCGCCACCTTGCCAAGGTGGAGGTAGCGAGTTCGAGCCTCGTCACCCGCTCCAAACTGGAAAGGAGTACTGCGCGTACTCCTTTCCGCATATGGTACCATAGCCAAGTGGTAAGGCAGCGGTCTGCAAAACCGCGATTCCCCAGTTCAAATCTGGGTGGTACCTCCAAAGTCCTACGGATTTCGTATGATTTCCGTAGGACTTTTTTTGCTACATAAATAGCAGATTTTCCTTAATTTTGTTGATTTTTAGAACTATTTTGACTGCTTACTTTTCTCGTATTTAATGATATAATTTGTATACAGAATAGTTGTAATCTGCTCTTGTGCCATCTAATGTCACATAATATCATCAAATGTTAAAAAATAGTGTGACAATAGTGTGTACAAACTAATTTCTTGTCACACTATTCTCTCTTTCATTATGTGATCTGAGATTCTTAATCCCTCATGATAGATTGGACATAGGCAGAAACGGGGCGCGCTGCATTGAATTTGCAGTGCGCCCTGTGACATGTTGTTTTCACTATGGATCTTTCGTTCAATCGGAAGAGGCTGCGCACAAAATAACGCATAATTGCCTTGCCGGTTTCCTCAATTCTCATACATAAATCCCCGAAATCCCTCCGTTGGATGGGCAGAAGAATTGCCAACACTTCGGAATGCTCCTGCCAATAACATCGATAATTGCTAATTTCCAATCAGAATAAGTCCATTTACCATTTTTTCTGGTTTTGATATGATTATATTGAATCAAAACATTCACTTACGGACCAGAAAGGAGCGATTCAAATGGACAAAATGGCCTGCGACCTTGTGGTGATTGGCAGCGGCGGTGCCGGTATGGTCGCAGCGGGACGAGCCGCAGAGCTTGGCGCAAAAGTAATCGTACTGGAGAAAAACAAGCTGATTGGCGGAAACACCTGGTTTGCAGTTGGTACAAGATATGTTAACAGCAAGCGGGGACGGGAAAACGGAATGGCGGATCTCCGGGATTCCATGTTCCGGGAGTGTATGCAGAAAACCAACTGGCGCAAGGACCCTAAAACTGTACACCGGTTCCTTGATGAATATGAGAATGTCTACAACTGGTTTGATGAATTGGGATTTGCAGAGTTGACCGGCTTCAAAAAGCTGCCCAACGGAATGTCTGTTATGGAGATGTACCAGCGGAAAGCCCCCCACAAGGGTACCGAACCCTCCCGTGGTCCGGGATTTGTGGGAAGTACCATCGTCGAATATATGCTGGAGGTCTGCAAAAAGCACGATACTCCTGTTCTGACCGGCTGGAGAGCCGTGAAGCTCAGGCTGGACAAAGACGGCGCCGTATGCGGCGTTACAGCCACCTGTGGCGAGGACACCCTTGAGATCGACTGCAAGGCCGCTGTGGTAGCCACCGGCTGCTTCTCTGCCAACAAGGACCTGGTGACCAGAGCCTTCCCGGAGCATTTCGCAAAGAAGGGCTATTATGCCTGCATTGGCCTCAGTTCCGCCACCGGCGACGGCATTACCATGTGCGAAGAGGCCGGCGCCGAGGTTCTGGGCTTTGTGGAGCTTGGTATGCCCGGTCTGGGCCATCACCCATGGACCTGGAATATCCACGCTGCCGCTGGCCGGGGAATCACCATGTGGGTCAACAAAAACGGCCAACGGATGGTGGACGAGGCTACAGTATCCATGGATGCGGGAAAGGCTGTGGCTGCCCGGCAGCCGGATGCACTGATTTACTCCATTGCAGACAGTCATATTCTGGACCTGCTGCAGGAGGAGCTGGCACAAACCCTGCCGCCCAACGAAAAGCTCTATCTGGGCAACCTTCATGAGAGCTACGCGAAGGAATCCGCTCAAGGCATGGTTCACTGCGTGAAGGGTGAGACGCTGGAAGAGCTAGCCGCAAACATGGCGGCTGTGGCCGGTGTGGACCCGGAGGCTTTCCTCCAGACAGTGGCTGAATATAACGAGTACTGCCGGAAGCAGCACGACGATGAAATGCTGAAGGAAGCAAAGTATCTGATCCCCATTCAGGAAGGCCCCTTCTACGCAGCTCAGCTTCAGCGTTTCTATGAGATTACCCAGGGAGGCATTGAGGTTGACCACAATATGCAGGTCAAGAAACAGGGCGGCGGTGTGATCCCCGGCCTGTACGCTGCCGGCGACACCTCCAGCGCCTCCGGTAATTCCCTGAACGGAACCGGTTTGGCACTGGCATTTGTCAGCGGCTATGTGGCTGCTGACGAAGCTATAAAACATATGCACTGAACAAGAAAGGAGAATCCCTGTGAAAGTGAAAAAGACATTATGCCTGCTCCTTAGCACTCTGCTGATCCTGTCTGTCTTTGCAGGCTGTGGAAACGCACACTCCTCTGCGGAGGCTGTCCAGAGTGCACCGGAGTCCGCTGCTTCCACAGCAGAAACCTCTGCGGAAGCCCCCGGGGAAGCAGAATCCGCTGAAGCGCCAGAGGAAGCACCCGCCGAGGAACCCGACGAGGCCTCTGCCCAGGAGCCTGTTGATCTGACGGTGGAACTCCCGCTCACCCAGGAGGACGTCCACTACAGCTACTTCGCCAGTTTCCCGCCTCCGGTCACAGAGTTCTACGAGAACCCCTTCCAGGACTATGAGAGCTGGGTGGAGCTCAGAAACCGTACCGGTGTTATCATTGATTTTATCGCAGTTTCCGTCATCGCAGAGACGGAGCAGTTCAATCTTCTGCTGGCCTCCGGCGACTACCCGGATATGTTCAGCAGCGGCCTTTTGACCAATTCCATGGACTACTACTATGACGAGGGTGTTGTCCGGGACATCAAGGAAGAGGTTCAGGAGTACATGCCCAACTATCTTCATGTCATGGAGGAGTATCCTGCCTTTGCGGATTCCGTGGGAATCGAGTCTGACGAGGGGCACTGGCTTCTGCTCCACAACTATATCAAGAACACCGCCTACAATGGTGGCTTGGTCATCCGTCAGGATTGGCTGGATCAGCTTGGCGCAGAAAAGCCCGAAACCATTGATGAATACCACGACATCCTTACCCGCTTCAAGAATGAGCTGGGCGCAGAGGCTCCCATGTTCCTCAACGGCGAAGGCATGCTTGTCAACGACCTGTTTGCCAGCGCCTTCGGCGTCAAGTCCTTCTACAACAACCGTGGTGTCATAGAGTATCCCATCTACCAGGTGGACGGCGTTGTCAAGTATGGCCCCGCTGAGGATGCCTACCAGGATTATCTCCAGACCATGGCCGACTGGTATCAGGAGGGTCTGATCTTCAGCGACTTCTACTCCTACACGGATTCCAACACCAATGCGCCCAATGATCTGATCCTCAACGACCAGATGGGCCTGTTTACCACCCAGCTTATGAACATGAACCAGTTCAACGATCAGATGTCCATTGAGCTTGTGGGCGCCATTACTCCTACCCTGAACAAAGGCGATATGATCCACTTTGACTGGCGGGAAGCCGGTGCTTCCGTCACTGGCATTTGTGTCTCCACCATGGTGGAGGAGGAAGAGCTTCCCCTGCTGCTCAAGATGTGGGACTACACCATGAGCGAAGAAGGACAGTTGCTCGCCAACTGGGGCGTTGAAGGCGAGACCTTTGAGTACGACGCAGAGGGCAACCCCTATTTTACTACGCTGGTCACTGATAGTCCGCTTCCGGCCTTCTCCATCTCTATCAACGTCTACACATTGGGCGGCGCTGCTGTTTCTGTCATCGACAAGGCGCGGGAATTCTGCGATTACGAGGAAAATCAGATGAACGCAATGGAAATCTGGAATTCCAATGTGGACGGCGCATATGACCTGCCTGATCTGATGACTCTGAACGCCGAAGAAAGCGAGGCCTTCACCAGCAGCTTCTCTGACATTCTGACCTACGTTTCTTCCTTTAACCTGCAGGCAATTACCGGACAGATCGCTTTGGACGATGCCTCCTGGGAGAACTATCTGGACACTCTGGAGACAATGGGTCTGTCCACCTGTCTGGAGCAGTATCAGAGTGCATACGACCGCTATCTTGAGAAGACAGCCTGACAATATCGGGCCAGTCATCCATAGCGATGACTGGCCCTTGCAGCAGACAAGGAGGAATCTATGAACTTTCCAACCGAACAGCTTGTGGAACGATGGGAACACCTTCGTGCCATCAAAAATCTTATGGGTCGTATGTCTGCAGACTATACGCTAAAGAAAGAAAGCCAGATGTACGAGAAGTACTGGTCTGCCCGGGATGATGTTTCTCTGGGCGTCAACGAAGGCTACTATGTGGGCGCAGCAGCGGTGGCCGGTTATTATCGCGCGCTGGGTCAGCAGATCGCCGACCAGAGCCGTCTCATTCAGTCTATCTTCCCGGCAGAGCTTTCTGGCAAGACCGAGGCGGAGCTTCAGGGTGTGGGCACAATGGACTATAAGCCTGTGGATACACCGGTCATCGAGATCGCCGGGGACGGCCAGACGGCCAAGGGCATCTGGTGCCTGCGGGGCAGCCACAATCAGATCCTGCCCTCCGGTCCTGTAGCCTACTGGGAGTGGGGCTGGTTCGCAGCAGACTTTATTCTGGAAAAGGGCGAATTCCGCCTGTGGCATCTGCAGTATCTCCAGGAGGTGTGCCGTCCCAACGGTGCGCCCTGGTACGGCGAGGAAAAGCAGTATCCTGCACTGGAGGAATTTGCACCTGCTGCCAACTTCCGTTTCCCGGAGCCGGAACATCCCACTGTGCTGCGCACCCGCTACCACGCAGAGCGGCCCTTCACGGTCTCTCCCCGGGTGCCGGAACCCTACTATACCTTTGATGAGACCTTTACCTACGGCTGGAAGGAGGCGACACCGTGAAATACACCAATGATGAGCTGGCCATCCGCCTGTGGGACACGGAACACGTCCGTCACACCATGAACCGGATGTGCTACTACCTGACAAACCGTGACTACCGCGGCTGCCTCAACGACCTTTGGGTGAAGGCAAACCGCCGCAGCGCTTCTCTGGGCTACAACAACGGATTTTATGTTGGCATGGACGCCATTGCGCAGCATTGGGTGCTGGAACAGCCCGCAAGCCACAAGGCCGACGGCTCCGCTGCGATGTTTACCCTGACCACGCCCCTCATCAAGATCCATGGCGACGGAAAGACAGCCCAGTATCAGGGCTATATGCCCGGCTTCCAGTCCACGGCCAACGGGGATGGAACCCTGCAGACCTATATGACATTGGACATGTGCTTTGCAGACCTGATCAAGGAAGACGGCTGCTGGAAAATCTGGCACCTGATTCTCATGCACGACCACACCATGGAAGCCGGCAAGCCCTACGGCAAAACGCCCACCTTCGGCTGGGAGGACCCCATCGCCCCGGAGTTTGGCACGCCCACGGTAGCGCGCGAGCTTCACGATCCCTGCTTCGGCTGGGAGGTGCTGTACGATGACATGCCCAGAGAACTGGACACCTATGTGGAAAAATACAGCTACGGCCCGGACGGCGATTTTGGTAAGCGTTATTTTGAGCGGGACAAGCGGTAAGGAGGGATACGATGAGCAATTTAACCATTGAGCAGCGGCTCCACAACGCCCTTGGAAGTCAGAAGGTCGAAGAATACAAGGCGCGCCACGCCTATCTCCACGCAATTATGTACTCCAGACAGGAGTGGGATGTATTCTGGCATAAATCGCCCAATACCACATGGGCGCACCAGTTCGGTCGCATGGTCGGCTGGGATGAGGTTTATTATAACAGCGTTGTTCATACCGACGCGAATATGCTGGGTCTTGCCATCAAGCGGATGCAGTCCATGGAGTTCATGTGGGGCAGAGACTTCCTTTCTACCGGAAAATCCGGCTGCCATGCCCTCTGCTCCGACGTCATTGAGGTGGCTGAGGACGGACTGTCTGCCCGTGCATTCTATCTGACTCCCGGCACCATGACCGGTTCCATTGGCATGGGACCAGGAGACGGGCCTCCCAACCGGGGTGGCGGCTGGCTGTGGGAGCGCTACGGCTCAGAATTTGTCTTTGTGGACGGCCAGTGGAAATGGTTCCACGAGCATGTTTGCCCAGACATTGCCGGACAATACGATGTGGGCAACTGGGCCCATGACCGGTATGTGGACTATCGCAGCGGAAAGCTGAAGATCGGCGATCTGGGCGGCTATCCAGATCGGCTGACGGAGCCGGGAACCCTCCACTATGATTATTCCATCATTCAGACCGTTCAGGACACCGTTCCGCCTCCGCTCCCCTACAGGACTCTGGATGACGAAAACACCTATTCTCCCGGCAGAACAGATCCCACCGGAAAGATTACCGTTCAAACTACAGGCTCTCAGAAAATGACCTGGGACACCGGGGACAATTATTTCGATCACGCGCTGGATGACGTGGAGTAAACGCTCCACGTCCCAAAAAGGCTCACAGTTGCCCTGAGGCAGCCGTGAGCCTTTCATATTAACTGTGTTTTCGCAGGAACTCGCTGGGGGTCTTTCCTTCAATCCGCTTAAAGGCACGGATCAAGTTGATCTGGGAGCCATAGCCTGTCTGTTCCGCAATCTCCCGGATGGTCATGTCTGTGCCGAGCAGCGCCTTGGCCGCCCGCAGGCGGACCTGCTGGATATAGTCCAACATCCGGATGTGATAGCAGCTCTGAAAGACCCGGGTCAGATGGGATGCAGAAATTCCAAGCTGCTCCGCAACGAAGTTCACGTTCAAATCGCAATCTCCGTAGTTTTCATCTACGCAGGCTCTGGCTCGGCGGGCAAGCTGCTGATTGGCGGAGCCTGCGCTCTGCCAACGCTCCGCAAGCGCATCGAGGATCACATCCATCTGATCGGCAATATCCTCCAGTGTCTGGGCGGTGAGCAGAAGCTCCTCTGCGTGAAGCTGTTCCAGTACCTGCTCAATGCCCAGCTCCTGGCTGGCTCTGGTAAGCGTTTGGGTCATATAGTCAATCATCGCTGCGACGCGGAACCGGAGCATCGTGACAGACGGGAGGGTTTCGATGAGTTCCTTCAGAATATGCCCCCGGAAATAGTCCCGCGCCTTCTGGAAGTCGCCCCGGTTGATGTAATCGCTGAATTGCTCATTGGCTTTTCGGGCTGTATCGAGGTCCCGAGACTGAGGCGTGGAGTTTGCAACGTCGTGATAAAAGAGAATCTCAGGTGCAGCGGAGCCGACAATATTCCAGTATTCCCGGAGCATTTCAACGTTCCGTCGCAGCTCCGGTATGGACGTAAGGCCGTAACCGATGGGGCTGACCAGCACCTGAAAACGAAAGCCCTCTGTCTGCTCCAATTGATCATTGATGCTCCGGCAGATCTGTGTGAAAGTATCCTGAAGTGCCTCCGGAGCGAGGCTGTCGGAAAGGTTTACAAGACAATAGATACAGCCGCTGCCGTTGGCTGTGAGACAGGCATGCTGTTCCCGGAAGGCAGGGCGGATCAGGTCGGAGAGCTGATAGTAAAAGGGGCTGTTGAGCGACCGCCAAATCGGAACTTCATCCAACGAACCAGGCGGCGTGTAATTGTCCGTAAAACCGCAGAGCACAAACCGATTCCCGTGGAAGCGAACACCTGTGATCTCGGCAAAGCTGTCCCGGTCAAGTTTTTGATTGTCGCCATAGGACATCAGAGCGATCACCGCCCGATCAGCCAGATAACGTTCCCGCTCCTGCTGTAGCTGAAGAAGCTGCGCTTCCAGTTCAGACACCCGCTGCGCAAGCACCTCCGCATCCAAAGCCATGCTGTTGTCACCTCCCGGAGTATATGTTATTTGTAAATCACCAATGGGATTCATACGATTTTTAAACTCCAACCGAATAAACCAAAACACAAGTATACCAAGTATACCTTATGATATCATATTTCGTCGCAAAAGTCATCCGATAAAAGAGGGATTTGATGACACTTAAAGAGATTGATGAAGAAATCAGACGCTTGAAAAGACTTCGTGATGCAGAACACGGCAAGCAAATCACCGAACTGAAAAAAGCAGCGAAGAAAAATGTTGGAAGATGCTTTAATAACAACGGTGTATATATCAAAGTAGTGGGTATCCCCCAAGATGATTATACGCTAACGGGAAATCATTTTAACCAGTACCAATACCCGGCACTATATTTGGAATACGATGACATTAAAGAACTCCCGAATTCTATGCCGTTTTACTTTGACACATTGGACTCTGGTGCTTGGGGAGAAGGATATAATCCAGTTATTGATCAGAAATATTTAGAAGTTACACCGGAAGAGTTTAATGAAGAATTCGAAAAGCGTATTCAGGAATTCAGAAAAAGAGTTACAAGTATTTAGCCTGAAATGCTAGAACAATGTAGAAACTGAGGATGTGTCTTGTGAAAATCGGGGAAATGCTCCATACTAGAATGAATCAACTTGGATATACATCGAGATCCTTGGCGGTGAAAGCCTTTGTAGGTGAATCGCTAATCAATGATTTGCTTGCAAATAATATTGAAATTGATCAAGTTGACGAGTTAGATGTTGGTTTACTTTGTTCAGCATTACATTGTAACAAATTATATTTCTCGGACGAAGAAGTGAGAATGAGGGATTTGCTTGTTGCGGCACAGAATGCAAAAGAAGATGATGAATCCGCGAATCTTGTAAAGGCCAGAATGCAAGATTATATAAACGATTTCGACTTGATATGTGATATTTCTGATAACAAAACAAGAAAGGTGTAATTATATGAGCGTAATTTTTATGGCTACCGGAGATGTTTCACTGGGGTTTGCAAAAAGAGACAAAAATGGAGATATCGTAGAAACGAAATCTGCCAATTGGTCTTATTCCCCGGACGGCGGTTCTGTCGCAGTCGGGAAACTCGATCCGGATACTTTCGCCCCGATTGAGCCAGCATCATTCTTTGGAAACTGGGACGCAGCGGGATATCTTAGCCGCGCGCTAGATTTACTCAATCCTTCTCGGGCTATAAATGTACCCAACATTAAGTCCATCGTTGGGGCCGCAATCGAAGATGGAGATGAGGATTTTATCTGCCAGTATTGCCAAGGGATTAATTGTGTTGACTGTATTATAGACGAATGGCGGCGCGAGTTTCAACTGTACAAATAGGGAATGGGGGATTAACACTTATATGTCTAAAATAACCACTGCAAAAATCACATATCGAGATTATGTCCCCTATGGATGGATTGCTCTTAAATTTTGCCGGGTGGAATTCTATGGATATCGTGCCAAAGAGTTGGAGCGGAAATGGGACGGAATTAAGAATGTGCGATACACTAATTACAATGCTCTCGTTAAAAAAAATAAAAGTACCATTGCCAACCTCAAAGATGAAGCAGCTGCTATTTATGATAGTATTA
>JAQXMD010000083.1 GCA_029012465.1 Oscillospiraceae bacterium | reverse complement strand
CATCCTCAATTTTTTAAGTTTTTTTGCACAAAGAGCGGAGAATTATTCCTCTGCCAAAACGGGAATGCCCGGATCGTAGGCGGGCATCAGCTCCAGCTTGAAGAGGTTCTGCACATGCTTCCGGTCAATGAGCGCCTTGGTTTCTGCATCGGTGGGGCATACGCCGGTGCGGATGTACTCGTCCAGCTGGGCATATTTGAAGCCCAGATTGTCCTCGTCGGTTTTGCCGCAAAGGCCATCCTGAGGGGGCTTGTCCACCAACTGATCGGGCAGACCCAAAGCCCGGCCCAGTGCCTTGACCTCCTGCACCGTCAGGTGGCTCAGGGGAGAGAACTGACCGGCAGCGTCGCCGAAAAGGGTGGAGTAGCCCACCCAGTCCTCTGAGAGGTTGCAGGTGTTTGCCACACGGCCGTTCTCCGTCTGGGAAATGGCGAACAGGGTAGCCATGCGGATTCTGGGGGGGAGATTGACGGTGGTATCCCGGCTGGGGGTCAGACCGGCAGCCTCCAAAGAGGCGAGCTCAGCATCCACGGCGGGGCCAATGTTGACTACATAATGACGGATTCCCAGATGGTTCACAAGGCAGTAGCTGTCGGCGATGTCGGCCTGCTCGCCCCGGGGCATCAGAACGCCGATGACCCGGTCCACGCCCAAAGCCTCCACGCAGAGCGCTGCCACCACAGAGGAATCCTTGCCGCCGGAAATGCCAACAATGGCGTTGCAATCGGGGCCGTTTTTGGCAAAGTAGTCCCGAATCCACTGAACGACTTCCTGACGGACCTGGTTTACATCAAAGGTTTTCATACAAATGCCTCCAAAAAGCTGCCGTGTCCCTCCTTGGATCGCGGCAGGTTGCGGTTTATATAATGATGCTGCCTGGAAACCCTTTACGAGCTGCCTGCGTTTGTATATTATACCACAGCCCACTGGGTCCTGCAATTGTTTACAGAAAATTTCCCGGAATGGGGAGGTCAGATTCCCGATTTTCCGCCATTTTCCTTGTGCTGGGGCTTTCCCCACTGGAGAAATTGTGATATAATATACATTCAAGATAGATTACTGCACCCTTCTGCCAAAAGAAGGGGATTACGATAAATGAGGAATTGACATGCTTGAAGTTTTATCACCCGCAGGCTCCAGTGACGCCCTGATTGCCGCCGTTCAGAACGGCGCGGATGCGGTCTATCTGGGCTACGGCGCATTCAACGCCAGAATGAACGCGAAAAATTTCACAGAGGAACAGCTGCGCCAGTCCGTCAGCTACTGCCACATCCGGGGGGTAAAGGTCTATCTGACGCTCAACACCCTGGTACTGGACCGGGAGCTGAAGGAAGCCTCTCAGGTGGTTATGATTGCCGCCCGGGCGGGGGTGGACGCCATTTTGGTACAGGATTTCGGCGTATGTCAGATGATTCGTCAGGTGGCTCCCGATATGCCCATCCACGCCAGTACCCAAATGGCCATTCACAATCTGGAGGGCGCCATTAAGGCGGCGGAAATGGGGATTTCCCGGGTGGTTCTGGCCCGGGAGCTGAGCCGCAAGGAGATTGCCGCCATCTGCAAGGACAGCCCTGTGGAGGTGGAGGTCTTTGTCCATGGAGCCCTGTGCATGTGCTATTCCGGTCAGTGCTATATGTCTGCTATGATCGGCCGGCGCAGCGGCAACCGGGGCCAGTGCGCCCAGCCCTGCCGGATGATGTACGGCTATGACCGTCAGGAAAACCGCTATCCCCTGAGCCTGAAGGACAACTGTCTGGTGGGCTATCTCCGGGAGCTGGAGCAGCTGGGCGTGGCCTGTATCAAGATCGAAGGCCGCATGAAGCGGGCCGAATATGTGGCCATTGCCACGAAGATTTACAAGGATGCTGCCATGGGCCGGGCTGTGACGCCCCAGCAGCTGAAGGACCTCTACAAGGTGTTTTCCCGCCAGGGCTTCACCGACGGCTACTATACCGGCCGAAAGGGGCAGGAGATGTTCGGCGTCCATCAGGAGGAGGCTGAGGACCGGAGCCTTATGGCCCGGGCCAGAGGCACCTATGAAAATGCCGAGGTGCCCCGGGTTCCCGTCTGGTTCCGCATTCAGATTCTTGCGGGACAGCCGGCGGTGCTCTATGCATGGGATGAGAAGGGACACACCGTATCCGTTCAGGGGGACAAGCCTGAGGCAGCCAGAAAGGCTGCCCTCACCGCCGAGTCTCTGATTCAGCGGCTCAGCAAAACCGGCGGAACCCCCTTCTATGTAAAGGACATCCAGGTGGAGCTGACCCCCGGGGTGATTCTGTCGGCGGCCAGCCTCAACGCCATGCGCCGGGAGGCGCTGAGCATGATCTCTGCCCTCCGGGGACAGGTTGCCGAACCCCGGCTGCTGCCCTTCATTCAGCCGGAGGCCCAGCGGGGCACCCGTCAGCGGCCCGGAATCACCATCCAGATCCAGTCCTATGAGCAGATCACCCAGCGTCTGGTGGCCGCGAATCCCACCATTCTCTATGTGCCCCTGCACCTGCTGCAGGCCGGAGACACCTTTGTCCAGGCCATGTGCCAGCGCATGCATGTGGCGGCTGTACTGCCCCGGGTGATTCAGGAGCACGAATGGGAACGCATCGGACGGCAGCTGGCTGAAGCAAGAGCCTTGGGGGTCCGGGAGGTCCTGGTGGGCAATCTGGGCATGATTGATTCTCTCAGGAGACGGGGCTTCACTGTCCGGGGAGACTTCGGCCTCAATGTGTTCAACACCGGCACCGTCAACTATCTGGCCCAGCAGGGGCTTGCCTCTGTGACGGCTTCCTTTGAGCTGACCCTGCCCCAGATCCGGGATTTGGGCAAGCCCATTCCCATGGAGCTGATCGCCTATGGCCGTCTGCCCCTGATGATTACGGAAAACTGTATCATTCACAACCGCTCCGGTGCCTGCATCTGCGGCAGCACGAAAACCACACTGGTGGATCGAACGGGCAGCCATTTTCCTGTGGTCCGGGATGCGGATACCTGCCGCAGCATGATCCTCAACAGCAAAAAGCTCTATCTGGGCGACAAAATTTCGGCTCTGAGCACCATTGGCCTCAGTGCCCTCCGACTGAACTTCACCACGGAAAGCGCCCAGCAGGTGGATGCCATTCTGCAGGACTTTACAAAGGGTGCGGGCTTCGATCCCGGTACCTGTACCCGTGGACTTTATATGCGGGGCGTGGAGTGAGCCCCCCGACCCATGGAGGTAAATGATTATGAAACTGATTCTGGCTTCCGGCTCCCCCCGCCGGGCGGAGCTGCTGGAACGTATGGGCCTGAGCTTTACGGTTCAGCCCTCCAATACAGAAGAGATCCTGGAGCCGGGCCTCACCCCCCGGCAGGAGGTCATGAGCCTGTCCCGGCAGAAATCCGAGGCGGTTCGTGCAACCCTTCAGGAGGAGGCTGTGGTACTGTCTGCGGATACCGTGGTGGTGCTGGACGGCCATATCCTCGGCAAGCCTGCCGATGAGGAGGATGCGGTGAAGATGCTCACGGCTCTTTCCGGCAGGAGCCATCTGGTGCTCACCGGCATCACCGTCAGCGGACCGAAAGGAACCGTCAGCGACTGCGAGGAGACAGAGGTGTTTTTCCGTCCTATGTCTCAGGAGGAGATTCGGCGGTATGTGGCCACCGGTGATCCCCTGGATAAAGCTGGGGCCTACGGCATTCAGGGCTGTGCGGCCATGTTTGTGGAGAAGCTGGTGGGCGATTATTACAATGTCATGGGCCTGCCTGTCTGTAAAACCGGCCTGATGCTGAGAAAAGCCGGAATCCCGGTACTGGGGGAGACAGTATGAAAAAGTATTTTGGCACAAAGGTTCGTGTGGTGCTGGTTCTGGCAGTGCTGGCGGCACTGGTTACAATCGGCAGCATGCTGCTCTGGCCGGGTCAGGCATCTCCCATGAACAATGTGGTGTCCATGGTGGTAAACCCCGTGAAGAATGGCGTCAACATTCTGGTGCGACAGGCGGAGCGGCTGTACAACTATGTGTTTTCCTATGAGATGCTTCAGGCTGAAAATGAGCAGCTCCGAGAGGAGATGGCAAAGCGCAATGAGGACATCCGCAATTCCCAGACCTACAAGGAAGAAAACGAGCGTCTCCGGGAGCTGCTGGGCCTTTCCGAAAAGCACACGGACTATGAGCTTGAAATTGCCAATGTGGTGTCCTGGGGCGGCAGCGGCTACGGCAGCACCCTGACCATCTCCAAGGGCGAAAGCGCTGGCCTTCAAAAGGGCATGTGCGCCATTACGGAAAGCGGACAGGTGGTGGGGCTGATCACCGAGACCGGCACCAACTGGGCCACTGTTGCCACCATTCTGGACACCACCTCTGAGATCGGCGCCTATATTTTCGGCAGCGGCTACACCTGTATCGCCCAGGGCACCTTTGAGCTGATGGATCAGGGCCTCCTGCGGGCAAGCTACCTGAGCTCCTCCGCGACGATCCGGAATAACGACCAGCTTCTGACCTCCGGCGACGGCGACATTTATCCCCCCGGACTGGTCATCGGCTCCGTCACAGACGTTGGCGATGACGAAACCAACGTGGCAAAGTACGCCATTATTACACCCACCGTGGATCTGAACGCCGTGGAACAGGTGTTTATCATCAAGGCCTATGACATCAACGACTGACAGAGGGGAGGAGCAGTATGTCTGAAAAAACACAAAACCGAATCAAAATGACGCTGTATGTGGTCGTACTGCTTCTGGCAATGCTGTTGGAAGGGGCCGTGTTCGGCGCCATGCATCTGAGCTTTGTTCCCTGCGTGATGCCGGTGGCTGTGGTGTCCATCGCCCTGTGGGAGGGCATGGAGCGGGGGAGCATGTTCGGTCTGGTGGCCGGATGCCTCCGGGCCTGGAGCACCTCCCTGAGCATGTACGGCGCATGGTCCATTGTGGCCCTGACGCTCACCGGCGCAGCGGCAGGCCTGCTGACCGAACGGTATCTGCTCAATGGCTGGAAAACGGTTTTCAGCATCAGCGCTCCGGCGATTCTGCTGCTGGACGGGGTGTATGTGATTGTGAAGGCCGCGTCCGGAGACCTGCCTGTGGGGGCCTTCTTCAATCAGTTCGTGCCCGCCTGCATCATCTCTGTGTTTTTCTGTGTCCTGTTTTATCCCCTGACCCGGGGAGTATCCCGCATTGGAGGTTTCCATGGATAGATCCAATAACGTTCGTAATGGTGTGGTAGTTTTTATCATCTTTCTGGTTGCGGCCATCTATTCCGTCCGCCTGTTTTCCCTGCAGCTGACGGAGACGGATGAAAATGCCTACAGCAATGCCAGCACCACCACCTATATTCAGTATGTTCCCGCTGCCAGAGGTGAGATTCTGGACCGGCATGGAACGGTGCTGGTCAGCAACCGTGCCACCTATTATGTGACACTCCAGAGCTTCGTGCTCTATAACTCCGATGATCCCAACGGCTATCTGCTGAGTCTGGCGGAGACCTGCATCAAAAACGGCATCGAGTATGAGGAGAGCCTGCCCCTTTCCATGTCCACACCCTATACCTATACGATCGATGAGCTGAGCAGTCAGGAGCAGTACAATTTCCGCAAATTTCTGCTGGGCCGGGAATGGGATGCGGATATGACTGCGGAGAATCTGGCGAAGCTCATGAAAAAGTCCTATCATATTTCCGATGAGTATACCGAGTATGAAGCCCGGCTGATTATGGGTCTCCGGTATGAGCTGGATCTGCCCAGCTACGCCTATACGGATACCTACACGGTGGTGGAGGACGTTTCTGCGGAAAACCTTGCTATTCTGAAGGAGCTTGGCATTCCCGGCATGGACGTGGGCACCACCACGGTCCGTGAGTTCAATACCACCTTCGGAGCCCAGATTTTGGGCCATGTGGGTCTGATGACGGAAGAGGAATATGAGAACACTTATAAGGCGCTGGACTACAGCATGGATGCCTCTGTGGGTAAGGATGGCTTCGAGGAGGCCTTTGAGGAATACCTCCACGGTACAGACGGGCAGAAGGTCGTCACCGTGACCTCTGACGGCACCGTTGTGGATGAGTACTGGGAGGTAGAGCCGAAATCCGGCGCAAACGTCATCACCGCCATTGACATTGGCATGCAGGAGCTGGCAGAAAGCTCTCTGGCAAAATGGATTCAGGCCATGGCTGATGGCAAGGAGGAGGGACAGGGCGGCTACGACGCCAGCACCGGCGCTGTGGTGGTCATGGACCCCAACTCCGGTGAGGTGTGGGCGGCGGCAAACTATCCCACCTATGATCCCTCCGACTACGCCACCAAATATGATGAGCTGCTGACGGCACAGGATTCCCCCCTGTCCAACCGGGCACTGATGTTTGCCTTTGCCCCTGGCTCCACCTTTAAGATGATTACCTCCATTGCTGCCATGCGCTATGGCGTATCGCCCGACGAGACGGTGAATGGCAATGGCCTTTACACCAAATATGAGGAGGACGGCTATACCCCCAAGTGCTGGATCTACCCCGGCACCCACGGCACAGTCAACATGACCCAGGCGCTGGCTCAGTCCTGTAACATCTATTTTTACACCATGGGCGACCGAATGGGCATCCGCCCCATCAACCGGGTTGCTACGGCCTTCGGCTTCGGACAGCCCACCGGCAGTGAGCTGATCGAGGAAACCGGCCGGATGGCCTCCATTGAACTGAAGGAACAGCTCTATGAGGGCATTGACGCCGGATGGTACGCAGCAGACAGCCTGATGGCGGCCATTGGCCAGTCCATCACCACGGCAACGCCTTTGCAGCTTTGCCGGTATGTGGCGACTCTGGCCAACGGCGGCACGCTGTACAACGCCACCTTCTTCCGCCGGGCCGTTTCCTCTGACTTCCAGACCCTGGTGAAGGAAAACAGCTTCAGCCCGGTGGCCACAGACCTGATGGATGCCAGCGAGTATGCCGTTATCAAGGAAGGCATGCGCATGTGCGTCACAGAGGGTACTGCCCAGAAGTATATGGATGGCTATCCCATTGAGGTCTGCGCAAAGACCGGTACGGCCCAGCATGGTACCGGCGGCTCCGATAACGCGGCATTTGTGTGCTGGGCACCGGCAGACGATCCGGAGATCGCCATTGCGGTCTATGTTGAACACGGCGATACCGGCGGCTGGTATTCCTATGTGGCCATGGACATTATGGACTACTACTTCAGTACCAAAAACGTGGCCCAGGAGGTCCATCGGGAAAACGTTACGCTGATTGAACAGTAACAGGAGGCAGAAATTTGACCTTAGACTATATCACCCTGACGCCCCAGGAGCTTGGAAAGCTGTTGGCGGCGGGAAACGGCGAGGCTGCGCTGGTCTATCTGTATATCCGGGCAACCGGTGACAAAACCCTGCAAAATGCGGAGCGGGAGCTTCGGATTCCTGCGGACAATCTGGCTTGGGCGGAGTCTCTTTTGAAGCGGCTTGGCCTTATGGACATTCCTGTACAGACCCTTCGCTATGACAGGAGCCGTTCTCCCGACTATACTGCGGAGCAGATCAGCGCGTTTGCCGCAAAAGACCCCACCTTTGCCCTTTTACAGGGAGAGGTCAGCCGGAGATTGGGCCGTGTACTTACCGGGGAGGAGCTGAAAACCCTCCTGAGCTTCCGGGACTATCTCAAAATGCCCCCGGAGGTGGTTTCCATGGCACTGACCCACTGCCTCCAGAAAAACGAATACTACAACCGGGCAAACGGCAAGCAGCGGAAGTTGACCATGCGGATGCTGGAGAAGGAGTGCTATGACTGGGCAAACCGGGGGGTCGTTACCCTGGAGCAGGCCTCCGCATACATCAGTCAGGATCTGAAAACCCAGGCCCCCGAGGGGCAGGTGAAGCGCGCACTGGGCCTTGACCGTGCCCTGTCCGATTCGGAACGGGAGTATATTCAGTCCTGGATCAAAATGGGCTTTCCCGTGGACACCATTAAAATTGCTTATGACAAGACCGTCATGGCCACAGGCAAGCTGGCCTGGAGGTACATGAACAAGATCCTTCTGAACTGGCATGAGAAGAATCTCCACAGTCCTCAGGAGGTTTCCGAGGAAAAGCGCCGGCAGCCGGAACAGCCGGCAGATACCTCCGGCTTTACCCCCGGAGCGGGAGAACGTGCCGCAGTCAGCAACCTGCAAAAATTCCGTGACAGCTTAAAGGAGTGATACCATGGGCTATGAAAAGGATGTACTGGCACGGGCCAGACGGCGCTATGCCGATTCCGTGGAGCAGCATGCCCAGCAACGGCGCCAGCAGCTGGAGGACGTGTATGAGGAATATCCCCGGGTAAGGGAATTGGACATTGCCCTTCGCAGCACCATGGCAGAGGTCATGAACCACGCCTTCCGTTATGGGGAGGACCCCACGGCGGCAGTCCGGAATATCCGCAGAAAAAATCAGGCCCTCCAGCAGGAGCGGGCCATGATTCTGGAACAGGCCGGATACCGGGAAGAGGAGCTGGCGGAAGGGCCTCTGTGCCGGAAATGCGGTGACACGGGCTATGTGGGCGAGACCATGTGCGAATGCTTCCGGGCCTTCTGTCAGGAGGAGCAGCGAAAGACCCTCACCAGCCTGCTGGGCGGTGAGGCCGGTGATTTTGACGAGTTTTCGTTGGATTATTACAGTACAGCCATAGACCCCAATTGCGGCATCAGCCCCAGAGAGCAGATGGAAATGATCTATGAGACCTGCGTGAACTATGCCCGGAAGTTTTCCATGCATTCCAGAAGCCTGCTGATGAACGGGGGAACGGGTCTGGGAAAGACCTTCCTGTCTGCCTGCATTGCAAAGACTGTGGTGGGGCTGGGCTATTCCGTAGTCTATGACACCGCCATCCATGTGTTTTCCTGTCTGGAAAAGCAGAAGTTCGGCGGTGCAACCCCCGAGGAAAAGCGTATGGCGGAGCGGGTCATGGAATGTGATCTGCTGATTCTGGACGATCTGGGCACAGAGATGCCCACGGCCTTTGTGGCTCCGGCCCTTTACAGCATCGTCAATGGGCGGCTTTTGGAGGGAAAGCCCACCATCATTTCCTCCAATCTGAGCCTTGGAGAGCTGTCACGGCGGTACAGCCCGCAAATTGCCTCCAGACTCATGGGGGAGTACATCAATCTGGTGTTTCTTGGACGGGATATCCGGCTCCAGAGAGCAAATGGGGTCTGACGCCCCGGAATGGGGGCTTCCGCCCCAGTGAAATTCGGCCTTTGGCCGAGTGAAATATGCTGTCGCATGTGAAATCCAGCCTGCGGCTGGGTGAAATCGCCCCTGCGGGGCGGTGTTGATATGAGTGACAGCGATACACGTATTCATCATTTAGAATCCGTAGGGGCGAGTATTACTCGCCCGTTTCCGGTGATGCGGTGGCGGGCGAATGATATTCGCCCCTACGCCATAATAAGGGAATTTTCGTAGAGGCGGCGTTCTGGTTGCCCCACTGGTACGCACTTCTAAAGCTCCCCCAAGAAGGAGCTGTCAGCGAAGCCGACTGAGGATGGACTACACACTGTCGGCTGTCCCTGTTTGCCTGTGGTTCCACAATTCCATACATGCAAAATCCCCTGCGTCACCGAAATGTCGCAGGGGATAAACTATGTCAAAATCTGTTTGAGGCAGCCAATTACATGGGAGGCATGCCGTCAGGAGGCATCATGCCATCGGGAGGCATCATGCCGGGATCACCGCCGGGACCACCGGGGCCGCCAGGGCCGCCGCCGGGTCCGCCCATCTGAACTTCCATTTCCACATACTCTTCGCTGAGGGTGTAGCTGCCGTCCTCATTCACGATCAGCCAGCCCTTCATACCAAAGGCAACGTCAAGAATTGCAACGCCGGTGACAATGCTGGAGGAGCCAACATAGTAGAACAGGCCGTCGTCCATGGTGATCTCTGCGTACTTGCCGGTGGCCTCTGCACGGTAGTTCTCACCGACGACCCAGTCGGAGGTATCTACATAGCCGCCGCCCTCGCCGGCAGACAGGTCGCCAGCCTCGGTGGCCTTGCCGTCATAGGGTTCGCCGTTTACATACAGGGTTGCGCCGTCGGCGATCTCGATGGTGCCGTTGTTCATAAGACCGGTGATGTAGCAGTCCTCGCTGACGATCCAGGTTGCGCCCTCGGCTACGGTAACCAGAACGTTTGCACCGTCCATGGGCTTGTTGACCACATGGGAAATGATGTAATATTCGTTCATGGTGAATTCCAGAATCTGAATGGTTTCAGCCTTGGAGGTGTCCTCAGTGACCTTGCCGTCCTTGTCCAGCAGAGCATACTTCACGGTGCAGGCCTCGCCGCCGTTGGGAGCGATGCCGTCGCCGTACTCAGCAGCCAGCGCGTCGAGATATTCCACAGCCTCGGGGGTGTAGGGCAGGCCGTGAACTGCGGAAGTCGCGGAAATTGCGCCGTCCAGGGTAACGCCCTCTTCGATGTTGACCATCAGGCCGCCGGGGGTGGTGCCGGAGCCGGTGCCGGAGCCGTTGAAGATGTCGCCGGTGTAGGTGACAGCCTCGCCGGACGCACTGGTGGTCAGGTTCAGGGTGGTGTTATAGCTGCCGCCGGTGGTGGGGGAGACAAAACCGGCCTCGTTCAGATCGGAGAAACCGGAGGAGAAGGTGGGCATGCCCCACGCGGAGCCGTCCCACTTGGCAAAGCCCTGCTCACCGGAGGTGTCGCCGCCGCCGCCGGAGGTGCCGTAGCCGTCATCGTCGTCCATCTGCTGATAGAGGATGCCGGAAGCGGGATTCAGCTCTGCGCCGGAAACGGTGAAGGTGGAGTTCTGCGCGCCGCGAACCAGAATGCAGGCTTCCTCGGTGTTCCATACGGAGCCGGCGTCCAGAATCACGTCGTCAGCGCCCTGATGGTCCATGACGCCAAAGACAGACTTGACCACAGTGTCCTGGCCCTCACCCTCATAGGTGTAGACCTCTTCACCGGTGGCGTCGTTGGTGAGCTTCAGGCCCTTGTAGGAGGGACCATAGTAGGTGCGGCCTGCGCCGGTGAGAATGGTGGTGTAGGTGGTGCCGTCAAAGTTTGCGCCGTAGAAGTTCTCGTAGGAGGAACCGATGTTGTAGGTGCCATAGCCGGAACCGTAGTTGTAGTCATAGCCGAAGAGCTTTGCGCCGCCGTTCATGGAATCGGAAGGAGCTGCCTCATCGTAGGGGGTGATCTTCAGGGTGGAGTCAACCACGTTGACGGTGGGGTTGGTGCAGTCATCAGTGGAGATGACAGCCCAGGAGCCGGCCTCCACAGTGGTGTCAACCACGGTCAGGGAGCTCTTGTTGCCCAGCACGTTGGCAGCACGAACGCCGCCATAGATGCCGAGAATCCAGGGGGGAGAGATCATGTAAGCCTGCGCGGCGGTGGAGGCATAGCCCTCATAGGCCTCGGTCAGGGGGTTTGCGCCCTTTGCAAGGATGGAGGAGTTGGTGACCACAGCGTTTGCATAGGCATCCACCACAAGGCCGTCACGGCCAAAGCCGTCGGTGACGATGTTTACATTGTCCATCCGCAGGCTGGTCTTGGTGTTCTCGGAGCCGGTGGCGGTCACGACAGTACCCAGAGCGGTGAAGTCGTTGGCGTTGGCGCCGTTGGAGCTGTCGGAGAAGGTGAGATCCGCGTTGGTGATGGTCACGTCCGTGTCAGCCTCGGTGCCGATCACAGCGGCAAAGCCGGTGTTGACGGCGGT
The DNA here is from genome assembly GCA_029012465.1 of Oscillospiraceae bacterium. Lineage (GTDB taxonomy): Bacteria > Bacillota > Clostridia > Oscillospirales > Oscillospiraceae > HGM13006. The sequence continues at coordinate 25,280 of JAQXMD010000083.1, read as the reverse complement.
CTGATCGTTGATGGCGTCGCCCAGCTCAGAGCTGACAGCCACATCGCTGATGGTGACAGCGCCGTTTTCGGCGGTGAAGCTGTCGGCAAGATTGCCGGTGATCTGATCGCCGCGAATGGATGCGCCCAGAATGAAGGAGCTTTCTACGCCTTTTCCGGCCCATGCGGGAATCAGGGAGCCGGTCTCGGTGACTGCATCGTCAGCGGAAATTGCCAGCTCTGTCTTGGGAACAGCTTCTTCCACAGGAGCCTCAGGCTCTGCAGCGGATGCTTCAACTTCTTCAGCAGCGGGTGCTTCCGGCTCTTCCACGGCGGGAGCTTCCACAGAGGAAGCTGCGGACTCTGCGGCAGGGGCAGATGCTGCGGACTCGGTCGCACCGCAGGCAGCCATGGAAAAGACCATGCACAGAGCAAGAAGCATTGCAAGTGTTTTCTTCATTTGAATACCTTACCTTTCTGCGGGGATATGCAGGATACCCCGCGTTTGAGATACCAACAATTATATCATGTCGGTTTCTGAATAAAAGGGAGAAAGGCCGGTTTCCGGTGTTCGATTTTGGGCGAAATCGTCCAATTGTGCCCGTTTCTGTGAAGGTTTTGTGATGGTGGGAAAAGAGCCGCCCCGGTCGTGGGGCGGCTCCGGTAGTATTCGGGATTGGGTTACAGCTCGATCTGGGCAATGACATCCTTCAGAGCCTTTGCGCTGGCCTGAAGACGGACCAGTTCAGCGTCTGTCAGGGCTACAGGGACCTTGCCCTTGATGCCGTCGGGGCCAACCAGGGTCAGAGTGGACAGACACACATCGTCAATGCCATACTCTCCGTGAAGCATGGAGGACACGGTGTAGACCGAGTCCGTGGAGGAGAGCAGAATGCTGGCCAGCTTGCAGACGGAGGTGGAAACCGCATAGAAGGTTGCACCCTTGTTGGCGATGATCTGACTGCCGGACTTGTGGACATACTCCTCCATGGCGTCACGATCCATGGGTTTGTCCTGAATACCCTTTTCAATGAGCATCTTCTCGTAATCGTCAATGGTTATGGTGGCGATCCGGGCCGTGGACCAGGGCACAAAGGAGGAATCCCCATGCTCGCCGAAAACATAGGCATGGATGTTCTTCTGGGCGACCTTATAGTATTCGCTCATGCCGCAGCGGAGCCGGCTGGTGTCCAGCAGGGTGCCGGAGCCGATGATCTTATTCTCGGGGATGCCGGAGATCTTGGTGAACACATAGGTCATAATGTCCACGGGGTTGCTGACCAGAATATAGAATGCATCGGGGGCCACCCGGACGATCTCCGGGGTGATGGATTTGAGAATGTTCACATTGGTCTGGGTCAGCTCCAGCCGGGTCTGGCCGGGCTTCCGGGCCATGCCGGAGGTGATGATGACGATATCAGAGCCCCGGGCGTCCTCATACTCGCCGGCAATGATGGAGATGGGGTCCCGGAAGCAGGTGCCCTGAGCGATATCCATGACCTCACCGGCTGCCTTCTTCTTATTGATGTCGATCATGACGATCTCAGAAGCAATATCGTCCATGGAGAGGGTATAAGCGATGGTTGCGCCGACGCTGCCTGCGCCGATAATGGTGATCTTACTGCCCATTTCTGGTTCCTCCTATAATCATGTTTTTGGGAAAACAACATGTATGATACGTTTGGAATGGCTATGCTCATTATAATCTGTTTTGGGGGATTTGACAAGTGAAAAATGACATAAAAATCATAGAAAATTAATATTGTTGCAGCTGCTGCATCATTTTGCGTATTTTTGTCTATTTTGCAGGTTGGGAGGTGCCGAAAGCGCACAAAATGTAGGATAGAGCCTGTATTAATTCTTGCGGAGCCCTTCGGAATGCCGTATAATTTAGTCATCGAACTTTATCAATGAGGAGTGTTATCTATGGCCAATCGCTATGCGAATCTGCTTTCTCCCTTCCAGATCGGAAATGTTGTCTTCCGGAACCGCATTTTCACAGCGCCCATGGGACTTCATGCCCTCCAGGGCGGCGAGCTATACCCCACAGACGCCATCATTACCCATTATGCCAATAAGGCAAAGGGCGGCGCGGCTGTTGTCACCTGCTCCGGCACTGGGGCCTATCCTGTGACCCCCGACAAGGATCATATGGCCTATGACCTGTACATCGGCCACAGCCAGCACTACCTGGCCCAGCTGGCGGATGCCATCCACTTCTATGGAGCCAAGGCCTCCATGGAGATTCAGGCGGCCACCAAGGAGCCCGGCTACTTCGTGTCCGCGGGGCTGATGGTTCCTGGCCCCGGCATGATTCCCGGCCAGCCCACCAAGGAGCTGACGAAGGAAATGCTGGCGGATATCAAGCAGAATCTGAAGGATCAGGTAAAAATCCTCAAACGGATCGGCTATGATATGTGCATGCTCCATATGGCCTATGACATGGGCCTGTTCGGCGGCTTCCTGAGCCTTCGCACCAACAAGCGTACCGATGAATACGGCCCTCAGAGCCTTGAAAACCGGCTCCGGTTCCTGAACGAGTGCTGCGATGCCATCCATGAGGCGGCAGGAAAGAACTTCCTGATTGAGCTGCGGATGTCCGGTCAGCTGCCCGAGGGAGCAGGCTTTACCATCGACGATGCCTGCCAGATGGCAAAGATCGTGGAAGGCCATGCGGATATTCTCCATGTCCATGCGGGCACCGGCTGGGAGGCCCACTGCATGAGCTTTGAGCCTGACACCCCCAACCTGTGGATGGCCGAGGCCATTAAGAAGAGCGGCGCGAAGATCCCCGTGCTGACCATCGGCGGTTATCAGGATCTGGACGAGATGGAAGCTGCCATTGCTGAGGGCAAGGCGGATCTGATCTCCATGGCCCGTGGCTGGCTGGCTGACCCCAATCTGGGCACCAAGGCCTATGAAAACCGGGGCGAGGATGTGGTGCCCTGTGTCAAGTGTATGCGCTGCCATGACTCGGCCTGCATTGACGGCATCACCTTTGTGTGCACCGTGAACCCGGTGATGGGCATTGAGCACAAGCTGGAGGCCATTGACAAGCCCCCCGTTACAAAGAAAAACGTTGCGGTTGTGGGCGGCGGCCCTGCCGGTATGCAGGCTGCCCTAACTCTGGCGGAAAGAGGCCACAGGGTCACGCTCTTTGAGGAAAAGGACGTGCTGGGCGGTCAGCTGAACTTTGCGGATTACGCCTCCTTCAAGCACTCTCTGGCAAAGTATAAGAACTGGCTCATTGCACAGCTTCGTAAGTCCGCTGTTGATGTGAAGCTGGGGGTCAGGGCCACAAAGGAAATGCTTATTGCAGGGGGCTATGAGGTCGTCATCGCCGCCCTTGGTGCCGATCCCCTCCAGCTGCCCCTGCCCGGGGCTGAGAAAACCACTGCCGCTCCCGCTGTCTATGGAAATGAGGACAAGCTGGGCAAGAACGTTGTGGTCATCGGCGGCGGTCAGGTGGGCTGTGAAACGGCACTCCATCTGGTGGAGCAGGGCCACGATGTGACTGTGCTGGAGATGCAGCCGAAGATTCTTGTGGACGCCTCCGCATCCTACCGGAACCGTCTGACCCGGAACATGAATTACCATGAGAACCTGAAAACCGTCACCGGCGGCCGCTGCACCGGCATCACCGACGAGGGCGTGCGCTTTGTGGATGCCGAGGGCAAAACCCAGCTGTTGGCTGCGGACAGCGTGGTCATGGCGGCGGGCATGAAGCCCAGAGCAGCGGAGGCAACCGCCCTGTACGCGCCGGAATACCGGCTGTACACCGTGGGCGACTGCGACAAGGCTGCAAATGTACAGAAGGCTGTACGGGCTGCATTTGCCGCGGCGATCAGCATCTGATAATAATTAGCGCTTGGGAGGCCGGGGAACCGGCCTCCTGTTTTGCTGCCATAGCTCCTTGGAGAAGGAACTGTCAGCCGAGAGGCTGACTGAGGATGGACTGGGGACTGATACCCCAGTGAAATCTGACGTTCGGTCAGATGAAATCCGGCCGGGGAGGGCTGAATGAAATCCGTCCCTTGGCCGGGTGAAATCGCCCCGTTGGGCCGGAGCTGATGTGAGTGACAACAAAAGCACATACATTCGCATCGAATTGTAGGGCGGGCTGCCCTCAGCCCGCCGCGCCGTTCAGCAGCCTGTTCACAAAACTGTTCCGGCATATTCGTACTGCCTGCAAACGGCAGCTTGAGGGCAAGCCGCCCTACAGGGACATTTTCCCTCGCCCAATTCCCTGAAGATTCTCCCAACAAAACCGTTGCACAGAAGGTCATTTTCGTGTATAGTTATCCTGAATGATTATGAACTTTTTCAAGACAATAACGATATTAGGAGGTTCAATTCCATGGAAGCTTCTGTGCGAATGCTGAAGAATGCCGCCATTTCCCGCCAGCTGGCCGCGGAAAGCATGGTGCTTCTTCGCAATGTGAACAATACCCTGCCTTTGCTGGGCAGCTCTGAGGAGCCTGTGTCCGTGGCGCTGTTCGGTGTTGGGCAGATCTATACGGTCAAGGGCGGCACCGGCTCCGGCAATGTGAACAATCTGAAGACCATCTCCCTGCTGGAGGGCATCGAAGCCTGCCCCAGCCTGAATCCTGATGGTCTGCTGGCCCGAAAATACCGCACCTGGTGTCTGGCCCACGAGAATATGTGCGTGGAGGGCTTTATGGAGCCCAAGGGCTACTACAATGAGGAAATGCCCCTGAGCCGGGAGGAGATTCGCAGCTTCGCCGTGGGAAATGATGCCGCCATTGTGGTTCTGACCCGTGTGGCAGGTGAGGGCGCCGACATGCGGGCCGAGAAGGGCATGATCTATCTCACCGACAAGGAGCGGCAGCTGATGGATCTGGTCACGGAGCAGTTCGAGAAATCCATTCTCCTGCTGAACACCGCCGGGTATCTGGAGATTGCCGACTATGCCTCCAAATTCTCCGCGATTCTGTTCATGGGCCTGCCCGGACAGGACGCCGGAGCCGTGGCCGATGTGCTCACCGGCGGGGTGATGCCCTCCGGTCATCTGACGGATACCTGGCCCCTGGCCTATACCCAGTATCCAGCAGCCGACGAATACAGCAAAACTCACTATAACGGCAATGTGAACACCACCATGGGTCAGCAGCAGGAGCAGATCAACGTCTCCTACACCGATGACATCTTTGTGGGCTACCGGTACTTTGACTCCTTTGGACAGCAGGTGCTCTATCCCTTTGGCTATGGCCTTGGCTACGGCAAGACGGAGCTGTCGGCTTATTCCTTTGGCGCCACCGGAGATACCATCAGTGTGTCCGCTGTGGTGGAGAACAGCGGCAGCGTGTATCCCGCCCGTCAGGTGGTGCAGGCATACCTGAGCTGTCCCCAGGGGAGACTGGTACAGCCCCTCCAGAAGCTGGCTGCCTTCCGGAAAACCGGCCTGCTCAGCCCCGGTGAGGAGGAGCAGGTAAACCTGAGCTTTCAGCTGTCGGACTTCGCCTCCTTTGACGAAGCAACCCACAGCTATGTGCTGGAAAAGGGCTATTACTATGTGCGTCTGGGCTTCGACAGCCGATCTACCACCGTATGCGGCGCAGTGTATCTGCCCCAGGATGTGACCACACGGGTGCTCTCTGACCGTATGGGCAGTGTGCCCGAGGGCTTTGAGACCATCCATCCCGATGGCGTTCCCTCCTACACCTATACCGGAGAGCAGGAGGAGCTGGCCTTTGCCAGAAATCACGCAATCCGCCTGTCCGCAAGAGATTTCCGCAAAACCTGCGCCCATTACAAGAACAACAGAAAGCCCCTGACCCGGGGCAGAACGAACCTGCGGCTTGCCGATGTGCTCCGGGAAAAATGCAGCCTCAGCGAGTTCGTGGCATCCATGGATGCCTCCGACCTATGCGCACTGGCCTGCGGCATCGGCATGGATCTGTCCGGCATGCCGGAGGGCATCGTGGAGGCTCCGGACTTTGCGCCGCCCTTCAACGGCATTCTGGGAGGCGGCGGCATGAAGGTTCCCGGCGCTGCCGGTGAAACCGCCGATCTCTATGAGAAGTACGGCATTCCCCCCATCTCTCTGGCCGACGGCCCTGCGGGCATCCGCATCAGCCAGAAGCTGAAAAATGAAGCGGGGGAAGTCACCGGTATGCAGCTGTGTACCGCTTTCCCCGTAGGCTCTCTGCTGGCATGCAGCTGGGATGAGGATGTGCTTCGCCGGTTCGGCAATGCCGTTGCAGAGGAAATGCTGGAATACGGCGTGGAACTGTGGCTGGCTCCTGGCATGAATATCCACAGAAATCCTCTCTGCGGACGGAATTTTGAATACTTTTCGGAAGACCCGCTGGTGACTGGCTTCTGTGCCGCAGCAATTACCAAGGGCGTTCAGAAGAATGGCGTAGGCGTCACCATCAAGCATTTTGCTGGCAACAATCAGGAGCAGCTCCGCACCAACTCCAACGATTTGGTATCCCAGAGAGCCCTTAGGGAGATCTATCTCCGGGGCTTTGAGATTGCCGTGAAGGAGGCACAGCCCTATGCCATTATGACCTCCTATAACGACATCAACGGGGTGCCCTCTGCAAACAACTATGATCTCTGTACCGCCATCTGCCGGGACGAATGGGGCTTCAAGGGCTTCATTATGACCGACTGGGGCGGCGGCATCAGTATGCCGGCTCTGTCCATCTGCGCCGGAAACGACATGATCCAGCCCGGCGGAGCAGGTGTAGTGAAGGAGATCGCCGAGGCGCTGGCCTCCGAGGAGCCCACTGCCAACCGGGGGCTGAAGGAGTACAGTGAGAAGCTGACCATTGAGGCCCTTCAGAGATCTGCCGTGCGGATTCTGGGCGTGATTCTCCGGTGCGGCTCCGTGCAGCGGATGCTCCGCAGGGAGCCGGAGCGGACTGAATAAGAAAGAAGGTTCTTTTTGTGAAAAGCGTCATGCTTTTGGAGGGAGGCTCCTATCGGGGTATCTACACCTCCGGTGTACTGGACGTATTTATGGAAAACGGGCTTTACCCGGACTGTGTTGTGGGAATTTCCGCAGGAGCCCTCAACGGTATGGGGTATGTGGCAAAGCAGCCCGGACGGTGCCGGGACATTGTGCTGGATTACGGCATGGACCCCCGGTATGTGGGCGGAAAGGCACTGCGAAAGGAACGCAATCTGGTGGGCTTTGACTTCATCCTGAAGGATCTCCAGAAGGTGCTGCCCTTTGACAGCGAGACCTTCTGGAGCCCGGAGCGGAAATTCTACGCAGTGGCCACCAACTGCCGGACAGCAGAGGCGGAATTTCTGGATCGGGATACCTGTCCGGACTTTCTGGCGGCGGTGGCGGCATCGGCCTCCATGCAGTATCTCTGCCGAAAGGTGACTATCGACGGAGAGAAATATCTGGACGGCGGCATTGCCTCCCGGCTTGGACTGGAGTTTCTGGACGAGCATCCGGAGTATGACCGGGCGGTGATTGTCCTGACCCGGAGACTAAGCTACCGGAAGAAAAAGCCCTCCCGGCTGGTGGAACGGCTTGCCCGCCGGTTCTATCACAGCGATCCGCTGCTGGTGGAGAAGCTGATCCATGAGGACGCCCTGTATGCCGCCGAGCGGGAAAAGCTGGCGGAGCTTCAGAAGCAGGGGAAAATCCTTGTGGTACAGCCTCAGACTGAGCTGCCCATCGGAAAGTTGGAGCGAAACCTGGACAATCTGAAGCTGGGCTATGAAACCGGCCAGCGGGACGGCGAACGGTATCTCAGCCAGGTGCGCCGGGTACTGACGGAAGCGGAATAAAAAGGATATGGACCTGCTGGCGGGAGGTATGATGCCTCCGTTAGCAGGTCCTTTTTCCGTCCGCATCCATGAAAAAGATGAAAATGGATACACTTTTCTATTTTTGATACTTCAGGTGGCTTTTTTGGTTCTTGTATGCTTCATGGATTCTTAATATAATAGAAACAAATGGGCCTGTCCCCCATTTCATTCTGAAATAAGGAGTGAAAATATGAAGAAAACACTTGCGATGCTTTTGGCGCTGTGTATGGTATTCTCGCTGGCAGCCTGCGGCGGCGCTGCGGCTTCCACCCCGGCGGCCTCTGATACGCAGACCGAGTCTTCTGCCCCTGTGGAAGCTCCCGAGGCTGAAGAAGCTCCCGCTGTGGAGGAAGCCCCGGACGCAAATGCGGGGGAGGATGGCGGCTCCGAGACGGAACCGGCTGAGCCCGCCTCTGACGTGCAATGGCCTGCCAATCCTCTGGGCAATGTGGAGCTTCCTCTGACCGATGAGGAAGTCACCGTCACCATGTGGATGGGTGTCAACCCCAACGTGCTGAAGATCACCGAGGACATCGGCAATGACTGCGTGCTCTGGAACGAGCTGGCTGTCCGCACCGGCGTTCGTCTGGACTTCACCGTCTGCAACCCCGACACCGAGGCTGAGAAATTCAACTTGATGGTTGCCTCTGATGATCTGGCTGACATCATTTCCAATGCAACCTCCCTGTACACCAACGGCGGCGAGGCTGCCATTGCAGACGAGATCCTCATCGACACTCTGCCCTACCTGACTCCTGAGCTGACGCCTCAGATCTGCAAGCTCATGGAGGCCTATCCCGATGCCATCCCCGAGGCCCTCACCGAGAGCGGCTGGCTGGCCGGTATGCCCCAGCTGTCCATGCAGACCGAGTCCACCCAGACCTTTGGCCCCCTGATCCGTAAGGACTGGCTGGACGAGCTGGGTCTGGAGATCCCCGAGACCTATGACGAGCTCCACGATGTGCTGGTTGCCTTCAAGGAGAAGAAGGGCGCCGATGCGGCCATGGCTCTGAACTACGCTGCAACCGGTATCAACAACGGCCTTGTTCAGGGCTACGGCATCAACGGTCTGGTTGCCGACGCTGCCATGAGCGAGCCCTTCTATCAGGTGGATGACAAGGTCATGTACGGCCCCATTCAGCCTGAGTTCAAGGAATATCTGACCATGGTTCACGACTGGTATGCCGAAGGCCTGATTTGGCAGGACTTCATGTCTTACACCGATTTCCAGAATCCGCCCACGGATATCATTCTGGCAGAACGCTGCGGCATGTTCTACGGCGAAGTTACCTACATTGCAACCTATGAGGATGCCTCCAACACCGAGGGCTTCCAGCTGGTGGCAATGCCCGATCTGGTTCGCAACAAGGGCGATCAGATCCCCTTCGGCGACGAGCGCACCTACGCCGCTTCCACGCCCTGGTCCATCTCCACCCAGTGTGAGTGCCCTGAGCTGCTGATGCAGTGGAACAACTACATGTACACCGATGAAGGCGCAGTGCTGTGCAACTACGGCATCGAGGGTGAGAGCTTTGAGTATGGCGAGGACGGCGCACCCGTGTTCACCGATCTGGTGCTCAATAACCCCGACATGTCCACCACCGTTGCCCTGTTCATGTACTGCATGGACCGTGGCCCCTTCTATCGTGACGAGACCCGTGAGCAGTCCGGCTACAACGAGGCCCAGAAGGCTGCCAGCACCATCTGGCAGAGCAATGTGACCACCGGCCGGGCCATGGGCTCCACCATGCTCAACGCTGACGACTCCGAGCAGGTGAACCTGTACTACGGCGACATCAAGACCTATATCGAGGAGGCCGTCCTGGCCTTTGTCATCGGCACCAAGCCCCTGAGCGAATTTGACGCCTATGTGCAGAAGATCGAGGACATGAACATCGCCGAGGTCACTGCGGTCTGGCAGGGCGCCTATGAGCGTTACCTGAACGGCGAAGTGGTGGAAATGGGCGGCCCCATGGGTCCCCCGCCTGATGGCGCACCCCCTCCGGCCTGAGTCCACGCTGACTGAATCTCCCGGTTCCGCTTCGGCGGGACGAACCACACCCCCGAATCGGGACAGGCCGATTCGGGGCGTGTTGCATTTTGCAACACGCCCAGTGAAATTCGGCCTATGGCCGAGTGAAATAGGCCGTTGGCCTGTGAAATCCAGCTGACCGCTGGGTGAAATCGCCCCGACCGGGCGGTGTGATGTACGTGACAACAATACGCATATTCATCCTTTTGAATCCGTAGGGGCGAGTATTACTCGCCCGCCTGTACCGACTTCCGATAAGCTTCGTAGGGGGCGGCGCCCTCTGTATAGTCCACATGGTATACAAATGTTCGGGGACATAGTATACACTTTGCATAAAGCTAAGACTGTTGGGGGAAGCGGCGGTAAATTCTCTTGGAAACAAAGATTTCCTCGTCCAAATCCACCTTCGCAACTACGAAGTTTCCATAGCAGATGCCAAGGATATTCCCTTCTAAAGGAATCAATTCCATGTACCTGTCTATGAAATTTTCACTCAGATAATAGCGATGTCTACAAATGCTGATGTAGCCCTTGTAGTTCACTTTGCGCAGATTTTTTCCATTGTCGTACTCCGGCTCGCAAAGCTTTTCGGGTACCTTTCTAGGACTTTTGCGGTAGTGCTTTGCAGGAACATCCAAGGCTAAAGCGCTGTGCGGACGCTCTGTGTTGAACTCAATCAAATAATGGTCAAAGAGTTCCTGTGCATGGGACAGGTTACGAATAGGAACTCTCTTTATGAGATCTTCATTCAATGTCCGGTGGAAGCGTTCTTCTTTTCCCTGGGTCTGAGGATGGAGGGGGCGACCGTGAATTGGCAGCACATCCATTTGCATCATCCAAAGCTCAAATTGTGTATAGCCACCGTGACTATCCCCCCAAGGGGCTCCGTTATCGCATAAAATGGTCTTTGGCAGACCATTTTCTCGAAAAACGCGGTCAAGACTGGCTTTTACACTCTCCCATCGCTCATTATCGTAAGCATCCAGGCATAACAGGTTCCGGGAATGGTCATCTTTCATGGTCAGCGGATGGCAACGGTTACCGTCCAGCATAGCAAAATGACCTTTGAAATCCATCTGCCACAGATCATTGGGAGCATCCCGCTGGAACCGCTGAAAAGGCACGTGGGATGCACTTTGCTCCGGGGTAACGAATCCATTGCGCTTCAGAATAGAAGCGACAGTGGACGGTGCAGGCAAATTCACATTTCCCTTGTCTGCTAAATACCGCAGAATTTTTCTTCCACCCCATGTAGGGTGCTTAATCCGTACCGACAGAATCAGCTCCTCCATCTCAGGGCAAGTTTTGTTTGGACGGCAGAGTGGAGCTTTGCTATAGTTGCTGAGCGGCTCTCCGGATAGATAACGTTTCAGCCATTTGTATCCGGTATTTCGGGTAATATTGTACTCCCTACACAGGGCGCTAAAGTTGCAGCCAGGCATGATTGCACGGGCTATAAAGGAGCTTCTTTGGTTTTCCACAGTTTCCTCTTTCCAAGGCATAGTATCATCTCCCCCGGTGATGTTTTTGCCTTTATTTTATCATGAAACTGTATACCATGTATCCGAACAATCTGTATACTATGTTACCAGACCATACAGTCCTCGACGCCCCGTTTTCCGTACCAGATAAATTGTGTTTTGTAGGGCGGGCTGCCCTCAGCCCGCCGCGCAGGACAGCAGTTGGATTACGAAAACACCCCGGCGGATTCTTACTGCGACAAGCGGCGGCTTGAGGGCAAGCCGCCCTACAGCAGTGCGTTCCTCGTTCCGGAACCCCGGAGATTCCTGCGCCAGTGTGCGCACTGGCTGGGAATGACAAAAGGGGAGGTGTTACCTCGTTCGTGGGCGCACATGCGGGTGCGCCCCTACACCACAACAGGGAATTGTCCATAGGGGACGGATGAAATGCATTCGGGTGGGCTGCAAACGCAACCCACCCGAAGGTGTTATTTGGAATCATGAAAATATGTCCTTAGAAAATAGAGGCGCTGAGGTTGTCCATCCGCATGAATTCTCCCATGAGAAACAGAGCATGGTCGCTTTCCACCGGGGAGGCGGTAAGCTCACAGATCTTTTTCAGCCGGTAACGAATGGTGTTGGGGTGCTGACCCAGAAGGGATGCAGTGGCCCGCAGGTCGTAGTTCAACTCTGTGTAGGCCTTTAGGGTAGCCATCAGAACGCCGTTGCCGCTTTCCTGATCGTATTCCCGGAGCTTTTGGAATCGAAGGGTCATGGATTGCCGGGTGCTCTTGTCCCGCACCAAAGGCAGAATGGTCTGATACAGCATCATTTGGGGGTAAACGATGGAATGCCTCTTCTGATATATGGCGTACAGCAGGGCGTCGAAGGCCTCCCGGATCACGCAGTCAAAGTCGGAGGATTTCCGGTACAGCCGGCCTACGCCGATACAAAGCCGGCTCAGATCGCAGTTCAGCTTTTCCAGCAGGGCAGAGATGGAATCAGCGATTTTTGAAAGGGAAAGTTCCTCCGTGTGATTGGAAATGATGAAGAATCCCCGGCGGAACTGCAAGAAACGGTAGCCTGCAAGAAGCTCCTGATTCTGACGAAGCTGAAGCCGGTGCAGAAGAGACGTGACCCAGTCGTAGGTGAGATCCGGAGAATGGACATAGGCGGCGTTCATGAACTTCTGCCGGTTGGGATTCATCCGGGCACACAGAAACTCGATACCATAGCCTTCGGCGGTGCCCTGAAGGATCCGGAACAACGGCTCCTCATAAATCGAAAACTCCGACCGAATGCGCATGAGATCGGCAATGTACAGGATCACATCCTCCATATACATACCGTCAAACCGGAAAATGGGAAAGCTCTGCCGGTTGGACAGTTCCACAACTGCTTCGGGAAGGTCTGTGTAGTAGGTGGATTTATATGCAAGGCCTGCCGCCCCAAGCTGGATCAGACGGTCCACAATGGCGTAAAGGGCCTGCGGGTCATCTTTGGCATCCTGGAGGGTGGTAACGATCAAGTCTTCCCTGTAATGGTCGGGGGACTCATGGGAGAGACTTTCATACTCCAGCAGAACCACGTCCTTGATGCTTCGGTCTGCTCCGTTTTCTCCGGAGATCAGCTGAAAGGAGGAAAGCGTATCCAGATTCATTAGCTCACGAATCAACATGGAAAAAACTCCTTGTGGGAAATTCTAGTGATATTGTGATGCCTTGGTATATACAAATATTATACCGAATTATTAAGATAAATACAAGTAATTCGCCCTGAAATGCAGAATTTGAAAACATACAGCAAAAATTGAATGTAATTTGAAAGAAATACCCCCAGAAAACAGCATGAATCGGCTGCAAAAATCCCGTCAGGCACATACTGAGAGAGGAGCCTGACGGGAAGAAATGCGGAGTGCTTACCAGACCAATGTTGCGAAATAGTCGTCGGGGGTTTCTGCCCGGCGAATCAGCTCCACAGAGCCGTCCTTCTCCAGCAGCAGCTCTGCGCTGCGAAGGCGGCCGTTGTACTGATAGCCCATGGAGAAGCCGTGAGCGCCGGTGTCGTGGATGAAGAGCAGATCACCCTTGTCGATTTTGGGCAGCATCCGGTCAACGGCGAATTTGTCGTTGTTTTCGCAGAGACCGCCCACCACGTCATATTTGTGGTCGCAGGGCGCATGCTCCTTGCCCAAAACGGTGATGTGATGATAGGCGCCGTACATGGCAGGGCGCATCAGGTTGGCAGCGCAGGCGTCTACGCCGATATATTCCTTGTAGATATGCTTCTCGTGGGTGGCCCGGGTGACAAGCGCGCCATAGGGAGCCAGCATGAAACGGCCCAGCTCGGTGTAGATGGCCACGTCGCCCATGCCTGCGGGAACCAGAATCTTCTCATACTGCTGACGGACAGCCTCGCCGATGAGGGCAATGTCGTTTTCGGGCTGATCCGGGCGATAGGGAACGCCAATGCCGCCGGAGAGATTGATAAAGCCAATGTGGCAGCCGGTTTCCTGCTGAAGCTCCACGGCAAGCTGGAATAGGATACCTGCCAGAGCGGGATAATAGTCATTGGAGATGGTGTTGGAGGCAAGGAAGGAATGGATGCCGAAATTCTTTGCGCCCATGGCCTTCAGCTTTTTGAAGCCCTCAAAGAGCTGCTCCCGGGTGAAGCCGTACTTGGCGTCGCCGGGGTTGTCCATGACCTGAAAGCCCTCCTTGGTATCGGAAAGCTGGAACAGTCCGCCGGGGTTGAAGCGGCAGGAGATGGTCTCGGGGATATAGCCGATGGTGTCCTTGAGGAAGTCAATGTGGGTGAAGTCATCGAGATTGATGGTGGCCCCCAGCTTTTCAGCCAGCACATACTCCTCGGGTGGGGTTTCGTTGGAGGAGAACATGATCTCCTCTCCATGGAAGCCGCAGCGGTCAGACATCATCAGCTCTGTGAGAGAGGAGCAGTCCGTGCCGCAGCCCTCCTGATGAAGGAGCTTCAGAATGCCCGGGGTGGGGGTTGCCTTCACGGCAAAATACTCCCGGAAGCCGGGATTCCAGGAGAAGGCCTTCTTCAGGCGACGGGCGTTCTGACGGATTCCCTCAGCATCATAGATATGAAAGGGGGTAGGATAGGAGGCGGCGATGGCCTCCAGCTGCTGTTTCGTGGCAAATGGCGTTTTCATAGAGTTACCCCTTTGAATGATAATTTTTACTTTATTGTACTAAAGGATAAAAGCTCTGTCAAGAAAGCATTTCCGATGAAAAAAAGTTTGTCGAAAGTGCACCCAATTTATCATTTCCCAGTAGCCTTTTTGTGAAAGCTATGGTATATTGAAGCAAACCCAATACAAAAGAGGTGTATCCCATGGCTGTAACATTGAATCAGGATCAGGAGGTCGTAAAGACCATCCGGGAAGGACTGAAGCGGACTGGGGGTTACTGTCCCTGCCGGCTTCAGCGCATCGAAGAAAACCGCTGCATGTGTCAGGAATTCCGGGATCAGATCGCGGACCCTGAGTTTGAGGGCTACTGTCACTGTATGCTCTACTATAAGAGCAAGGCGTAACGAGAAAGGAGAAGCTGTATGGCTGTAATGACGATTACACAGGATAATTTCCAGAAGGAGGTTCTGGAGAGCAATGTTCCCGTACTGGTGGACTTCTGGGCCTCCTGGTGCGGCCCCTGCCGGATGCTGTCCCCGGTGGTGGATCAGATTGCCGAGGAGCGGACAGACATCAAGGTCGGCAAGATCAATGTGGATGAGCAGGCTCAGCTGGCCATGGAATTCGGTGTCATGAGCATTCCGACACTGCTGGTGTTCAAGAATGGAAAGGTGGCAAAGTCCTCCGTGGGCGTTGTGCCTAAGGATGCAATTCTGAAAATGCTGTAAGACCTTCTGCGGCTGCTTCGGCGTTTCGCCCGGAGCAGTCGTTTTTCTTGCAGAATGCATGGAGATGTGTTATACTGACTTCAAATGTGAAGGAGATGAGAAATGTGCTGGAGGATAGCTTTCTGACGGTTTACAACAAGTTTAAGATGCACTTTTATCAACAGGTGTTTTCCAGGTTTCAGGAGCGGGAAGCCAGCCTCACTGCGGTGGAAACCTTCTGTATGGAGGTCATTCTGACGCTGCATGAACCCACCATCAATGAGTTTGCCACATTTGTGAACATTTCATCCCCCAATGCGGCCTATCGGGTCAACAGTCTGGTGCAGAAGGGCTATGTGGAGAAGATCCAGTCCTCCAATGACCGGCGGGAATATCATCTCCGTCCCACCCAGAAGTACATGGATTACTACAATATCAGCAGCCAGTATCTCCATCAGGTGATGGAGCGGATCAAGCAGCAGTTCACCCCGGAGGAAGCCGGGATGCTGGACAGAATGCTGGAGGTTGTGGGACGGGAACTGATGCCGGAGGTTCAGCTGAAGAGCTGAATATCTGCCAATCACATTGCCTGGTGTCCTGACTTTGGGCGCTGTTTGCCGTATGGGGTGTCTGCCCCGGTACACTGAAAATGCAAGGGAGTATCAATATGAAGATCATTGTTGCTGGATGCGGAAAGGTGGGCATGACGCTGACCCGACAGCTCTGCGCCGAGGGCTATGATATTACGGTCATTGATTCGGATTCCAATCTGCTGTCCTCACTGGTTAGCCGGTATGACGTGATGCCCGTTCAGGGCAACTGCGCCTCGCTGGAGGTGCTGCAGGAGGCGGGTGTGGAATCCGCGGACCTGCTGATTGCAGTGACCAATCTGGATGAGATCAACCTTTTGTGCTGTCTGACGGCCCATCAGGTCAATGACCGGCTTCACACCATTGCCCGAATCCGCAACCCGGAATACAGCGGCCAGATCTATACCCTCCGGGACGCCTTTGCCCTGTCCATGACCATCAATCCGGAGCTGCAGGCTGCGGCGGAGATCGAACGGCTGTTGAAGTACCCCGGATTCCTCCAGAGAGACAGCTTCGTAAAGGATCGTGCCGTCATTGTGGAGCTTCGGGTGGATGAAAAGAGCATCCTGAAAAGTACGCCTCTGAAAAACATGAGCCGTGTGGCAGGCTGTAAGGTCCTGGTCTGCGCGGTGCTCAGAAACGGCGTTGCGGCAATTCCTGACGGCGAATTTGTACTGAAAGAGGGAGACCGGATTTTTGTTACGGCTCCCACCGATAATCTCACGAACCTTTTGAACAGCCTTGGGATCATCACCCACCGACTAAGACGGGTCATGATCTGCGGCGGCGGACGAATCAGCTATTATCTTGCCAGAAGCCTTTTGTCCAGCGGAATTGCCACCACCATTGTGGAAAAGGACTATGACCGGTGCCTGCAAATGGCGCAGGCTCTGCCGAAGGCCAACATTGTTCACGGAGACGCCAGCTCTCAGGACCTGCTGGAGAGCGAAGGGGTCCGGAAGCAGGATGCGCTGGTTGCCCTCACCGGTCAGGACGAGCTGAATATGGTGGTGTCTCTCTACGGCAGCAAGCTGGGCATTCCCCAGATCATCACCAAGCTGGCCCATATGGAGAATCCCCAGATTCTCAGCGACCTGCCCCTGGGCAGCATCGTCAATCCCAAGATTCTCAGCAGCAATACCATTGTCAGCTATGTCCTCGCCCTGAGCAACAAGACCGGCACTGCGGTTTCCGTACACACCATTGCCGACGGACAGGTCGAGGCCACCGAGTTCCGGCTGGATGAGCACGCAAAGCACTGCGGCAAGCCCCTGAAGGATCTGCGTCTGAAGAAAAATGTTCTGATCGTTGGCATTGGTCATGGGGGTCAGCTGGTGATTCCCGGCGGCGATTCCATGTTCCAGCTGGACGACAGCGTGGTCGTGGTGTCCGCTCAGAAAAAGAGAATTACCCAGTTCAACGATATCTTTGAGGACTAAGCCCATGAATTATAAGATGATTGGCCGCTATATCAGCTGGATTCTGCTGGTGGAGGCGGTGTTTATGGTGCCGGCACTGATCATCAGTCTGGCCTGCGGCGAAATGCATGGGGTATTCGCATTCCTTGAAACCATCGGGATGATTCTTGTGGTAGCCGGGATCCTGTTTCTGCTGTGCCGGGGTGCAAGGCAGATCTTCTATGCCAGAGAGGGCTTCCTCTGTGTTGGACTGGGCTGGATCGTACTGAGTATCATGGGGTGTCTGCCCTTTGTGCTGTCCGGGGAAATTCCCCATTTTGTGGATGCCCTGTTTGAAACCGTGTCGGGCTTTACCACCACCGGTGCATCCATCCTGACGGCAGTGGAGCCTCTGTCCAAGGGCATCCTCTACTGGCGCAGCTTTACCCACTGGTTGGGCGGCATGGGCGTTCTGGTGTTTTTGCTGGCGCTGGCCTCCACTGAAACCAGAGGCGACGGCTTTGCCCTGCACATTCTCCGGGCGGAAAGCCCCGGACCCTCTGTGGATAAGATGACTCCGCACATTCGGGATTCTGCCATGATCCTGTATTTCCTGTACATTTTCCTGACAGTGCTGGACATCGCGTTCCTTCTGATTGGGAAGATGCCTGTATTTGATGCGGTGTGTACTGCCTTCGGTACGGCGGGAACCGGTGGCTTCGGCGTTCGGAATGACAGCATCGCCGGGTACAGTCCCTATATCCAGAATGTCTGTACGGTGTTCATGCTGCTGTTCGGCGTGAATTTCAACTGCTACTACCTGCTGCTGCTCCGGCGGTTCCGTTCCGTTGTGAAGAACGAGGAGCTTCGGCTGTATTTCGGTGTGGTGCTTGTGAGCATCCTGCTGATTGCCTGGGATGTTCGGGGCCTTTATGCCACTCTGGAGGAAACCTTCCGTCATTCTGCTTTCCAGGTGGCCAGTATTATGACCACCACGGGCTTTGCCACCACGGATTTTGACCTTTGGCCCAGCTTCTCCAAGTCCATACTGCTGTGTCTCATGGTCATCGGCGCCTGTGCAGGAAGTACCGGCGGCGGTCTCAAATGCGGGCGTGTGCTGCTGCTGATGAAGTCGCTGGTACGGAGCATCCGGAAGGCCCTGCGGCCAAACAAAGTGCAGGTGATCCGTTCCGACGGAAGAACCATTGACGAACAGGTGCTCACCAACACCAACGCCTATCTTGCGGCCTATGTGATTATCATTGTCCTGAGCATGATTATCATCTCCAAGGACGGACTGAGCGTCGCCACGAACTTCTCGGCGGTGCTGGCCTGCTTCAACAACATCGGTCCCGGTCTGGAGGTGGTTGGCCCCACCTGTAACTACAGTATGTACAGCGTTATTTCCAAGCTGGTGCTGATCTTTGACATGCTGGCCGGCAGACTGGAGATCTTCCCCATGCTGGCCCTGTTTACCAGAGCGGGCTGGAAAAATACCTGATACAACCCAAGGAGCTGTTGCAAAAACACGTTGCAACAGCTCCTTTTTCTTGCTTATGGACAGTCTGTTTCGTTGGTCAGCCGGGACAGCAGCTCTTCCAGCATTTCCTCCGTCACATGGAGAATCTCTCCGATCTGTTCCTTTGTGGCGTCATCATAGTGGATACCGCAGACCACGCAGACCCGCTGCTTTCGCCGGTCTGCAAGCCTTTCTGCCCAGGGGGCGGAAATGTACTGGTCCTTGTGACCCGGGAAACCCTTTGTATGGGCAGGCTCTCCGGGCCCTGCGGTGGAAATGGCGCCGATGTGGCTTTTATGGCCGCCGGTCAAAAGCACATGGAGTCCTTCGTCCAGAGGCGTTGCGGTACAGAAAAGCTCCGCCCCGAACAGCTGCCTTTTGATGGTAATCACAGCTCCATCCCCTGCCATTCCCTTACGGCTCCCAGTCCGAACCGGGAGAGCACCTTTTGCGCCACCTGACGGTTTACGTCCTCCAGTGTTTTCGGATGGTTATAGTAGGCGGGGACCGGGGGGATGATGGTGGCCCCCAGTTGGCTGGCGGTGGTCAGATTCCGAAGGTGCAGGGTGCTGAAGGGACACTCCCGGGGAACCAATACCAGAGGCCGCCGCTCCTTCATGGTCACGTCCGCTGCCCGAAGCAGCAGGGTGTCACAGTAGCCTGAGACCACGCCTGCAAGGGTTTTCATGCTGCAGGGGATGATGACCATGCCAAGGGTCTCAAAGCTGCCGCTGGCGGGGCCTGCGCCGTAATCCAGATTGTTGTAGAGGGTGTGGCACAGGGGCTGAAGCTCCTCCCGGACAAGGCCCGTTTCATGGGTCAGGGTCAGCTCTCCGCACTGGGACAGAATCACATGGGACTCCACCTCCGGATGCTCTGCCAGCAGGCGCAGAAGCTCCAGCGCCAACGGGGCGCCGGAGGCGCCGGTAATGCCGATAATCAGTCGTTTTGCCAATGTACTCAACCTTTCCTGAAAAATCAGAAATCAAAACCCGGAAGCCACTTTTTCGGATCAACCTCCATGAAGGCGGCCCGCCGGAACCGCTCCTGCTGCCGGAAGGGAACGGTGCAGTCAAAGATGGTCTTGCAGCTGATGCCCGTATCGGGGATGGAGTCGGAGTATTCGGGGCTGGCGCTGGGGTCCAGAGGGTGGCAGCGAACACCGGGGATGGTAATGATGTCCCTGTCCCCCTGGAACCGAGTGGTCATGGCCCAGAGCACGTCCCGGCTGTCGAAGATATCCACATCCTCATCCACCAGAATCACATGCTTCAGCTCCGGGAATGCGGAAAAGGCCAGCAGGGCGGCCTGACGCTGCTTGCCCTCGTCGGTGGGTACGGTCTTTCTGCACTGGAGCACCGCCAGATATTTTCCGCCGCCTGCGGCATGGGCATAGACATTTGTAATCTTTCCGGGAAGGGCCTTGTCGATGAGACCAAGGATGCTGGCCTCGGTGGGGATGCCCGCCAGATTCACATGCTCCTCAGAGGGGCCAATGACCGTCTGCATAATGGGATGTTTCCGGGTGGTCACGGCCTTGACCTTGATGAGCCAGCACTCCGAAGAGGCTTTTCCGTTGTAGCCGGGGAATTCAGGCATGGCGTAGCCTGTGTGGGAATTCTGATCCTCAACGACCTTGACTCCGGGGATGATCTCGCCTTCGATCACATACTCGGCATTTGCAATGCAGTTTTCTTCGATGGAGACGCACTTGTGGAGCACCACAGGGGTTTTCCGAAGAGCACCGGCAATGGACAGCTCATTGAAGCCAAGAGGGGTTGTGGGGGGTTCAAAGCAGGAGCCGATCTCAATGGCCGGGTCCACGCCGATGGAAACGGAAATGGGCAGAGGCTGTCCCAGCTCTGTGGCCCGCTCTGCCATGGCGCCGATGTGCCGGGAGCCGGGCTGCAGGAAAATGGACAGCTCGTCCCGGCTCTGAATGCACATTCTGTGGATGGTCACATCGGAAAGACCGGTGTCCGGGTGGGTGGCGTAGCACATGCCCATGGTGATGTAGGGGCCTGCGTCCAGAGGGGTGTTGGTGGGAGCGGGAATCAGCCGGAACAGGTCAAAATCCGGGTCGGAGGCCAGATGCACCACCTCCTGACAGGGGGCTTTCTCCTCTGTGACCACAGGCTGAATGGGGTTTTTCGCACAGGCGCACAGGAGCTTTCCCAGCTCCTCCTTTCTGGTGCCCAGCAGAGCGGCCACTCTTGTTCGGCTGGCCAGCAGGCCGATGACAACGCTGGCATCTGGATGGCCCTTTACAGTGTGAAAGATCATGGCGGGGCCATCAACCTTGGTGGGGCGGGGCACGGTGCCGCCTGCGCCCACATATCTGTATACACCGGACAGCTCTGACATGGGGTCAACGGGGACGGAGGTCTCCACCAGCTGACCGGGCATGGTTTTCAGCAGCTCCAGCGCGCTTCTCAAATCATGTACTTTCATCAACGGTTCACTCCTAAAAAATTTCCTGTATCCATTTTATCAGGATACAGGAAATGCAGCAATTCAGATTGCGGAAGGTTCTATTCCGTTCCGGCATGAATGTCCGAATGGGTACGGACGAAATCCCAAAAGCGCCGGGCCAGGGCCGAGGGCTTCCGATCTTTCCGGCGAACAAGACACACGGTGCTTTCCACCCTTGGCTCCAGAGGAATGCACACCACGTCGGGATTCCGAACATAGTCCGTGTGCCGCTTCATCAAAAGAGCAATGCCCATCTGCTGGGCGCTGAGCTCCACAATGTTTTCGGGCCGATGGCCGGTGTAGACCACCCGTGGGGTCAGCCCTGCATCCTGAAACAGCTGGTCGCAGAGGGCATGGAGTCCTGTCCGGTTGTCCAGAAACAGGAGACTCTGGTGCTGCAGCTCCTCCAGTGTCAGACTGGACTGCCCACTCAGAGGATGGGACACAGGCAGTACCGCCACCAGATAGTCCCGGCAGAAGGGCAGATACTCTAAATCCGCCTCCGGATGGGCACTGAGCCGGGAAAAGGCCATAGCGCACTCGTCTCTGTCCAGAGCCTGACGCAGCTCCTGCTGCTCCAGTTCCCGAACCTCCAGCGTAACGTCAGGATTCTCCCGGCGAAACCGGGCCAGAACTCCGGTGATGTTGTACTGGGCCATAACCGGAATGGAGCCGATAGACAGCAGGGTTTTATCCCGGCCCGACTGCCGGTCCGCAGCCACCTGAATCCGGTTTTTCAGGGCATACATTTCTGCCACCATGGGCAGAATTTCAGCGCCGGCAGGGCTGATCTTCACATTTCTGGAGTTCCGGATCAGCAGAGGAACTCCCAGCTCCTGTTCCAGCACATGCATGTGCTTGGACAGGGAGGACTGGGAGATGCACAGCTCCTCAGCCGCCCGGGAGAAGCTTCCCAGCTTTGCGATCACGGTGAATTCATACAGGTAATCAATGTCCAAAGCGCCTGCCTCCCTTGCGGAATGGTGTAAAAAATACAATCAGATTCTGGATGCGGCGTCATAGCCGGAGCGGGTTGCTCCCCGGACGTTCTTTGCCACCACGCAGTCGCCCACAGGTTCAAAGAACAGGCTTAGGCCCCGGAATTGCTCCGCCTGAGCGCTTCTGGCGCGCATACCCGCTGCCAACACCACGGTATCTGCGGGAATCAGAGCGTGATTTCCGTAGCTGTCGGCCACTTCCATGCCTTGGGGGGTGATGGCAGTGCAGCGGACACCGCAGTAGTAGCTCACATGCTCGTCCATGTGCTCCACCAGAGCCTGCCGGGGGATGGAATACTCCTCCATGGCGATGGCCCGGGCCATTTCCACCAGCGTCACCTGCTTGCCCAGATACATGGACAGATACAGAGCCGTCTCACAGCCCACCAGACCGCCCCCAAGGACGGCAATATTCTGTCCCATGTCCTCGCCCTTCAGACCCTTTTCATAGGCCTCCTCGGCGGTGATGACGTTGGGACCAT
This sequence comes from Oscillospiraceae bacterium, assembly GCA_029012465.1. Lineage (GTDB taxonomy): Bacteria > Bacillota > Clostridia > Oscillospirales > Oscillospiraceae > HGM13006. Next base: position 2,697 of record JAQXMD010000083.1, on the reverse strand, counting down.
CCACGCCGGGAATGGGCGGAATGATGGGATCGGCGCCCACCGCTGCAATCACCGCGTCGGGGGCCATGGCCTCCACCATTTCCGGGGTGGCGGTGGTGCCAAGGCGAACCTCCACGCCCAGCTTATCCAGCATGTGGATCTGATAGTCCATAAAGTCCTCCAGCACCTTCTTGAAGGCCACCTGCCGGGAGAAGATCAGCTTGCCGCCCAGCTGAGGCTCCTTTTCCAGCAGGGTCACAGTATGGCCGCGCTGGGCTGCCACCATAGCAGCCTCCATACCGGCTGGGCCACCGCCCACCACGACCACCTTTTTCTGTTCTGTGGGAGCCTGCTCCAGTAGCTTCAGCCGGTATTCCCGGCCCACGGTGGGGTTCACGGAGCAGGCGAAGGCGGTGTTTCTGCCATAGTCCAGACAGTGGAAGCACCGGATACAGGGGATGATCTCATCCTCTTTTCCATGAAGGGCCTTGTCGGGCACATAGGCATCGGAAATGGTGCCCCGGGCCATGGCTACCAGATCGGCTCCGCCGGTGGCGATGGTCTCCTCCATGAGCTCAGGCCGCTGGAAGGCGCCAAGGGTCAGAATGGGGATGTGAAGCTCCCCGCTTTCCTTGATTTCCCGGGCCAGATAGGCGTTGCAGCCGGCAGGCAGGAAATTGTTGGGGTGCATGATGTGCTCGGTCTCGCTGTAGAAGCTGCCGCAGGAGATGTGGGCAATGTCGATTTTGTCCTGAATCATCTTCAGGTACTCGATGCAGTCCTTTGTGGTGAAGCCATCCTCACCGGCCAGCTCGCTGCCGGAGATGCGGTATTCAATGAGGAGCTTCCGGCCCACCCGCTGGCGGATGGCGTCCAGAATCATCATGGGGAATCTGGCCCGGTTTTCAAGACTGCCGCCGAATTCGTCCTTCCGGTGGTTGAATTTAGGGGACAGCATCTGGGACAGCACCAGACCGTGTCCGGAGTGAATGAGGATCATGTCAAAGCCGCAGTTCAGAGCAGCTTCGGCTGCTTCGGCATAGGTCTGGGCGATCTTCTCCATAACAGGCCGGGTCAGCTTGGGATAGCGCTTGCCGTGGCCGTTGACGGTGTAGGAGACCAGCTCCCCCTCCTCGGTGTAGCCGTGGTACTCAAAGGCCAGCAGCTCCAGAGAGATTTTAGCCCCGTAGTAGTGGACGGCATCTGTAAGCTGCCGCCACATGGGGTGATTCTTTTTGGCAAAAATATTCTCATGGGCATGCACATCGTCCTGGGGCCTGTAGATGTCCATGTTCTGAGCGGAGAAGGTGATGTTGGCGGAGCCGCCCTTGGCCTTGTTGGCGTAATAGGCGATGACAGCCTCGTTGGGGTATTCCTCCAGACCGGCCAGAAGATGCGTGCCTGCGGGAGCGGACCAGATGCGGTTCTTAAAGGTCACACCACCGATGGTGATGGGAGAAAACAGATGGGGATAGGGCACATTCATATCAATTACCTCCTGTACTTGATTGTATCATACCACAGGGAAATGGGGATGGCAAACCAAATCCCGTCTGGAAAAATATTTTTTAGCATTCTAACAAAAACACTTGACATTCCGGAGGATATGCTGTATTGTTAGTTCACTAATTGTTAGCTAGAATACGGTTAGCTGAAAAACATTCAGGACTAAAACCGTTTCGCTGAGAAAGGAGTATCCGTTACATGAACCACAGGGAAGATGACTGGCTGAAGGATGGGGAATTCATTGGCCCCCATGATCCGGGTCAGCCCCTGTCTTTGGAGGAACATAATGACCACGTTGAACCGCCAACCCATATTGCTGTCCGCCGGGTGGAGGTTGTGGCAAGGCTGCACCACATGGCATTCCGGGGCGTATTCCCGGACCAGGCTCTGCCACCGGCCCAGGCCGGCGCAATGAGATCCATTATCCGCAATCCGGGTATGAGCCAGCGGGAGCTGGCAGACGCCCTGCACATTCAGCGGGCAACGGCCACGGTGATGCTGCAAAAGATGGAGAAGGCGGGCTTTGTGCTCCGGAAGGCCGATCAGGAGGATCAGCGAATCTCCCGGATCTATCCCACAGAAGCAGCCATCGAAATGGATGAGGAAACCAGAAAGGCAGTAGACACCTATTTTATGAACTGCTTTTCCAATTTTACTCCCGAGGAATTTGAACTGTTCAACAGCCTTCTGTTGAAGCTGGGCGAAAACATCCGGGAGCAGTTACCCATTAGCAAGGAGTGATTACACTTGAAAACCTTTTTGAAGTATATGAAGCCCTATCTGGGATGGGTCATTCTGACCATCCTGTTCATCGGGGCCCAGTCCTTCAGTGAACTGTACCTGCCGGATCTGAACGCAAAGATCATTGATGTGGGCATCATGAACGGCAACATCGGTGCCATTGTGAAATACGGTCTTTTGATGCTGCTGGTGTCTGTTCTGGCGGGACTGTGTATGCTGGGTCTTACCTACTTCTCCACCAAGGCCTCTCTGGCCTATGGTCGGGATATGCGCCATGCCCTGTTTCAGAAGGTGCAGGCCTTCTCTCAGGCGGATCTGGATAAGTTCGGCACGCCCTCTCTGATTACCCGTACCACCAACGACATCAATCAGATTCAGCAGACCATGCAGATGCTGCTCCGCACCATCATCACCACCCCCATCATGCTGCTGGGCGGCATCGTCATGTGTCTCCGTCAGGATGCAAAGCTC
>JAQXMD010000082.1 GCA_029012465.1 Oscillospiraceae bacterium | reverse complement strand
AGGCCTGTGGCGGAAGCAGCAGCCTCACACATTTTTACGGCGTTCTCATGACCCAGAGGGGCGCAGGCGTTGGCATTGCCGGAGTTTGCAATGATGCCCTTTGCCACGCCGTTTTCCAGATGCTCCATGGTCACATAGATGGGTGCGGCCTTGACCCGGTTCATGGTGTAGACACCAGCGGCAGTGGCCTCGGTGTCGCAGAGGATCAGGGCCAGATCGTTTTTCTCGGGAGATGAGCCTTCCTTGACACCGGCGTGAACGCCGGCTGCCTTGAAGCCCTTTGCGGCGGTGACACCGCCGGAGATATATTTCATAGTGTATTCCTCCAGTTAAGACGCCCGGTTTTTGACCGGGGCCTGAAATTTCTTCTTCAAAAATCTGCACAGACAGACAAGCACCAGAGGGCCTGCCGTTCCGATGAGAATGCGGGGGGTGTTGAACAAAAACCACATGGGGGTGGACAGCTCCGGCCGGGGACCGATGAAGTACTCCCATAGGCGATTATAATAGGTGATAAACAGGCGGTGGAGGGCCAGAATGGGAATGGTGTTCCGACCAATGAAGGAAAAGAACTTCATTACGGAGAACCGTTCCAGCAGGCGGCTGACCCGCAGCAGCACCAGAGAGCCTGAAATGCCGCCAAGGAAGAACATCAGCACGCTGAGAAATCCATAGGGACCGAAATTACAGGTGAAAATGGAGGTGCTGGGAGCATCGTCCAGCCAGCCCAACAGGAAGGTCAGCCCGAACAGCCCAACATAGCACAGGGCTTCCAGCCAGGAACGCCTCCACTGCCGTTCCAGAAGGCCGGTGCGTCTGAAATACATGCCCGCAGCCATCAGACTGGCGGAAAACAGGCAGGAGCCAAGGCTCCAGGGGAGCCGGATGGGAAGCAGGGTCAGCAGCTCCGTTATCAGCAGACAGGGAAGCACCATTTTTTTGAGGCAAATCCCCTTTTCCCGTCTCAGCTGGAGCATCAAAAGGAATGCGGCGGAGGCGGTGGCCATGGCGGGCAGAAACCACAGGGGATAATTGAACACCGTACAGAAGGGGAAAAAGGAAGAGGTGTCATCTGCCCACAGAATGCCCTGGGCGTAGAAAATGCCGAAAATCCGCTTGCAGACCTCATAGACCACGGTTTTGGGGGCTTCCGCCCAGTAGCCGCGCCAGTCCAGAACATAGGGGAGCAGCAGAATGGCGTTGTACAGAAGGTAGGGACGGAGTAGCGGGATGCATCGCTGGGGAAGCTGCTCCCTCAGGGGTGTGTCCTTTTCCTTCCACAGGTAGCCTGCGCAGACAAACCACAGAGGAATCAGAAATATGTATCCCACAATGTTGGTATAGGGAGCACCGGCGGCATGTACCGCCACGATCCAGACCATGCTGATGCCCTTTGCAATATCCAGAAAAGCTCTGCGGCTCTTTGTCTCTGACATAGGGAGTTCCTCCTGAAGCTCAGTATGCCGTTATTCTATCACAGTCCGGTATTTTCGTCTATTCCCATCATAATATTGAGGTTCTGAACCGCTGCGCCGGAGGCACCCTTGCCCAGATTGTCGAACTGGGCGCAGACAATGGCCTGACCTTCGTTTCCGCAGACAAAGATGTTCAGTGCGTTGGAGCCCACCACATTGTTGCTGCCAAGGCAACCGCCGGTGAGAACTCCCTCGCCCATGAGGGGCATGACATGGATGTTTTTCTGCCCGGCGTAGAATTCCGTGTAGGATTTTTGCAGGCTCTCCAGAGAAGTGCTTCCGGGGAGCAGGTCGAAGTGCAGAGGCACCGTCACCAGCATGCCCTGGGGAAAGTCGCAGACAATGGGGCAGAAGATGGGCTTTTTGGTAAGACCGCAAACCTGCATCATTTCGGGAATGTGCTTGTGGGAGAGGGTAAGGCCGTAGTGCCGGGGGGAGTCCAGCTCGCCATCCCGGTCAGGCGCCTCATACTGCTCGATCATTTTCTTGCCGCCGCCGGTGTAACCGGTGAGGGAATGGGCTGCCAGGGGATAGTCCGGGGGGAGAATTCCCATCTGCACCAGCGGATACACCAGAGAGATAAAGCCTGTGGCGTGGCAGCCGGGATTTGCAACGAACTGGGCGGTCTCGATGGCCTTTCGGTGGGACTCGGACAGCTCCGGAAAGCCGTAGGCCCATGCGGGATTGGTGCGGTGGGCGGTGGAGGCGTCAATGACGCGGGTGTGGCTGTTTTCCACCATGGCGGCGGCTTCCTTTGCCGCTGCGTCAGGCAGGCACAGGAACACAAAGTCCGCGCTGTTAATGGCATCCTTCCGGGCATTAGGGTCCTTCTTCAGAGATTCCGGCAGGGTGATGACGGAGATGTCCTCCCGGAGGCTCATACGGCTGTCGATCTGAAGCCCCGTGGTACCGGCCCGACCGTCGATGAATACCTTAGTCATGGGTGTGCTCCTCCACGAACTGCCGGATGTAGGCAATTTGCCGCTTGACCTCATCCTCGGCGGGGCCGCCCATGACGCTTCTGCCGTTGACACAGGTCTTCAGGGACAGGGCGTCGTAGATGTCCGCCTCGAAAAGGCTGGATACGGACTGGAAGTCCCGGAGGGTCAGGGTGTCCAGGGTATCGCCGGACTTGATACAGGTGTTGACCAGCCTGCCCACGATCATATAGGCCTCCCGGAAGGGCATGCCCTTTCTGGTCAGGTAGTCGGCACAGTCGGTGGCGTTGATGAAACCGCCGGATGCAGCCCGCTGCATGTTCTTGGGCAGCAGGGTCATGGTGGAGATCATGGCGGAGAACACGGGAACACAAAGCTCCACGGTGTCGATGGCGTCAAATACAGGCTCCTTGTCCTCCTGCATGTCCTTGTTATAGGCAAGGGGCAGACCCTTCATGACGGTGAGCAGGGTGATGAGGGAGCCGTAGACACGGCCGGTTTTGCCGCGGACCAGCTCTGCTACGTCGGGGTTCTTCTTCTGGGGCATAATGGAGGAGCCGGTGGAATAGGCGTCGTCCATCTCCACAAACTTGAACTCCCAGGAGCACCAGAGAATGATCTCCTCAGAGAACCGGCTCAGATGCATCATGAGAATGGAGCAGGCAGACAGGAATTCCAGGGCAAAATCACGGTCGGAAACGGAATCCATGGAGTTTTCCGTGGGCTTCTTGAAGCCCAAAAGGGATGCCGTCAGCTGCCGGTCAATGGGATAGGAGGAGGTAGCCAGAGCGCCTGCGCCCAGAGGGCATTCATCCATCCGCTCCAGACAGTCCTCAAACCGGGTGATGTCCCGGCGAATCATGTTGGCATAGGCCATCATGTAATGGGCGAAGGTGGTGGGCTGGGCCCGCTGGAGATGGGTGTATCCGGGCATGACCGTCTGGGTGTTGGCCTCGGCCTTGGCAATGAGCACCTTTTCCAGCTCCAGCAGCATGTTCACGATTTTGGGAATCTCCTGCTTCACATACAGGCGGAAGTCCACCGCCACCTGATCGTTTCTGGAACGGCCGGTGTGAAGCCGCTTGCCTGCGGAGCCGATCCGCTGGGTGAGGGTGGCCTCAATGTTCATATGGATGTCCTCGTTTTCCATGGAGAACTGGACCTTGTCGTCCTCTATGTCCTGAAGGATGGCGGTGAGGCCGTTGATGATGGCCTCGGCCTCGGATTCTTCAATGATGCCCTGCTGGCCCAACATGGTGGCGTGGGCAATGGAGCCGGCAATGTCCTGCCGGTACATCCGGGCGTCAAAGGCGATGGAGGAGTTAAAATCATTTACAAGGGTATCGGTTTCCTTCTGAAACCGTCCGGCCCATAGCTTCATAGTAAAATCTCCTTAAACAAAAGTGAACATCTGCGAGGCCCGGGGTAGAGCCTCGCAGAATGAAAATCGGGGTTCTGAAATCGGGGCTCCGAAATCGGGGGTCCTTGGGGTAACGCCGAACAATTTGGCAAGAGCGGATGGCCAGAATATTTTTGTCAGAAAAAGGTGTAAAACCGCAGGAATACTTTGTGTATTTCAAGGTTTTACAAACGAATTTCTGGCGGAAATAGGCGGTCATACGCCGCAGACACAATTGTGCGGGGTTACCCTTATAGTTTCCCCTGCTCCCGGAGGGCCTGAACGGTGTCCGGCAGGCCCCACAGGTTGATGAAGCCCTGAGAATCCTTCTGGTCGTAGTCAGACTCATTGAATGTGACCAGATTCTCGGAGTACAGGGTGCAGGGGGAGGTGACGGAGGAGGTGATGATGTTGCCCTTGTAGAGCTTCAGCTTCACGGTGCCGGTCACATACTTCTGGGTGTCCACGGCGAAAGCCTGCAGAGCCTCCCGGAGGGGGGTGAACCACTTGCCGTTGTAAATGAGGTCGGCAAAGTCGATGGCCAGCTTGCTCTTCATGTGCTTGGTGTCCTTATCCAGAGTAATCATCTCCAGAACCTCATGGGCACGGTACAGGATGGTGCCGCCGGGGGTCTCGTAGACGCCGCGGTCCTTCATGCCCACCAAACGGTTTTCCACAATGTCCAGCAGGCCGATGCCGTTGGCGCCGCCCAGCTCGTTGAGCTTCCGGATCACGTCGGAGGCCTTCATCTTCTCACCGTCCACGGCTACTGGCCAGCCCTTTTCAAAGTCGATGGTCACATAGGTGGGAGCGTCGGGAGCCATGGCGGGGGAAACGCCCATCTCCAGGAAGCCGGGCTTATCGTACTGAGGCTCGTTGGCGGGGTCCTCCAGATCCAGACCCTCATGGCTCAGATGCCACAGGTTTTTGTCCTTAGAGTAGTTGGTTTCCCGGGAAATCTTCAGGGGCACGTTGTGGGCCTCGGCGTAGTCGATCTCCTCGTCACGGCCCTTGATGTCCCATTCACGCCAGGGGGCGATGATCTTCATCTCGGGAGCAAAACGCTTGATGGCAAGCTCAAAACGAACCTGATCGTTGCCCTTGCCGGTGCAGCCGTGGCAGATGGCGTCGGCACCCTCGGCCTTGGCGATTTCCACCAGACGCTTTGCAATAATGGGACGGGCAAAGGCGGTGCCCAGCAGATAGTCCTCATACTTGGCGCCCATCATCATGGAGGGGATGATTACGTCGTCCACCATCTCATCGGTGAGATCTTCCACATAGAGCTTGGATGCGCCGGTTTTAATGGCCTTTTCCTCCAGACCGTCCAGCTCGGTGCCCTGTCCCACATCGCCGGAAACGGCGATGATCTCAGGATTGCCGTAATTCTCCTTCAGCCAGGGGATAATAATGGATGTATCCAGTCCGCCGGAATATGCCAGAACAACTTTTTTGATTTCCTTGGTTGCCATAAAGCTGACCTCCTATGTATTGTCGGGGTGAAAACCCTTTGTTTTTTCATTGCATCCGTATGATACCACGGAAAACGGGGATATGCAAGGAGCAATATGAATAATAATTCAGAATAACCCTTGATTATTTTGACGATATGCACAAAATATGCATAATATACATTAATATTCACGAATTTATGAATATTACCGTTAGAGCGTGCATACCAGATCCAGCATTCGGTCCAGATTTTCGTCGGAGTGCTCCACCTCCCGGCTGAAGGAAATGGCGGCGGCGGTGATCCGCTGGAGAGGTGTGCCTTCCAGAACCTCGGTGAATGCCAGAACCGCTGCGGTGCTGAGGACACAGAACCGTACCTTGTCCAGAATCTCCAGATGCCACAGGGCCCGGGGCACATAGCGGTAGAGAAAGTAGCAAAGGAGCTTTTCGGCATAGGGGGCGAATGCAGGGGCGTCCAGCGGGGAGAGAAGCCGGAAGTCCTCGTTATGAAGTGCCCTTTCAATCAGGATTTTCAGCTGATCCCGGGTGAATTCCATGTGGAGCATTTCCCGGAGGAAGGACTTCAGCTCCGGTGTCCACTGGGGAGCGGGGAGGGATTTATAGTATTGTTGCAGATTGGCTTCCGCTTCCTCGGGGGATGCCTCTGACTGATGGGTGAAGGTGCCAAGCACACTCTGGGTTTCCCACTGGGGCGTCCAAAGCCTTTCTGCCAGCTCCAGCTGATCCTGTTCCTGCTCTGCGGACATCCAGATCAGCCCCAGCCGCTGGGAGAAGGGGCGGTGGCAGCGGGCAATGCGAAAAAGCCCCTGCCGGTATTCCAGCAGCAGGTCAAGGATGTGTCGGTCGAAATCCGCAAGGGGCTCCTCCGGCAGTTCTCCGGTTTCACTCTCGATGATTTCAAAGGGCGAGTCGAACAGCAGCCTTGCGGCCTCCGGGCAGGATACTGCAAGACAGGTCTCCCGCAGCTCGCCATAGTCGGCCCAGAACCGGGGATGCTCCCGGCAGGTGGTGGAAAGGCAGTCTTCCCCTGTCTCCAGAATCAGCCTGCAGAGATTCCGGTCGTTTAAAAAGGGGCAGCGGCCCTGCTCCATTTCAAAGAAGGTATAGCCGTCCGCCTCCTTGATGCGGCTGCGAAGCTCGTCTCCAAGAGGGCCGGGCATGGACCTGTATTTTTTGTAAGCTGCTTCATCCAGATCCACCTCCCAGCCGGCACAGCAGGTGTCGGGGCAGGCATCGGCGATACAGCGAAAGCTCGCAAAACAGGAAAGATTATGTTGCAGCATATTTGGTTGCCTCCTGGAAAATGTTGCGGAAAACAGTCTGTAAGAGACATAAAGTCAGTTCCGTTTTTTTCATATATACAGGATTATATCACAAAATGTAGATTTCGTGAAGAAAACATTACGAAAGGATTGTGCACTTTGCGTTTCAAGCCATTTTGCATATTGACAAATTGTCGAAAGGTGTGCATAATTAGGGTGCTAAACTCCGCAGTAGGAGTTTTTGGCGTCTATAAGTAAAGGAGGAACCAATTTTGTCCAAACAGAGTCCTACCCTGTACGACAAGCTGGACAGCGTGATCGTGAAGATCTTTAAGTATGTGTCTTACGTTTCCGGCGTTTGCCTGATCGCCATTATGCTGGTAGCGTTCTTCAACGTACTGGGCGAAAAGATTCTCCATAAGGGCATCCCCGCATCTACTGAGATCATTCAGTACCTGCATATCCCTGTGGTATTTCTGGCTTGCGCCTATGTAACCCTGGATACGGGACACACCAGAATTGATCTGCTGTCCAAGCGTCTGCCGAAGACTGTCCAGACCATCGTTACCACCGTCGGTAATCTGATCGGCTGCGCTATCTGCGCCTTTGTGGGCTATCGTGGCCTTGTGCAGATGAACAAGTTTATTTCCACCCATGCAAAGTCTTCCACCACCGGCTTTGGCTTCGCCAAGTGGCCCTTTGCACTGATCTTCTCCATTGGCTTCTTCATGCTGGCACTGAGCTTTATCTGGGCTACCGTGCGCCTGTATGTGAAGAAGACGGAGACTGCTGAGAATGAGGAGGCGGCACAGTAATGGATTATAATGCTATAGTCGGTCTTGTTACCTTTGCCGTCATGATGGTCATGATCTTCGCAGGGATTCCTGTGTTCGTTTCCATGCTGACCTCTGCTTTCGGCGGCTTCATTGCTCTGTTCCATGGCGATATGACCATGATGATTGCAAAGTTCACCACAGCTCCCTTTGATCTGGGCGCCAACTACAACTATGCGGTGCTTCCCATGTTCATGCTGGTGGGAGCGCTAGCGGGAGAAACGGGTATCGCGGGCGGCGCCTTTGCGGCCATGAAGGCATGGCTGGGCAGAATCAAGGGCGGTCAGCTCTTCACCGTTGTTGCGGCAAACGCTGTCTTCGGCGCATGCTCCGGTTCTTCCGTTGCAGGCAACATTGTCTTCGGCAAGCTGGCTATGCCTGAGCTGGAGGCCGCCGGCTATGACCGGAATTACTCCATGGGCTGTATCGCTGCTTCCGGTGCCCTCAGCACCCTGATTCCCCCCTCCATGGCAATTATTATGTACTGCCTCATTTCTCCCATTCAGATGAGCGTCGGTACTGCGCTCATGGGCGGCATTATCCCGGGTCTCCTGACCGCTGTGATGCTCTGTATCACCATTCGTCTCATCGGCAGATTCAAGCCCGGCACCATTCCTCCCTCCACCGGTGAAAAGGTTCCCGTCAGCGAGAAGCTCAAGAGCCTGCGGCTCCTGATTCCCATTCTCTGCCTGTTCGGCATCATCATCGGCGGTACCTTCGCCGGACTGTTCACCGCCACCGTGGGCGGTGCCATCGGCGCTATGGCTGTGTGTATATATGCTCTGGTGAAGCGTGTTCCCCTGAAGACCATTGCCCACAGCATCTGGGAGTCTGCTACCATGGAGTCCGGCATCTTCCCCATCATCGTTGCCGGCCAGCTTTTCGGTTCCTTCATTGCAGCTACCGGTCTTGCAAAGACGCTGGCAAACCTGATCGCAGGTGTCAATGCTCCCGCATTCTTCATCTTTATGCTGGTGGTCCTGCTGTACATCTTCTGCGGCTGCGTTATGGACATCGTTTCCATCATCATCATTACCGTGCCTGTTGTCTTCCCTGTGCTGAACGCTGTGGGCTACAGCCCCTACGTTCTGGTCATTGCACTGTGCTTCATGTGTGAGATCGCAGGCCTGACTCCCCCCATCGGTATGAACGTATTTGCTACCGCAAATGCTCTGCGCGTCAACCCCTCCGATATCTTCAAGGGCGTTGTACCGTACTTTATCTGCGAACTGGCAGTGGTCATTCTGATCGCTCTGTTCCCGCAGATCGTCACCTTCCTGCCCTCCCTGCTGGGAGCTCCGGGTATGTAACCGGTTGTAACGCATGCTTTATGCGACAACAATAAATCATTCATTTAGGAGGATACAAATGAAGATCAAGAAGATTCTTGCACTGCTGCTGGCTTGCTGCATGGTTCTGGGTCTGGCTGCCTGCGGCTCCGCTGAGTCCGCTGCACCTGCCGAGTCCGCTGCTGCTCCCGCAGAGTCCGCTGCTGAGGCTCCCGCTGAGGCTCCCGCTGACGCTGAGGCTCCTGCTGCCGACGCTGAGACTTCCGCTGCCGACGCTGAGCTCCCCGCTGAGGGCGAGGTCATCGCCTGCGATCCCCTGGAGATCACCTTCTCCACCGTTTTCAATGAGACTGAGACCGGCGGCATGCTGATCAAGCACTTTGAGGAGTACCTCTCCAAGATCACCGACGGCGCTATCACCATGAACATCTACTGGGGCGGCACCGTATTTGATGATTTCGGCGCTCTGGAAGGCATCTCTTCCGGCGCTGTCAACATGACTCCTCTGGGCCACATGCCTCACGTTGGCACCCTGAACTATCTGGGCTTCCCCGGCTTCGCTCCCGGCGGCACTGCTCAGGCTCTGGCTTACTTCGATGAGCTGATGTTCAAGAATCCCGAGACCTCTGCGCTCATTCAGCAGGAGGCTGCTGACAACGGCATCATCTACCTGAACGTTCTGGCTGGCGGCGCAAACGCTTTCTGCGCAACCTTTGAGTACACCGATCTGGACTCCTTGATCGCTGGCTCCGGCTCCTTCGGCAACATGGACGCTGCAATCTTCGAGGCTCTGGGCTTCCAGGTCACCTCTGTTGGCCCTGGCGACACCTATGACGCTCTGCAGCGTGGTCTGATCGACGCTTCCCAGATGGGCCTGGCTCCCATGGTCTCCATGGGTTGGCAGGATGTTGCCGGCTACTGGTCCGTGGACGGCACCTATGCTGCCGGTAACATGTTCACTGCAAACCTCGACTGGTGGAACAGCCTGACCGACGCTCAGCGCGAGGCTATCCAGGCTGCCTGCACCGAGGTTGAGCAGTATTCTGCCGGCATCTATGACGATGCCATCGCTTCCGACCTGAAGACCATTGAGGACGCTACCGGCCACAAGATCGTTGAGCTGTCTCAGGATGACATTGACCGCATCTGGGCTGCTGTCTTCGAGGCTAAGGCTGCTTCCGCTCTGGCTACCGCAGAGCCCAACGGCAAGACCGAGGGTATGACCAAGATTCTCGAGGTTGCTGCTGAGTTCACCGGCTACAACTGGGAGCACTAATCTCTGACACAAGCTGTTAGAGAGCCACATAACAACATTTGCCCGGCCACTTTTGTGGCCGGGCATTTTTGCGGTTTCAGGTATTACATACCGGGCGGGGGAGGAGGCATCCCGGGGCCGCCGGGCATACCGGGCATTCCGGGAGGAGGCCCCATTTTCTTGGCTTCATAATCATCCACAACAGCGGAATCCTGCACAAAGGTCACGTTTTCGGCTTGGGGAAGCGCGCCCTCCAGTGTGCCGTAGGTGACAGTGACGGGAGCGTCGGCCTTGATGACTGCGCCCTCTGCAAGGGTCAGCTTTGCTACGCGGCTGTCGCCGGTGACAGTCCAGCCGGAGGCGGCATCCAGAGAAAGCACCGTTGCATCGGCAGCGCCGGTGACGGAGGCGGCCTTCAGATTGACCTCCAGATAGGACTTCTGCTCCCGGGAGAGATTGCCGGTGACATTCATGCTGTAGAGATTTGCCACCAGACGACCTCCTGCCTTTGCAAAGGTAAAGTTGCCGTCGGCGGCGTGGGCACATGCAACACCGTCCAGATTCATGACGGCCTTGCCGTCCTCGGCACAGAGGATGGAGCCTTCGGTGGAGGCCAGCTTGCCGCCGTACATGTGGATGTAGGAATACTCGGGACTCATGGAGTTGTGGGTATTCAGGGCAACGGTGCCGGTCATGTCACAATTGTACAGGTAGGTGTGGCCCAGAGAATGGGCTACCATCACGGCTTCGCAGCCCTTGGAGACGAATTTGGAGTTGTAGGCAGTGATGATGGACTTGCCTGCTGTGTAGATACCGGGGGAACCGGCAATCTCAGTGACGGCGTCAATGTCACGGACGGTGATATAGCCCCCCTGGAAGTCAGTGGCCAGTGCGCCGGAGTTCCGGCCGCCGGTGTGAATTTTGGTGCCGTTGCAGTACACATGGCCTCCGTAGGAGGCGTCAACACCGTGGCCCTGACGGTTGCAGGTGTCGATGGTGCCGCCCTCAATAACGATGGCACCCTGGAAAATGGCATATGCGCCGTTGGCAGTGGAGCTTTCGTGGCAGACGATTTTGGGGTTCACCAGTGTCACATGACTGGTTTTCTGGTTGGCCAGCACAGCGGCACAGAAGCCGTATTTGCTGCCCAGCTCATTGCGAAGGTCGGCCTCGGTCATCTCACCGTAGCCATGGATTTCGGCGTCCTTCAGATAAACGGTGCCGCCGTCGCGGGTGTAGATGGCGGAGGAACCGGCGACACCTGTGGAGGCATACAGAGAGGTATCTGTTCTCCGGTCGGTGACTGTGTCGCCAATGACTGTATAGGCGGATTCCCCGGCCATGCGGGCCTCAACCTCCGGCTCGGGGGCAATGGGATCGGGTCTGGGCTTCATAATATCCATAGTGATTACCTCGCTTTCCAATGATTCCGGTGAAACCGGGTGGATTCAAGTTCACTTTACCACGAAAATGCTTTCATGGCAAAATGTTTTTCCGGAAAGGAACAAAGGCAACAGGAGAGCGCATTTTGGTGCTAAATCAAAGGGGCCAGTGCTCGCTTTTCTCCAAAGAGCATCCGGCGCAGTCCCAGGTCCAGCAGGTTTGCCGCGCCGGACACGAAGAACCAGAGAAAGAAAAAGGCCGGGCAGATCTGCCCCAGAAGATTATAGGCCATGGTACCGTAGTCCCAGATGTTCAGCCCCAGATACAGGTTCAGAAAGGCCCCGGAAACCAGCTCCACCAGCGTCACAAGGACAGCACCCAGCACTGCCCGGGGAAACTGGGGAAGTCCCGGAAAAAAAGACTCAATATGCCCGATCAGCAGGAAGCAGATACCGCCCACCGGGAACATGGCCCCGTGGCTCCAGCTCCGCCACAGCAGCTCCAGGCAAATGTAGCACATGCCGCCAATATAAAACAGCACGGTGTTCTTCCAGATTTTATACAGCACTTTTTTCACGTCAATCCCCCCGCAGGTAGTATGCACCGGGGAAGGAAAAAGTAGTCATAAGAATTTTTCATTTTTTTCTTGACAAATGGGGAAACTTAGCCTATAATAGGCATTGCTCTTTTGGGAGCACAATATGGCGGCATAGCTCAGTTGGTAGAGCATTCGGTTCATACCCGGAGTGTCACTGGTTCGAGTCCAGTTGCCGCTACCAAACAGGGCGGAAATTTTTCCGCCCTTGTTTTAAGTCTGATGCAAATAGCGTCGGCCGCTGGCCCCGTGGTCAAGAGGTTAAGACACGGCCCTTTCACGGCTGTAACACGAGTTCGATTCTCGTCGGGGTCACCAGAAAAGAAACACCTTTTGCCTGTTTGGCAAAAGGTGTTTCTTTTCAGCTAAATCCACCCTGTCGGGTGGACGAAATCAGCGTTGCTGATGAAATCTCCCGAGGAGATGAAATCCGCCTCGACGGCGGATGGGTGGATTTAATTTCATCTGCAAAGCAGATTTCATCCGAGAATCCTCGGATTTCATCGCGCTTTGCGCGATTTCATTGAAAACACATCTCTGTTATGGTACAATCTGTGCAAAGAGGTGATCGATATGGCTGAGAATAAGCTTGCCGATTTATCTACGGAATTTGCTGTTAAAATATTGGAGTTGACTGATAGTATAAAAGGACATTACTCGTTATCCAATCAACTTGAAAGAAGCGGTACGAGTATAGGGGCAAATATACGTGAGGCAAAATATGCGCATAGCCGTCCCGATTTCATCGCCAAATTGCAGATTGCTTTAAAAGAATGCTATGAAACAGAATACTGGATTGAAATAGCGCAAAAAGCAAACATCCTGTCTGGAGACAAAGCCAAAAGCGTATTACACGACAGTGGTTCTATTCGCCGAATTCTCATTGCCTCCATCAACACCGCAAAGGAAAACAGTATCGAATAGAACCCCACGGCGGATGGTTGATTTTTCTGGAGATTGTTTCTCACTCACGTATCGAAAAGGAGCTGCACCAATGTAGAGATCGTTGTTTTTTGTTCACTACTGAAAATATCATCCCGATTCATGGAGGGAATACTATATGACAACACAGGAAGCAATTACAAAACGGCGTACCTTCGCCATTATCTCCCACCCCGATGCTGGTAAAACCACCCTGACGGAGAAATTCCTCCTGTACGGAGGCGCCATTGCTCAGGCTGGCGTGGTCAAGGGTAAGAAAAATTCCCGGGCGGCAGTCTCCGACTGGATGGAAATCGAAAAGCAGCGCGGTATTTCCGTCACATCCTCGGTGCTCCAGTTCAACTACGGGGGCTACTGTATCAACATTCTGGATACCCCCGGCCATCAGGACTTCTCAGAGGACACCTACCGTACCCTGATGGCAGCGGACTCTGCCGTCATGGTCATTGATGCCAGCAAGGGCGTTGAGGCCCAGACCAGAAAGCTCTTCAAGGTCTGCACCCTTCGCCACATTCCGATTTTCACCTTTATCAACAAAATGGACCGGGACGCCCGGGACCCCTTCGAGCTTTGCGAGCAAATCGAGATGGAGCTGGGCATTGAAACCTGCCCCATCAACTGGCCCATTGGCTCCGGCAAGGAGTTTGAGGGCGTCTATGACCGGCCCTCTGACAAGATCCTCCGGTTTACTGATACCTCCTTCAAGAGCCGCAGCGCCGCTGAGGAGATCTCTCTGGAGGACCCCCGGATGGCTGAGATCATCGGGGAAAAGAAGTGGGAGCAGCTGAAGGAAGAGGTGGAGCTGCTCAGCGCAGGTGCGGAATTTGATCTGGAAAAGGTTCGTGCCGGCCAGCAGAGCCCCGTGTTCTTTGGCTCCGCCCTGACCACCTTCGGTGTGGAACCGTTCCTGAACGAGTTCCTGAACATGACCACGCCGCCTTTGGCCCGGAAGGCCGGGGATCAGGTCATTGATCCCTTCTCCGAGGACTTCTCCGCCTTTGTGTTCAAAATTCAGGCAAACATGAACAAGGCCCATCGGGACCGCATTGCCTTTATGCGTATCACCTCCGGCAAGTTCACTCGCGACATGGAGGTATACCATGTGCAGGGGGGCAAAAAGCAGCGTCTGTCCCAGCCCCAGCAGCTGATGGCCCAGGACCGTGAGATCATTGAGGAGGCCTACGCCGGCGACATCATCGGCGTGTTCGATCCGGGCCTCTATGCCATCGGCGATACCCTGTGCGCTCCCGGAAAGAAGTTTAAGTTTGAAGGCATTCCCACCTTTGCTCCGGAGCACTTCACCCGGGTATCCCCCAAGGACACCATGAAGCGCAAGCAGTTCATCAAGGGCACGGAGCAGATCGCCCAGGAGGGCGCCATTCAGATCTTCAAGGTGCCAAACACCGGCATGGAGGAGGTCATTGTGGGCGTCGTAGGCACCCTGCAGTTTGACGTGTTCCAGTATCGCATGAAGAACGAGTACGGTGTAGACCTGCGGATGTACAATCTGCCCTATGAGTATCTGCGGTTTATCGAGGAATGCCCCTGCGATCCCAAGGATCTGAACCTCAGCTCCGACGCGGAGCTGCTGGAGGACTACATGGGACGCAGCCTGCTGGTATTCTCCAGCTATTGGAGCATTGACTTCAACATCAAAAAGAATCCCGGCCTGGTGCTTTCTGAGACCAGAAGCGCAGAGGAATAAAAAAACATCTCCCGGAACTCCAACTGGAATTCCGGGAGAACTGTTTATGCGAAGTGATAAATGGTGGTGTGGTCCCAGGTTTCCCCGGCCCGGAGTATCGGATGGGGGAAATGATGGAACGCCATGCCGTTGGGGAAGAACTGGGATTCCAGCGCAACCCCGTCCCGGGGGCTGTAACCGCCGTTTTTGCCGTTTGCGTCGGTTAATGAGTTGCCGGAATAGAACTGGATGCCGGGCATGTCCGTTTCCACGGTCATTTTGATGCCGGTGAGGGGACTGCGGAGGGTGGCCACCGGGCGAAGCTGCCCGTCAGTGTTCAGCACAAAGTTGTGGTCGTAGCCGCCGCAATTCTTTAGCTGAATATGGTCCGCATGGATGTCCTGCCCAATGGGCTTTTCCCGGCGGAAGTCAAAGGGCGTTCCCCCCACGGAGGCGATCACGCCGGTGGGGAGGGTTCCCGCATCGTTTTCCGTGTAGAAATCCGCGTCGATGTGCAGCAGCTGCTCCATGGGGGCCTGTCCGCCGCTGAGGTCAAAGTAGCTGTGATTGGTGATGTTCACAAGGGTGTCCTCGGTGGATACGGCGGTATAGTGAATCCGCAGGGCATTGTCCTGAGAGAAGGAGAAGGCTACAGCCAGCTCCAGCGCTCCGGGAAAGCCCTGGTCCATGTGGGGGGAGTGAAGCCTCATTACCAGTGTGTCCCCCTGAATCTCTGGCTGGAAGAAGCGCTTTTCATAACCATTGGGGCCGCTGTGGAGATTGTTTTCCCCGTCGTTTTTCTCCAGCTGATAGGAATTACCATCCAGGGTGAAGCTGCCGCCGCCAATACGGTTTGCGTGCCGGCCCACGGTGCAGCCCAGAAAGCAGGTGCCCTTTTCATAGCCCCCGGGGTTGTTATAGCCCAAGGCCACATCGGTGAGCTTGCCGCTTCGGTCGGGAACCACGATGGACTGAACGGTGGCGCCGTAGTCAAGAATATCCACATATGCGCCGCCGCTGCCGGTGAGCCGGTAGCAGGTGACGGCGGAGCCGTTGGAAAGGGTGCCAAAGGGACGGGAGGAAATCATAGGGAACACTCCTTTGTGGGTTGATGGAATGGATACTACTATATTACATGGGAGATCGTCAAAAAGCAACCGGAATCCGAAGGAGGATCGCCGGATTTCAAAAGAGTGATTGAAAAAGGCCTCATCTGACATTATAATGAGGCTAATCATTTCTGGATGGAGGTCATTTTGTGATTACGGAACTGGATTTTCGGATACTGGACTGGATACGGGAGCACTTGCAATGCGGATTTCTGGATGGAGCCATGCAGGCGGTGAGCTTCCTTGGGGAAGCGGGGTGGGTGTTTGTCCTGATTGCTGTGGCGATGCTTCTTCGGAAAGAGACAAGACCGGTAGGGCTTGCCATTGCGGTATCCCTGGCCCTGAGCCTGCTGGTCTGCAACGGGGTGCTGAAGAATCTTGTTGCAAGACCGAGGCCCTTTCACTTGCGTCCGGAGACACTGCTGATCGTGTCGCCGCCGGGAGAATTCTCCTTCCCCTCAGGCCATACCAGCGCCGCCTTTGCCTTTGCCGGGGCGATGCTGGGCATGAAAAACAGATACCGTTGGGCGGCGATGGCCTTTGGAATTCTCATGGGCTTTTCCAGGTTATATCTGTATGTCCACTTTCCCACGGATGTGATTGGTGGCGTTGTGTCAGGGCTGTTTTGCGGATATTTGGGGGCTTTTCTGGCAAAAAAGAGCGGTTTATTCTCCAGAAAACCTGAAAATTGAAGAGATTATTTCAGCATCCCCCGACACAGGGGAAATCGTACAAAACTTTATGAAAAATAATTTGAAATTCGGTGCAAAATGGCATTTTGGAAATCTTGACTTATGGCGGTACACTGTGTTAAAGTATTACCAAACTGTAAATGACATCATATGACATGAGATGTCATGAGATGTCATATACAACTATCTTGAAATTTGGAGGAATAGTATTATGAAAAATACCAAGAAGCTGCTTGCACTTCTGCTGGCTGTCGTCATGGTCATCGGTATGGCCGCTTGTGGCAGCAGCAATGCCAGCGCCCCCGCTGCTGAGGGTTCCGCTGCTGAAGGCTCTGCCGCTGCTCCCGCTGAGGGCGGCGTAATCAAGCTGGGCGGCATTGGCCCCCTGACCGGCGGCGCTGCCATCTACGGCAATGCGACCAAGTACGGCTCCGAGATCGCTGTTGAGGAGATCAACGCTCTGGGCGGCATTCAGTTCGAGATCAAGTGGGAAGACGACGAGGCTGACGCTGAGAAGGGCGTCAATGCCTATAATGCCCTGAAGGACTGGGGCATGCAGATTCTGGTTGGCAACACCACCACCGGTGCCTGCATCGCTGTTTCCGCTGAGACCAATGCTGACCGTATGTTCCAGCTGACTCCCTCTGCTTCCAGCGTTGACGTTATCGGCGGCCAGACCGACGGTATCGCCCGTAAGGACAACGTGTTCCAGATGTGCTTCACCGACCCCAACCAGGGTGTCGCTTCCGCACAGTACATCAAGGATCAGAACCTGGGCACCAAGATCGGCATTATCTACAACAACTCCGACCCCTACTCCACCGGTATCTACAACAAGTTTGTTGCTGAGGCTGAGGTTCAGGGCCTGGAGATCGTTTCCACCACTACCTTCACCGATGACACTGCCAACGACTTCTCCGTGCAGCTGGCTGATGCAAAGGACAACGGCGCTGACCTGCTGTTCCTGCCCATCTACTACACTCCCGCTTCCCTGATCCTGAAGCAGGCCAAGGACATGGACTATGCTCCCAAGTTCTTCGGCGTGGACGGTATGGACGGCATCCTGACTCTGGAGGGCTTTGATACCGCTCTTGCTGAGGGCGTTATGCTGCTGACTCCCTTCTCCGCTGACGCTTCCGACGAGAAGACCCAGAACTTCGTCAAGAAGTATCAGGAGGCTCACGGCGAGCTTCCCAACCAGTTCGCTGCTGACGCTTATGACTGCGTATACGCCATCTACGAGGCAATCCAGAAGAACGGCGTCACCGCTGATATGTCCACCGCTGACATCTGCGAGAAGATGATCGCCACCTTCACCTCCGGTGATTTCACCGTCAACGGCCTCACCGGCTCCGGCATGACCTGGTCCGACAACGGCGAAGTCTCCAAGGCTCCTAAGGGCATGGTTATTAAGGACGGCGCTTACGTCGGTATGTAATCCTAACCCCTAATATGGTATGTTACGGGGGTTGCCCATAAAGCGGCAGCCCCCGTTTCTCTTCTTTTATTTATTGAAAGGGAGGTGCATGGTATGAGCTTTCTTTCCAACCTGATCAACGGAATCAGTCTGGGAAGCGTTTATGCTATCATCGCACTGGGCTACACCATGGTCTACGGTATCGCCAAGATGCTGAACTTCGCCCACGGCGACGTTATTATGGTGGGTGCCTATATCTGCTACTGCGCTATGAGCTACCTGAACCTGCCCCCTGTGGTGGGCGTTCTCATGGCAATGGTGGTCTGTACCCTGCTGGGCATGTTGATCGAACGGCTGGCCTATAAGCCCCTGCGTTCTGCTCCTTCCCTGGCGGTGCTGATTACCGCAATCGGCGTCAGCTATTTCCTTCAGAATGCAGCGTTGCTGATCTGGAAATCTGATCCAAAGGTCTTTACCTCCGTGGTGAACCTGCCTGCGCTGAAGCTTTTTGACGGAGAGCTTGTGATTTCCTCCGTGGCCATTGTGACAGTGCTGGCCTGTGTCGTCATCATGGTTGCTCTGACCCTGTTTACCGGCAAAACCAAGATGGGCAAGTCCATGCGTGCGGTTTCCGAGGATAAGGGCGCCGCACAGCTCATGGGTATTGACGTAAACCGCACCATTTCCCTGACCTTTGCCATTGGCTCGGGTCTGGCTGCTGTTGCAGGTGTACTGCTTTGCTCCGCATACCCCACGCTGATGCCTACCACCGGCTCCATGCCCGGTATCAAGGCCTTTACCGCAGCCGTATTCGGCGGTATCGGCTCCATTCCCGGCGCTATGCTGGGCGGCATTCTGCTGGGTATCATCGAGATCTTCTCCAAGGCATACATTTCCACCCAGTTCAGTGACGCCATCGTGTTCGGCGTGCTGATCGTCGTGCTGCTGATTAAGCCCACCGGCCTGTTGGGCAAGAAGATCAGCGAGAAAGTGTGAGGTGGGAACTATGAAGAAACTTTCCAAATCCACCCGCAGCAATTTCATTACCTACGGCATTGTTGTGGCTGCTTTTATCGTCATGCAGATCCTTTCCTCTGGGGGAAAGCTCTCCAGCTCCCTGTCCGGCCAGCTGATTCCCATCTGCGTGTATATCTCACTGGCCATCTCCCTGAACCTGACGGTTGGTATTCTGGGTGAACTGAGCCTTGGCCATGCAGGCTTCATGAGCGTCGGTGCCTTCACCGGCGTGGTGGTCTCCATGAGTCTCCAAAGCTCTATCGCCTCTGATCCCATCCGGCTTCTGCTGGCCATGATCGTGGGCGCTGTCATTGCAGCCATCGCTGGTATCATTGTCGGTGTTCCTGTTCTGAGACTTCGGGGCGACTATCTTGCCATTGTTACCCTTGCTTTTGGTGAAATCATCAAGAACATTCTGAACAACCTCTATGTGGGTGTGGACGGCTCCGGTCTCCACTTCAGCGTTACGGACACTGCCGCGCTGGGTATGGATGGCGGCATGGTCCTCATCAATGGACCCATGGGCGCTTCCGGTGTCAACAAGATCGCGACCTTTACCGCTGGCTTCATTCTGATTCTTGTGACCCTCTTTGTGGTGCTGAATCTCATCAACAGCCGCACCGGCCGCGCCATCATGGCAATTCGCGACAACCGCATTGCCGCTGAATCCGTCGGCCTGAACATCACCAAGTACAAGCTGCTGGCCTTTGTGATTTCCGCAGCTCTGGCAGGCGCTGCCGGTGCCCTGTACGCTACCAACTATTCCACCATCATGCCCAAGAAGTTTGACTTCAACACCTCGATTCTGATTCTGGTGTTCGTGGTTCTGGGCGGCATGGGCAATATCCGGGGCGGTATGATTGCTGCTGCCATTCTGACAGTGCTTCCCGAGGTACTCCGTGCCATGAACGACTACCGCATGCTGATCTATGCCATCGTGCTGATCCTTGTAATGCTCTTCACCAACAATGAAAAGGCCGTGCAGATCCGCAAGAACATCACCGGAAAAATCGTTGGCGTATTTCGTAAAAAACAGCCTGAGGGAGGTGCCGAAGAATGAGCAATAACAATCCCAAAATGGTTCCGGTCCCCAGTCACAGCATTATTCCCGAACGTGATGTGGACAAGACTCCCGTTCTGGAGGCACAGCATCTGGGCATTGACTTCGGCGGTCTGACCGCTGTGGATGACTTCAACATGGTCATCGGCAGAACGGAGATCGCAGGCCTTATCGGCCCCAACGGCGCAGGTAAGACTACCGTCTTTAACCTTTTGACCAAGGTCTATCAGCCCACCCGGGGCGCTATCCTGCTGGAGGGCAAGGAGACCACCGGTATGACCACCGCACAGGTGAATGCCGCCGGTATTGCCCGTACCTTCCAGAACATCCGTCTGTTCAACAACCTGACGGTTGAGGAAAACGTAAAGGTGGGTCTCCATAATCAAAACAAGTATTCCACCTTCAGCGGCATTCTCCGGCTCCCCAGCTTCTGGCGGGAGGAGCGGAAAAGCCATGAGCGGGCTTTGGAGCTGCTGAGCATCTTCGATATGGAGGATCTGGCAAACCACAAGGCGGGAAGCCTTCCCTACGGCGCCCAGCGCCGTCTGGAGATTGTCCGTGCGCTGGCAACCAACCCCTGCCTGCTGCTGCTGGACGAGCCTGCGGCGGGCATGAACCCCTCCGAGACCGCAGAGCTGATGGACAACATCCGTAAGATTCGCGACACCTTCAATATCGCCATTATGCTCATTGAGCACGATATGAACCTGGTCATGGGTATCTGCGAGGGCATCGCGGTGCTGAACTACGGCAGAATCATCGCAAAGGGTACGCCTGCGGAGATTCAGGCCAACCCCCAGGTCATTGAGGCCTATCTGGGCAAGAAGAAGGAGGGCTAAGGCATGGCACAGACACCACTTCTGAAGGTAGAAGACCTTCATGTATACTATGGCAGCATCCATGCCATCAAGGGCGTTTCCTTTGAGGTAAGCGAGGGGGAGATCGTCACCCTCATCGGCGCCAACGGCGCAGGCAAGTCCTCCACCCTGAACACCATTTCCGGTCTGCTGAAGCCCAAGAGCGGCAGCGTGGAATTTGAGGGACAGAGCATCGTGGGCGTACCTGCCCATAAGATCGTCTCCCGGGGCATGGCTCTTTGCCCGGAGGGACGCCGTGTGTTCCTGCAAATGACTGTACAGGAGAATTTGGAAATGGGCGGCTTTTCCCGTCCTGCCGGGGAGATCGCCGACTCCATTGCGGACGTCTATGATCGTTTCCCCCGTCTGAAGGAGCGGTATAAGCAGGTGGCCGGCACCCTGTCCGGCGGCGAGCAGCAGATGCTGGCCATGGGCCGTGCGCTCATGTCCAAGCCCAAGCTGCTGATGCTGGACGAGCCCTCCATGGGTCTTGCGCCCATTCTGGTGGATCAGATATTTGAGATCATCAAGGAGCTGCACGCAGCCGGTACCACCATTCTGCTGGTAGAGCAGAATGCACAGGTGGCCCTGTCCATTGCGGATCATGCCTATGTTCTGGAAACCGGCACCATCTCCATGAGCGGCAACGCACAGGAGCTGCTTGCAGACGACCGGGTTCGGAAGGCTTATCTGGGCGGCTGATTCAGTCCTGAAATACAAAGCGAAACGGCTCCTGCTTCGGCGGGGGCCGTTTTTGCGTTCAGATAAGCATAATTTGAATCTTCAAAAAGTTATTCATGCATCCGTAACTTTCGGAATAACGACTGATCTGAAAGAAGAACAGACTATCATGCAGGACGCTTGCAAAAGTCTTGGATATTTCCCAAGAATCCCTTGACTATTTCGTATAAAACACCTATAATAACCCTATTATCAGGATTTTCGATGAAGGAGTCGAATAAATATCCTGCATTGTATTAGGAAAGGAACTGATTGTATGAAAAAACTGTTTGCAATGCTGCTTGCTGTTTGCATGGTGCTGTGTGTATTCGCAGCCTGCGGCAGCGCTGAGGCATCTGCTCCCGCCGCTTCTGCCGCTGAGGAGGCTTCCGCTGCATCCGCTCCCGAGGCTGCATCTGCGCCCGAGGCTGCTCCTGCCGCTGACAAGACCTACATCATCGCAACGGATACCGTTTTCAAGCCCTTTGAGTACACCGACGAGAGCGGCAACTTTGTGGGCATCGACGTGGATATTCTCGCTGCCATTGCTGAGGATCAGGGCTTCAAGTATGAGCTTCAGAGCCTCGGCTGGGATGCTTCCATCGCAGCCTGCCAGGCTGGTCAGGCCAACGGCATGATCGCAGGCGCTTCCATCACCGACGAGCGCAAGGAGTCCGGCTGGATCTTCTCCGATGGCTACTACAACGCCACCCAGTGCATGGCAGTTGCAGCCGATTCCGACATTGCTTCCTTCGCTGATCTTGAGGGCAAGACCGTTGCCGTAAAGACCGGTACCCAGGGCGCCAGCTATGCTGAGAGCCTCCAGGAGGCCAACGGCTTCGAGATCACCTATTTCGAGGATTCCCCCACCATGTATCAGGCTGTTATCGGTGGTCAGGTTGTAGCCTGCTTCGAGGACACCCCCATTATGGCTGCTTCCATCAAGGACGGCGGACTGGCCATGAAGGTTGTGGAGGGCTCTGAGAATGAGGGCAGCCCCTATGGCTTCGCAGTGTTCTCCGCTGACGAGCAGGAGCTGGTTGACATGTTCAACGCCGGTCTTGCCAACATCAAGGCCAACGGCAAGTACGACGAGATCATCGCCAAGTATCTTGGCTGATCCCCAACCTGTGGATCAATATGGGCGGGGCGCGTTTTCGTGCCCCGCTTTTTTGGAAGGAGCCTGAACCGTGGTTAAAATCGTAACCGTATACGGAACCCTGCTGCTGCGTGCTTTTGGACAGACGCTGCTGCTGGCCCTGTGCGGCCTGTTCTTTGCCTGTATTCTGGGCCTGATCTTTGGTATGCTCGGCGTTGTAAAAAACCGCGCGTGCAACTGGATCGAAACCATTTTCGTAAATATCATCCGGGGCGTTCCCATGATCGTCCTGGCCTATTTCATTTATTTTGGCGTTCCTTACGCCATGAAAAACATTATCGGTCTGAACATCACGCTGTCGGCGCTGAAGGCCGGTACCATCTGTCTTGCGCTGAACTGCGGCGCATATATGGCGGAAATCATTCGCGGCGGCATTCAGTCTGTGGACAAGGGACAGATGGAGGCCGCCAGAAGCCTTGGACTGCCCTATTGGCGTGCCATGCAGCGGGTGGTTTTGCCCCAGGCCATCCGGATCATGATTCCCAGCATCATCAATCAGTTTATTATTACCCTGAAGGATACATCCATTCTTTCCATCATTGGCTTCCCCGAGCTTGTCAATACGGCGAAGAATGTTGTGGCAAACACCTTTATGTCCTTCCAGACATGGGCCATCGTTGCGGTCATGTATCTGGTGGTCATTACGCTTTTGTCCATGCTGGCAAAGCGTCTTGAGAGGAGGCTGAACCGTGGCCGCTAATCGGAACAATGTAAAGATCCATGTGGAGAATCTGAAGAAAAACTTCGGCAAGCTGGAGGTTCTCCGGGACATCTCCACGGACATCTACGAGGGCGAGGTGGTGGTCATCATTGGCCCCTCCGGCTCCGGCAAATCCACCTTCCTGCGCTGCATGAACCGCCTGGAGGAGATCACCGGCGGCCATGTGGTGGTGGACGGCTATGACATCTCCGACAAGAAGGTCAACATCAACAAGGTTCGGGAAAATGTGGGCATGGTGTTCCAGCACTTCAACCTGTTCGGGAACCTGAACGTCATGAAAAACCTGACCCTTGCGCCGGTGGATACGAAACGTATGACCAGGGAAGAGGCTGAAAAGGAAGCCCGCTTTATGCTGGATAAGGTTGGACTGCTGGACAAGATCGATGCATATCCTTCCCAGCTCTCGGGCGGTCAGAAGCAGCGTGTGGCCATTGCACGGGCCCTGTGTATGCACCCGGATATCATGCTGTTTGACGAGCCTACGTCCGCTCTGGACCCGGAAATGGTGGGTGAGGTTCTGAACGTCATGAAGCAGCTGGCCGCTGAAGGTATGACCATGATTATTGTCACCCATGAGATCGGCTTTGCCCGGGAGGTTGCAGACCGGGTGATCTTCATGGATGGCGGCTACATCGTGGAGGAGGGCACACCGCAGGAGGTTATCCTGAATCCCCAGGAGCCCAGAACCATTGACTTCCTCAACAAGGTGCTGTAAAGGCGAAGCCCTGAATACTATAATTATCATAAATAAAAAAGTTCCGATAACGCTCAAATGCTGAGGTTATCGGAACTTTTTTGCGATTGCGGATTACTCTGCCTTGCCCTCCAGCTTGTCGCAGTGGGCAAGAATCTTTGTAAACTTGTCGTTGTCACACTTCAGGAAGTTCTGATGCATCCGCTGGGTGTAAGTCACCATTTCACGGGCTTTGCCGATGTCCTGCTTCATACCGTCACCGTTGATAAGCTGCATGGAGGTGGCAATGACAGACTGCTCAAAGATGTCATAGACGTGCTCAAAGTAGTCGTCAAAGTTCTTGGTGGAGTTGTTGGAGAAATAGGCCGCCATCAGGCCGAGGGTCATCTTCTGGCATTTCATGCCCCAGGCAAAGGTCTTCTGCTTATCCTGCTCCGGTCCAAAGCCCTCGTAGGCATCCTTGCCCTTGTAATAGGCAACGGCCAGGTTGAACATGGAGCGCCAGGAGCCCATTTCAGCGGCTTCCGTCAGCAGCTGGAAGTATTTCTTCAAATCCTTTCTGCCGTACTCATCGCTGCGGTAGAGGTCGGCGAGCAGGTGTGCGGCATCGGGATGACCGGCTTCCTTGGCAGCGGTCAGAAGGGAAACTGCCCGATCCACATCCTGAGAGAAGGGAGACAGGCCGAAGAGATACCGCTCGCCCAGCTCCTCCATGGCACCGGGATTGTCCTGCTCGGCGTCATGCTCCAGCATGTCCGCATCCATGGCGGAATAGGCTTCCCGGCAGATGGTGGAGGAGGGGCCGTTGGACACCCGGCGCTTCCAGGACAGGTATTTCATAAAATAATCTTTTGCTTCAATCATGGTGTAGCTCCTTGTTGGCAGCCCAAGAGGGCTGAATTTCTTGTGTTTCCACATATTCTAACATGAATCATTTTTTCACGCAAGAGGTTTCCGTGTGGTCTGGATGGAATTTGGGGAGATAAAAAATGGTGCCGTTCCCGAAGGAGCGGCACCAAAGGAGGAAAAATCATGTAACGATCAATGGAATTATTCGCCCAGGGCGGTCTTCTGCTTAACGGTGGTGGTCTTTTCGTAGCAGGAGAAGGCGTTCTCCACCAGCTCGCTCTCGGGCTTGGGGGTAAACAGGCTCACCACAGGAACGATCACCAGACCTGCCAGCATTGCGATGGCGCCGCAGTTGATGGGGGACTGGAGAATTGCGGGATAGCTGGAGCGGAAGAGCATATTGCCGATCATCAGCAGGCTGCCGAACAGGAAGCAGACCCAGCAGGAAGCCTTGGTGGTCTTTTTCCAGTACAGGGAGTACATGAAGGGAGCCAGGAAGGCACCGGCCAGAGCGCCCCAGGAAATGCCCATGAGCTGCGCAATGAAGGTAACGCTGGACTTGTACTGAATCAGAGCGATCACAGCGGAGATGGCGATGAAAACGATGACCAGACCGCGGATCACAACCACCTGCTGTTTGTCTGTCATTTTCTTGGCGAAGGTGTTCTTCAGGAAGTCGATGGTCAGGGTAGAGGAAGAGGCGATGACCAGAGAGGACAGGGTGGACATGGATGCGCTGAGCACCAGAATGACAACCAGACCCAGCAGCAGGGGACTCAGGTTGGAGAGCATTGCGGGGATGATGGAGTCAAAGCCGTTTGCAGCCACGTCAACCTGATCGGAGAACAGACGGCCGAAGCCACCCAGGAAGTAACAGCCGCCAGCCACAACGATTGCAAAGAAGGTGGAGATAATCATACCCTTCTTGATGTCGCTTTCGGACTTGATGGCGTAGAACTTCTGAACCATCTGGGGCAGGCCCCAGGTGCCAAGGCTGGTGAGGATTACCACGAACAGCAGGCTCAGGGGATCGGGGCCAAAGAAGGAGTTGAATACGCCGGGGGTGGTGGAAACGGTTTCGTCGGTCACGGCGGCCAGACCATTCAGAGCTTCGATAAATCCGCCCTTGCTGATGAGAACAGCCGCAATGACGATCACGATGCCGAAGATCATGATAATGCCCTGAATGAAGTCGTTGATGGCGGTGGCCATGTAGCCGCCGGCAATGACGTAAACCGCGGTCAGCACACTCATGAGAATGATGCAGACGGAGTAGTCAATGTTGAAGGCCATACCGAACAGTCTGGAAAGACCATTATACAGGGATGCGGTGTAGGGAATCAGGAAAATGAATACAATGACTGATGCGCCGATCTTCAGGGCACTGCTATTGAAGCGTTCGCCGAAGAACTGGGGCATGGTAGCGGAATTCAGGTGCTGAGTCATGATTCTGGTGCGGCGGCCCAAAACGGCCCATGCCAGAAGAGAACCGATGACCGCGTTGCCAATACCGATCCAGGTGGATGCAATGCCGAACTTCCAGCCAAACTGACCGGCGTAGCCCACGAAAATAACTGCGGAGAAGTAGGATGTACCGTAGGCGAAAGCAGTGAGCCAGGGGCCGACGCTTCTGCCGCCAAGGACGAAGCCGTTTACGTCAGTGGCGTGGGAGCGGCAGTAGAAGCCAACGCCCACCATCACCGCGAAGAACGCAATCAGCATGATGATTTTCAATACCATAAGTGATCTCTCCAAACTTTAGTGGTTTAGCGCTTTTGAGCAGTATCACTTTAACAGAGAAAATTGATAAAGTCAAGATAATTTTATGGAATCGTCAATATTCATAATCTGTCC
Organism: Oscillospiraceae bacterium; assembly: GCA_029012465.1. Classification (GTDB taxonomy): domain Bacteria; phylum Bacillota; class Clostridia; order Oscillospirales; family Oscillospiraceae; genus HGM13006. The sequence goes on along the minus strand of JAQXMD010000082.1, from coordinate 1,520 downwards.
ATATATTTTTCAACAAATTCACACAATCCTTTCTTACACTGATAAGTAAATACAGCTTGTCTGTATTGGCTTTCATTTTTCTCTCTCTTTTCGATGAAAAATACCGCTTTCGGATTGGTCCCCGAAGGCGGTGTTTTTCTATTCTGGATAAAAAACCGGGAGCGTTGCAAAATACACTGCAACGCTCCCCAAAGGGATAATCTCAATCGTCCCGAAGGGACACATAAACCGCCCCTCCCGGGGCGATTTCACCCAGCCTTTGGCTGGATTTCACACGCCGAAGGCGTATTTCACTCTGCCAAAGGCAGAATTTCACTGGGGCTGCTGCATGCAGCAGCCCCGGGGCGGGAAGTTCCCGCCTGCTTCAGTCTCCGGAGAGGTAGCTGAGGGGGTCCACAGCATTGCCTTCGGAAAAGACCTCAAAGTGCAGATGCTCCGGCTCGGCAATCTCCAGCAGCGCGGTGCTTCCCACATGACCGATGACCTCACCGGCGGCTACGGTCTGCCCCACGGTCACGGTGGGGGTATCCGTCAGATTGGCATAGAGGGTGGACACATCGTCTTCATGGGATACCACCACAACACTGCCCAGATAGTCATCCTCGTAGATGGCTGTGACCGTACCGCTTTCCGTTGCGGAAACGGCATCTCCCGCAGCGGCGGCAATGTCAAGCCCCTCATGGGTACGCCAGTCCTGCATGGTCTGGCTGAAGGTCAGGGTATCCTGACTGAAGGTTGCCAGAACATCTCCCTCCAGAGGCCAGACAGGGTCGGAGGAGACGGCCATGGTCTCCTCGTAGGAGTCGCCCTCCTCAGCGGCTGTTTCCTCGTCAAAAGCGGAGGATGCTTTTGCGGAGGGAGCCGTGGAAGGAGCGGCACTGGTGTCCGGGGCGTTGGTTTCGGCGGGGGAGATGGTGACAGGAGCACTGGTCTCCACCGCCGAGTTTCTGACTGTGGTTGTGAATACATAGCCTGAAATACCGACTGCTGCAAGGCAGGCGATCAGGGCTATGTAGTAGCCCTTGCCAGAAAAACGTCTTTTCTTGTTTTCGTTGTTTTGCATGGTTTACACCTCCGAGGCTATTGTCACCAGAGGAATGGTAAAATATACATGCAAAGGAAAAGTTTTTGCGGATACTGGGGGTTGGTGTTCAGGCGGGTTGGATTCTCGGAAAAAAGGGTGCGCTGCAATACGCTGCAACGCACCCTAAAGTATCAAGGGATCAGGAATTCTTTTCCGCCTTTTTCAGGTCCCGCTTTGCCCGCCATGTTTTGTAGGCTTTGGTCTGGGTGGTGAACATAATGACAATCAAAGCCAGCAGCAAAATGGACAGGGGACTTTTGAAGATGCTCAGGAGCATTCCGCCGATGGAGCCGTTGAGCATCACGCCCCGGCGGAAATTCTCCTCCAGCAGGCTGGACAGGATGATGCCCAGCACACAGGGAGCCACGGGATAGTCATACCGCTTCATAAAGTAGCCAAGAATGCCGAAGCCGAACATCCAGAACACATCAAACAG
>JAQXMD010000081.1 GCA_029012465.1 Oscillospiraceae bacterium | reverse complement strand
CCCTTTTTTCTGCCGTAGCCGTATAAAACCAGGTCTTTCAGGGAATCCTGCCGGTGACTGCAATGCTGCCATGTTTCTGGCTTTGGGTTCATTGACATGGGTGGAGGAACGCTCTATAATAATGCATAATGAACAAAGCTGAAAGCCTTGGCTTTCAAGGCCAATTGGCTTTGTTCAAGTGCAAGGATTTCGGGTAAAACCGCCCAAAATCCTTGCACATTCCGATGGAGCGCTCCAGCGTTCCAGCGGAAATACGCATTGTAACAATGTCTGAATATCGCAAAAACAGCCCCAATTAGCTGTTTTTGCGATATTGCGCGGCCCTTGTTGCGCGAATAAACCGCTTTGCGGTTAATCAGTAGACATTATAATACTGTCTGCGGAATCTATCACCTATCAAATTGAGGAATACAGACGTAGTCCATCCTCAGTCAGCCTTCGGCTGACAGCTCCTTCTTGGGGGAGCTTTTTGTCACTGTGTCCCTCGCAGGAGGGGATTGCCACACCAGTGACATCGGTCACTGGTTCGCAATGACACGTTAAAATGCTGGCTGGCACCACGTTCCGACATGGGGCGTCGAGGACGCCGCCCCCTACGAACCCTATCGGAAGTCGGTACAGGCGGGCGAGTAATACTCGCCCCTACTACGTTGTAACATTTTAATATTTGCGAAATGACTTCGTTGGCTGCTATGGCGCGGGAGCGCCCAAGGTCTCCCTTGTGTAAAGGGAGGTGCCCCAGTGCGCACACTGGGGCGGAGGGATTGTTGCAGCAGGGGGTTACGAATTTGCCGGAAACAAGGCGAATTCGCAGTGTAGAGGCGCACCCGTGTGTGCGCCCGTTGCAGGCTGGTGCCGGAATCTCCGCAGTCCGGAAACGAGAGCAGAGGCCGGCCGGTATGGACACATACAGACGTACAATCATACAAAACCTGATATATAAACAGAAAGGGGATCATTCCATGAACGCAGAAACACTGCTGCATCAGGCAGCCGGGCTGCAGCCGGAGCTGCAGCGAATCCGCCGGGATTTGCACCGGCACCCGGAAACGGGCTTTGACCTGACCTATACCAAGGCCTATGTGAAGGCGGAGCTGGAAAAGCTGGGCTATTCGCCCGCTGAGCTGGGAAAGGCGGGCCTTGTGGCCACCGTTGGGGGCAAAAAGCCCGGGAAATGCATCCTCCTGCGGGCGGATATGGACGCCCTTGCCCTACAGGAGGAGGCGGATGTGGATTACGCCAGTGAAATCCCCGGGAAAATGCATGGCTGCGGCCACGATATGCATACAGCCATGCTTCTGGGAGCCGCAAAGCTGCTGAAGGAGCATGAGGACGAGCTTCAGGGAACGGTGAAGCTGGAATTTCAGCCTGCGGAGGAGATTTTTCAGGGAAGCCCCGATATGCTGGCATCGGGCCTTCTGGAGAACCCCACGGTGGACGCTGCCATGATGATCCATGTGATTGCCGGAATGCCCGCCCCCTCGGGGATGCTGCTGATTCCCGCTGCCGGGGGAATCACCATGGCCAGCTGTGAGCAGTACCATATCACCGTCAGGGGAAAGGGCGGTCACGGATCCATGCCCCATGCGGCCATTGACCCCATCACCGCCGCCGCCCATATCCATCTGGCCCTCCAGGAGATCAACAGCCGGGAGCTGGACGGAAACGACTTCGGCGTATTTACCACCTGCCGGTTCTCGGCGGGGGAAACCTCCAATGTGATTCCGGATTCTGCGGAAATGTGGGGCACTATCCGCACCACCGACGAAGAAAACCGGGTGGGGCAGCAGATCAAAACCCGCATGACTGAAATTGCACAGGGGGTGGGCGCTGCCCTCCGCTGTGAGGTCACAGTGGAGTTCTACGACTTCTGTCCCTGCATGGCCATTGACAAGGCCCTTGCGGAGAAGGGCATGGGGTATATGACGGAGCTGTTGGGGGCGGAGGCCTTTGACATGACCCGGATGAACGGAGGAAAGGCCGGGGGCGGCAGCGAGGACTTTGCCTTTGTGAGCCACCGGGTTCCCACTCTGAGCATGTTCCTCTCTGCGGGCAGCTCTCAGGAGGGCTACGTCTACGGCCAGCACAATCCCAAGGTGAAGTATGACGACTCGGTGCTCTATCGGGGCGCTGCGGCCCATGCCTATATGGCGCTCCGGTGGCTGGGGGATGCTGTCGCATCCAGTGAAATTCGGCCCTTGGCCGAGTGAAATATGCCGTTGGCATGTGAAATCCGGCTTGCGCCGGGTGAAATCGCCCCCACTGGGGCTGTTGTCACAGCCCCAGTGAAATTCTGCCTGCGGCAGAGTGAAATATGCTGTCGCATGTGAAATCCAGCCTGCGGCTGGGTGAAATCGCCCATTCGGGCGGTGTGATGTGAGCGACAACAATACGAACATTCATCCTCCACGATTCGTAGGGGGGCGTCCTTGACGCCCCGTTTTCCGCACCAGATAAATCGTATTTTTGTCAATTTCCAGGGCTGGGACAGAAGATTTTACATAGATTTTACATTCCTCCGGTTTCGGATTTTACATTGACCCGGTATAATAAAAGCGAGATTACAACAAGGTGAGGATATCCTATGATTTATTTACTGGAGGATGACGCCAGCATCCGGGAACTGGTGATTTACGGGTTGGAAAGCCAGAAATATGAGGCCGTGGGCTTTGAGCGGCCCTCGGAATTCTGGGGGGCCATGGCGGTGAAGCAGCCGGAGCTGATTCTGCTGGACATCATGCTCCCGGAGGAGGACGGCCTGAGCATTCTGAAGCGCCTCCGGGCCATGGAGCACACCCGACGGATTCCGGTGATTATGCTGACGGCCAAGAAAACCGAATACGACCGGGTCATCGGCCTTGACAACGGCGCCGACGACTTTATCTCCAAGCCCTTCGGCATTCTGGAGCTGGTGGCCCGGGTCCGGGCGGTGCTGCGCCGGGCAGAGCCTGCGGAAAAGCCCCGGGAATGCCAGCTTGGGGAGCTGGTGGTGTCCCCGGAGCGGCATCAGGTCACGGTGGCCGGAGCGGATGTGGTTTTGACCAGCAAGGAGTTTTCCATCCTCTGGGCGCTGATCGAACAGCCCGGGGTGGTTGTCACCCGGCAGCAGCTGATGGAGCGGGTCTGGGGCTATGATTCCGACCGGGAATCCCGGACGCTGGATGTACATATCCGTTCCCTCCGCTCCAAGCTGGGGCGGGCAGGGCGGATGATCGAAACCATTCGCTGTGTGGGCTACAAAATCGAGGATAAGCCATGAGACGAAAGCTGTTTTGGGGGTATCTGGGGGTCGGCCTGCTGGTTCTGGTGCTGTGCATCGGGCTGCTGACAGGACTGGTGCTCCGGAATTATGAGGCCCAGGCCTTTACCATGCTGGAGGCAGAGGCGTCTCTGGTGGGACAGGGTATCGAAGAATCCGGGCAGGACTATCTGACGGAGCTGTCCCTGCGGCACCGGCTCACCTGGGTGGACCCCTCGGGTAAGGTGCTCTTTGACAGTGAAGCGGACAAGGATACCATGGCCAATCACATGAACCGGGCGGAGATTCGGGATGCCATGACCCTTGGCACCGGCAGAAGCACCCATCAGTCTGAGACTCTGATGGAACGGACCCTCTATTACGCCCTGCGGCTGAAGGATGGCAGCGTTCTGCGGGTTTCCTGCACCCAAAGCTCTGTGATGGGCATGGTGCTGATGCTGCTGGGTCCGGCCCTGGGGATTGCGCTGATTATCATGCTGTGCTGCATTCTGCTGGCCTCCCGGCTGGCCCGGAAGATCGTCGAACCCATCAACCGGATTGATCTGGATCGTCCGGCGGTGGATCAGACCTATCCGGAGCTGCGGCCTCTGGTGGACCGGATCGGTCAGCAGAATGACACCATCCGGCAGCAGCTGTTGCAGATGAGCCAGCAGCAGCGGGAGTTTTCCGTCATCACAGAGAATATGAGCGAGGGCTTCTTGCTGCTGGACTGCAAAAAGGAGATTCTTGCGGGGAATCATGCCGCCAAAGACCTGCTGGAGAGCACGGAGAAGGCGCTGCGGCGGACAGAGAAAAACGGACTGGTTCTGGATGCGGTGGAGGCGGCTCTGGCGGGCATCCGAACGGAGAAAATTCTGCTGGTGGACGGGCGAAGCTGGCAGTGTATTGCCAGTCCCGTTTCTGCCGACGGTCAGGTGGCAGGCGTTCTGGTGCTGCTGCTGGACGTGACGGAGCGGGATCAGCGGGAGGAGCTGCGGCGGGAGTTCTCCGCCAACGTATCCCACGAGCTGAAAACCCCCATGACCGCCATTTCCGGCTTTGCGGAGCTGATGAAGGAGGGCATGGTGCCCCCGGAGAAGATCCGGGAGTTCTCCGGCATCATCTACAAGGAGTCCCAGCGGCTCATTGACCTCATCAACGACATCATTGAGCTGTCCCGGTTGGACGAGGAGAACAGCTCCTTTGACCGGGAGGATGTGGACCTCTACGACATGGCCGACGACATTCTGGAGAATCTCCGGCCCATCGGGGAAAAGCGGAATATTTCCCTGTCCATTCAGGGGGAACACGCCACGGTGAACGGGGTCTGGCAGATTCTCAATGAGATGATCTACAATCTCTGCGACAACGCCGTGAAGTACAACGTGGAGGGGGGCAGCGTCACTGTCACCGTCAGGGACAGAAAGGGGCATCCCTCCATCACCGTATCCGACACGGGCATCGGCATTCCCATGGCGGATCAGGGACGGGTCTTTGAGCGGTTCTACCGGGTGGACAAGAGCCACAGCCGGGAGATCGGCGGCACGGGACTGGGGCTTTCCATTGTCAAGCACGGAGCTCTGATTCACGGGGCCGATCTGAGTATGAAAAGTCAGCCCGGTGTTGGCACAGAAATCTCAGTTTCTTTTCCTTAATCATACATGCGCAGAAGTTTTCGTGACTTCTGCGCATGTTTTTTACATTCCCGCAAAAACTTAAAGAAGATTTCAGGTCACTTTGATTGCGGATTTTACAGAGAATGTAGTTCAATGTACCCGTAACCAAAATCCATATGAAAAGAAATGAGGTAAATTATGAAAAAACTGATTTGTACCATTCTGGCCGGTATTATGGCCCTGTCCCTGGCAGCCTGCGGAAGCAGCGAAGCCCCTTCCTCCGCGCCTGCCGCAGCGGAACCTGAAACCACGGCTTCCGCCGAAGCCGCTCCCGCTGAGGAAGCTGCTCCCGCTGAAGAGGAGGCGCCTGCCGCAGAAGCTCCCGAAAATCTCTCCGGCAGCGTATCCACCAACGGCTCCACCTCCATGGAGAAGGTCATCGGCGTACTCTCTGAGCAGTTTATGTATGATAACCCCAATGTGACCGTGACCTATGATGCCACCGGCTCCGGCACCGGCATTGAGTCCGTATCCAATGGCTCCTGCGACATCGGCCTTGCCTCCCGTGGCCTGAAGGACGAGGAGACCGGCCTTGTGGCCACCACCGTGGCTCTGGACGGCATTGCCGTTATCGTAAACGCCGACTGCGGCGTAACGGACCTGACCGTGGAGCAGATTGCTTCCATCTTCACCGGCGAGATCACCAACTGGAAGGATCTCGGGGGCGAGGATCTGGAGATCGCCTGCATTGGCCGTGAATCCGGCTCCGGCACCAGAGACGGCTTTGAATCCGTCACCGGCACCGCTGACGCCTGCAAGCTCGCTCAGGAGCTGACCTCCACAGGTGCTGTCATCGAGGCAGTATCCTCCAGCAAGAACGCCATCGGCTACGCCTCCCTCTCCGCTGTGGAAGGCCAGGACGGCATCAAGGCTGTGACGGTAAACGGTGTTGCCTGCTCCGAGGAAACGGTTCTCGACGGCACCTATGCCATCCAGCGTCCCTTCAATCTGGTTACAAAGGAGGGCGCAGAGCTGTCCGATGCGGCAAAAGCCTTCTTCGACTTCGCTCTTTCCAGCGCAGCTTCTGAGCTGATCCGAACTGCTGGCGCGGTTCCTGTGGCATAAAAACAGAACCAGATGCAGGGATGGTCTATGTGTCAAAAAAGCATGGACCGTCCCTGCAAGTATTTGAAGGTGACAATATGAAACGAAAATTTGACCCCCTGGAAACGGGCTTTCATATATTCTTCCTGATTTGCGGCATCCTCTCCGTGGGGTTTGTGCTGCTCATCAGCATTTATCTGATTATTTCCGGTGTTCCTGCCATAGTAAAGCTGGGGCCGGTAAACTTTCTGCTGGGGCAGAAATGGTCGGCGGGTACCGAGGAATTCGGCATTCTGCCCTTTATTCTCACCAGTGTGTACGGAACTGCCGGGGCAGTGGTCATCGGCGTGCCCCTTGGGATTCTCACCGCCATTTTTCTTTCCAAAGTGGCGAACCCCAAGGTCAGCAAGGTGATCCATACGGCGGTGGAGCTGCTGGCGGGAATTCCCTCGGTGGTCTACGGTCTGGTGGGCATGATCGTGCTGGTGCCTGCCATTCAGAGGGCCTTTCATCTGGCCTCCGGAGCCTGCCTGATGGCAGCCATCATTGTGCTGGCCATTATGATCCTTCCCTACATTGTCAGCGTGTCAGAAACAGCCCTCCGGGCGGTTCCGAAAGAGTATGAGGAGGCCTCCCTTGCCCTTGGCGCCACGGAAATGGAGACGTACTTCAAGGTGTCCCTTCATGCTGCCAGAAGCGGCGTTGCCACCGCTGTGGTGCAGGGCATTGGCAGAGCCATCGGGGAAGCCATGGCCATCATCATGGTATCCGGCAACGTGGCAAATATGCCGGGACTGTTCAAGTCCGTCCGGTTTCTCACCACCGCCATTGCCTCGGAAATGTCCTATGCGGCCTATGGAAGCCTCCAGCGGCAGGCCCTTTTCTCCATCGGACTGGTGCTGTTCCTGTTCATTATGCTGATTAACGGATTTTTGAATCTGGTGGTGCGGAAGGAGGCGGCGTAAATGACCTCACGAAGAAGGGCAAAGGACATTCTGCTCAAAGCCGTCCTCTATTTCTGTGCGGGCATCACCTGTCTGCTTCTGCTGTTTCTCATCGGCTATATCTTCCTGCGGGGAATTCCCAATATCTCCTGGGAGCTGCTTTCCACCCAGACCAGCTATATTCGGGACACCATCGGCATTCTCCCCAACATTCTCTCTACCCTGTATATCATTCTGGTGACCATGGTGTTGGCGGTGCCCCTTGGTGTCTGCGCCGCCATCTATCTGAATGAATATGCCACCAACCACACCCTGGTTCGGGCCATCAGCTTCGCGGTGGAGACCCTGACGGGCATTCCCTCCATCATCTTCGGCCTTGTGGGCATGCTGTTCTTCGTGCAGCTCTTTGGACTGAAGCAGGGCATTTTGGCCGGTGGCCTGACGCTGGTGATTATGGTACTGCCCACCATCATCAGCAACACCCGAGAGAGCCTGAAAACCGTCCCCAATTCCTACCGGGAGGGGGCTTTGGCCATGGGCAGCGGCAAATGGCATATGGTTCGCACTGTGGTGCTGCCAAACGCCGTTGACGGCATCGTCACCGGCTGCATTCTTGCCATTGGACGGATCGTGGGCGAATCCGCCGCATTGCTGTTTACGGCGGGCTTCGGCCTTGCGCTCCAGGGCTTTGTAAAGGCCCTGACCTCCTCCTCAGCCACCCTGACGGTGGCCCTGTATGTCTATGCCAGCGAACGGGGAGAGATGGATGTGGCATTTGCCATTGCCGCAATTCTGATGCTGCTGACGTTCCTTTTGAACTTCGCGGCAAACTTCGCGGCAAAGAAGCTGAAAAGAAACTGAGAAGAAAGGACAGCTGATATGGCATCGATTATAGAAGCAAAGGATCTGTGTCTGTGGTATGGGGACCATCAGGCCCTCCACAGCATCAGCGTACAGATTCCCGACCATCAGGTCACGGCCCTCATCGGCCCCTCGGGCTGCGGAAAATCCACGTTCCTCAAGACGCTGAACCGGATGAACGATCTGGTGGAGGGCGTCCGCATTACGGGGACCCTCACCTACGGAGGAACCGACATCTACGCCCCCAATACCGATGTAACGGAGCTGCGGAAGCACATCGGCATGGTGTTCCAGAAGGCCAACCCCTTCCCCATGAGCATTTATGACAACATTGCCTATGGCCCCAGAATTCACGGTGTCCGGGCAAAATCCGTGCTGGACAGCATTGTGGAGCAGTCTCTCCGGGACGCCGCTATCTGGGACGAGGTGAAGGACCGTCTGAAAACCTCAGCCCTTGGCCTCTCCGGCGGTCAGCAGCAGCGGCTGTGCATTGCCCGGGCTTTGGCGGTGGAGCCGGATATTCTCCTGATGGACGAATCCACCTCCGCCCTTGACCCCATCTCCACCTCCAAAATCGAGGACCTGATCGGGCAGCTGAAGGAGAAATACACCGTCATTATGGTGACGCACAATATGCAGCAGGCAGTGCGAATCTCCGATTACACGGCCTTCTTCCTGTTGGGAGAGCTGATCGAGTTTGGGGAAACGGACCAAATTTTCTCCATGCCCAAAAACAAAAAGACCGAAGACTACATCTCAGGGAGGTTTGGCTGATGCGAGAGAAATATGAATCACAGCTCCGGGAGCTTCATCAGGAGCTGAGCAAAATGGGCGCCATGTGCGAGCATGCGGTGGCGCTGGCCATTCAGTGTGTGACCCGGGGGGAGGAAACCCTGATTCAGCAGGTCTATGACATTGACAGCACCATCGACAAGCAGGAGCGGGAGATTGAAAATCTCTGCGTGAAGCTGCTTTTGAAGCAGCAGCCGGTGGCAACGGACCTGCGGGACATCTCTGCGGCTTTGAAAATGATCTCGGATCTGGAGCGGATCGGAGATCAGGCCTCGGATATTGCGGGCCTGTCGGTCTACATTCCGGAAATGCCCATCCCTGCCATGGAGGATCTCCGGACCATGGCAAAGGAGGCCATCCGGATGGTCAATGACAGCATCGAGGCCTTTGTGAAGCGGGATCTGGTGCTGGCAAGGCAGGTCATCGGCTACGACGATGTGGTGGATGGACTGTTTACCAAGATCAAGCAGGATCTCACCGCCGCCATTGCCCAGGACCCGGATCAGGGAGAAAAATGGCTGGACATGCTGATGGTGGCCAAGTATCTGGAGCGCATCGGCGACCATGCCACCAATGTGGCCGAGTGGGTGGAGTATTCCATTCTGGGGAAGCGGTCAAAGGACGGGGTTATGCCGGAGTAGGAGCCGTTGTGCTTGCAACGGCCCCAGTGAAATTCGGCCCATGGCCGAGTGAAATATGCCGTTGGCATGTGAAATCCAGCTTCGCCGGGTGAAATGGCCCTTTCGGGCGGTGTGATGTGCGTGACAACAATACGAACATTCATCCGTAACGGCTCGTAGGGGCGCACCCGTGTGTGCGCCCGTTGCAGGCACTCCGAACACGGAGATTTCTGGTTGTTTACCAGCGAAGTTTACATAACTTTGTAGGGGCGAGTATTACTCGCCCGTTCCCGGTGGTGCGGTGGCGGGCGAATGATATTCGCCCCTACCCCATAACAAGGATATGTTTGTAGGGGGCTGCGTCCCCGACGCCCCGCTGGTATGCACCCCAAAGACCATATGAAGAACCGGCTGCCCCACATTGTTGCGGGACGGCCGGTTCGTTTCATAGATCAGTGCTGTTACTGAAGCTCCTGCTCAAGGCCCATAAACAGGTCGTTCTCGAAGAAGTCCTGAATGGTAATATCCAAACCATCGCAGAGCTTTTTGATGGTGGACAGGGTTGCGCTTTTATTGCGGCGGCTGACGATGTTGTTCAGGGTGGACTGGGTAATGCCGCTGAGATTTGCCAGACGGTTGACGGTAATGTTGTACTCCTGACACAGATCCAGAATACGGAGCCGGGTTGCTTCGCCGATTTGCATGAGGGTCATCTCCTAACTCAAAAGGATATCTTTAGCTTAATCGTTTTGGGTTGAAAAGATTACCGTTTATGAGTTAAGATGAGTTGAAAGCAAAAATTTTTTGTGAACGCGAACGCTTGAGGAGATAACCACAAAACCATTGTATTTCATGAAATCACCTGATACAATAAACCCGAGGTGATTGGCTTGAAAGCAGAGTACAAGCCGTACTACGAAAAGTTCGGACTGAATGTGGTGTATTTCCGCAAACGAAAGAAGCTGACCCAGCTGTAGCTGGCGGAGCTGGTGGATGTGGACCGGAGCCATGTCAGTGCCATTGAGCCGGGCAATGTGGGCGTGTCCTTTGACGTGATTTTTCGCCTGTGTGAGGTGCTGGAGATTCAGCCCAAAGACCTGTTCGACTTCAGAGATTGAAAAAACGTATTCGCGGGAGCTGTCAGAACGGCGGCTCCCTATTTCTATGCCTCTTCACACGAATTGCGTTGCAGCCGAACCCCCGGGAGCCTGTGGATTCGGCCTTTTTCCCGGAGGGAATGTGGTAAGCTGTCCCCGGTGATGCAAATGACCGTATATCTGGATCAGGTATGGCTGCTCAACGGTGTGGTGGACTACCTGCTGCTGAGCGTCTGCGGAACCCTGACCGCCTCTCTGCGGAGGCGCTGGCGGCTGTTGCTGGCGGCGGCAATGGGAGGAATCTATGCGGTGGTGTGTCTGCTGCCCGGCTGGGAATTTCTCGAAAATCTCCTGTGGAGAATTTTGGCGGGACTGGCCCTGTGCCTGATGGCCTACGGCCCGGGACAGGGCTTTCTCCGGCGGTCCCTGGTGCTGGGACTGCTGACAGCAGCCTTTTCCGGCATTGTTCTGCTGTTGACGGCGGGCTTTTCCGCTCCGGCAGCCATGATCGGCGGGAATGTCTACTATCCGGTGGGGCTGCCGCTGCTGATTCTCACGGCTGGAGGCAGCTATGGGCTCATGTCCATGGTGCTGGGAAAGCTGACCCATGGAGGCGGTGACATTCGGCAGGTGGACATGACCCTCCGGGGAAAACGGCTTCAGTTTACCGCCCTCCGGGACACGGGGAACACCCTGCGGGACCCCATTTCCGGGGAAAAGGTCATGGTGGGCAGCTGGACGCTGCTTTCCCGGGCGCTGCCGGAGCTGAAGCTGCGGCAGGAGGATTTCTCTCAGCCTCAGGAATTGATGGAACGGCTCCTGCGGAATGCTCCGGAGCTGCGGCCGAGACTGATTCCCTTTCGTTCTGTGGGCGTATCCTCGGGACTGCTGCTGGCTCTGCGGGCAGACAGAATTTGCATTGATGGAGTGGAGGAAAAGCTGCTTCTGGCCTTGTCCCCCACCCCGGTATCTGACGGTGGAAGCTATGAGGCGTTATTGGGGGGAATCACATGATCGCAATGCTTACAGGATGGATCAGAAAAAATGCGGTACCGGACAAGATCATGTACATCGGCGGAAGCGATGTGCTGCCGCCGCCGCTGGACCGGGAACGGGAACAGGCGGCCATTGCGGCCATGTCCGCAGGGGATGAGGCGGCGAAATCCCTTTTGATCGAGCACAACCTGCGGCTGGTGGTGTACATATCCCGGCGGTTCGAGAGCACGGGCATCAATCTGGAGGACCTGATCTCCATTGGCACCATCGGGCTGATCAAGGCCATCAATACCTTCCGGGCGGACAGGAATATCAAGCTGGCCACCTACGCTTCCCGGTGTATTGAGAATGAAATCCTGATGTATATCCGCAAAATCTCCTCTCACAAGGGGGACGTGTCTCTGGATGAGCCGATCAACACCGACTGGGATGGAAACGAGCTGCTGCTGGGGGATGTGCTGGGCACGGAACCGGATGCGGTATCCCGGCCTCTGGAGGACGATGTGGATCTGCGGCTGCTGCGGGAGGCCCTCTCTCAGCTGCCGGACAAGGAAAAGACCATTGTGACCCTCCGGTACGGCATCGGTGGGGGCCGGGAAAAGACCCAGAAGGAGGTGGCCGACCTTTTGGGCATCTCTCAGTCCTACATTTCCCGGCTGGAAAAGCGGATCATTTTGCGGCTGCGCCGGGAGATTCTGAGACAACTTTGCTAGGGAACCTCTGAAGAAAAGTTCGTTGACAGGGCATTGTGGGGCAGATATAATGAAAATGGGGCGGTTCAGGGAATGCGCAATTCCCGGGACTGCCCTTTGATTTGATGTACATACAGGAGAATATTCATGAAACAAATCCTTGTGATTGGCGGCGGTGCGGCGGGAATTGCCGCAGCCATTGCAGCCGCGGATACAGACCCCGCTGCCCGGGTGGTGATTCTGGAGCAGCAGGACCGGATCGGCAAAAAGATTCTCGTGAGCGGCAATGGCCGCTGCAATCTGGGAAACAGAAATATTGCCCCGGACTGCTACCATACGGAGGAGCCGGAGCTTTTGAAGGGGTATCTTGACAAAATGCCCCCGGAGATGACGGTGGACTTCTTCCAGGGGCTGGGCCTCTACTGCACCGCCGATGAGGCCGGGCGGCTCTATCCCTACTGCCGTCAGGCAGCCATGGTGCTGGATGTGCTGCTGCTGGCTCTTCGGAGAAGGGGTGTTGAGGTGCTCTGCGGACAGACCGTCACAGAGATCACCCCGAAAAAGGGTGGCTTTCAGGTGCGGACCGCCTCGGGCATTTCCCACCGGGCAGATCGTGTGATCCTCACCACCGGCGGCAAGGCGGCTTTGAAGGAGGAGCAGGAGGCAGGAGGCTACACCCTTGCCCGGCGATTGGGGCATCACAGCACGCCTCTGCGCCCCTGCCTTTGCCCCATTGTCTCCGGACATAAGGGCCTGAAAAGTCTCAAGGGCATCCGATGCAGCTGCGGCGTGACCCTGTTCCGGGGCGAAAAACAGATCGCCCACACCGCCGGGGAATTGCAGCTGACGGATTACGGCATTTCCGGCATCCCTGCCATGGAGCTGTCCTGTTATATGACGGAGGGGAATGGCTATTCCGTGGAGGTGGATTTCCTGCCGGACTGGGGGCTGCGTGAGCTGAAAGAGCTGCTCCGGCAGCGGAGGGAAACCCTCCCCGATGAGCCGGTGGAGACTGCATTTCTGGGTCTGATTCAAAAGCGCATCCTGTTTGCCCTGATGAAGGACTGCGGCATCAGTCCCCTGTCCAAAGAGGCCGGCACCCTGACCGATGGGGAACTGGAGACTCTGGCAAAGGCCATCAAGGGCTGGCAGCTGTATGTGGAAGGAGTTCTGGGCTTTGGACAGGCTCAGGTCACAGGGGGCGGAATCTCTCTGGAGGATGTGGATGAGAATCTGGCTTCCAAGTGCTGCCCCGGGCTGTATCTGGCAGGGGAGCTGCTGGATGTAACGGGCACCTGCGGCGGTTTCAATCTCCACTGGGCCTGGTGCTCGGGGATTCTTGCAGGCAGAGCCGCTGGTAGAGCTGTTGCAAAAAAGCAGCAGCTCCAGTGAAATTCGGCCCATGGCCGAGTGAAATCGCCCTGTCGGGCGGAGTAGATATGAGCAACAACAATACGCGTTACAGCCACACCGAACACGGAGATTTCTGGTTATTTGCCAATGCAGTTTACATAACTTCCTACGGCATTCTGTGGTATATCAAAGTAACAAGGGGGAACGCCCATGTCAAATATCATCAGAATCACAGATTTTCAGGCCCCGGAGCTGGACCCGGTGGCCCGTATGACGGAAAATCAGCTGGTTTCACGCAGACACCCGGAGCAGGGGCGTTTTATCGCGGAGACTCCCATGGTGATTCGCCGTGCTCTGGACGGAGGCTATGAGCCCCTGTCCTTCCTGATGGAGGAGGGGCTGGCGGAGGGTGCGGGGATGGAATTCATGACCCGATGCCCGGAGGTGCCGGTGTATGTCGCTCCCGGGGCGGTTTTGTCCCAGCTCACCGGCTATCCCCTGACCCGGGGTATGCTGGCGGTGATGCGTCGGCAGGAAAACCGTGGATTGGCAGAGCTTTGTAAAAATGCCCGCCGGGTAGCTGTTCTGGAGGAGGTCATGAATCCCACCAATGTGGGGGCCATCATCCGCTCTGCCGCAGCGCTGAATATTGACGCAGTGCTTTTGACTCCGGGCTGCAGCGACCCCCTGTACCGCCGGGCCAGCCGGGTCAGCATGGGCACAGTATTTCAGGTGCCCTGGGGCTATCTGGAGGGAGACCGGCCCTATACGGAGCAGCTTCGGGAATTGGGCTTTCAGACGGCGGCAATGGCACTTCGGGAGGATTCCCGCCCCATCTATGCCCCGGAGCTGGGGCAGGTGGAAAAGCTGGCCATTGTTCTGGGCACCGAGGGGGATGGCCTTGCAGACTTCACCATTGAAGCTTGTGACTTCACCGTAAAGATTCCCATGACCCATGGCGTGGATTCCCTGAATGTGGCGGCTGCCAGCGCCGTGGCCTTTTATCAGCTGGCCCTGCTGGCCGGGATGTGACCTTCTTCGGCGGTCTGAGCCTGTTTACACACGGACAAAATCGTGGTATAGTTAAGATATCTTGACGCAAGCGAAAGGAGCAGGTTCTCATGGAAGAACGTCCCGAAGAGTATTTCGAGGAATCCGCACAAGAGCAGGAGCTGGCTGAACCCCGGATGCAGAATCCTCCCCGCGAACCTGCTCCGGTACCTCCCCAGGGGCAGTATCCATTCCCATATCCACAGCAGCCCATGTATCCCTGTCCGCCCCAGCAGCCCTGTCAGCCTGCGCCGGATCTCAGAGAGTCCCGGAAGGATTTCTCCACCATGGGTCTGGGCGTGTTTATGATCCTGCTGGCGGCCAATCTGCTGCAAACGGCAGTGGGGATCGTCCTGGTGATGGCAAATCCCGCCTATGAGCTTCCCGGATGGCTGGAATGGGTTCTGACTGCGGTTCCCATGTATGCGGTGGCCATGCCGGTGGGCATGGCCGTTATCTGGACCATACCGGCCCAGTCTCCGGAACCGCAAAAAATCGGCACAGGGAAGCTGCTGGTTATTCTTTTGATCTGTATTGCCTGTATGTACGGGGGCAATCTTTTTGGCATCCTTGTGACCACGCTGATGGAACTGCTGTTTGGCGTCACCTCCCTGAATCCGGTGGAGGACGTGGTGCTGGGCGGCGGAATTCTTCCCATGGCCATTGTGACGGTGCTCCTTGCGCCTGTCTTTGAGGAGCTGGTTTTCCGGAAATTCCTCATTGACCGGATGCGGTGCTATGGGGAAAGGATCGCCGTCATCACCTCGGCGCTGATGTTCGGTCTCATACACGGGAATCTGTCCCAGTTGTTTTATGCCTTTGCGGTGGGTCTGGTCCTTGGCTATGTCTACCTCAGGAGCGGAAAGCTCCGGTACACCATCGGCCTGCATATGGCTGTCAATTTTCTGGGCAGTGTGGTGCCTGCGATTCTGATGGATGGGCTGGATCTGGATGCGTTGGGTTTCATGAGTACGATCACAGACCCGGAGGCCATCTTTGAGCTGCTTACCCCCCAACTGTTGGGATACTACGGCTACGCCATGGGGATGGTTTGTCTGGCCATTGTTGGTCTGGTGCTGCTGGTGCTGTATGCGGGAAGGGTGAGATTCTATCCGGCCCCCATGGAGCTGCCCAGAGGCACCGGGTTCCGCACCATCTGGCTGAATCCGGGAATGATCCTGCTGGTGCTGGCCTGCGCCGGTTCCATTGTGCTCATGTGTCTGGTAACATGATTTGAAAACTGCATATTGGGTGCGCTGCGGAAGATCAGTTTTTGCGGCGCACCCGATTTTTTCAAGATATTTATCCAAAACCCTTGACATGAACCTTAGGTGCGCCTGTATCCTCGGACACAGGAGGTGATTTTTATGAAGACAAAGGCAGTATGCGACGCCACGGGGCTGACCAGAAAAACCGTGTTATTCTATGAGGAAAAGGGACTGTTTTCTCCCCAGAAGGT
Source organism: Oscillospiraceae bacterium (assembly GCA_029012465.1). Classification (GTDB taxonomy): domain Bacteria; phylum Bacillota; class Clostridia; order Oscillospirales; family Oscillospiraceae; genus HGM13006. Next base: position 328 of record JAQXMD010000081.1, on the reverse strand, counting down.
GCGGATGAATGGCCGGGAGTACCGGGAATACACCCAGGAGGATGTTCAGCGGCTCCGGGACATTGCCACCCTCCGGCGGGCATGGTTCACAGTGGATGAGATCAAACGGATGAAGGAGGCTCCCGAGGAGATCGAGGGGATTTTTGAGAGCTACCACGGATGGCTGAAAAGCCAGAAGCAGGAGCTGGAGGCCCTTCTGGAGATTGCCGGTACCATTGACAGAGCGCAGCTGGAGAGTCTGGAGACGCTGGTTGCCTCCATTCGCACAGCAGCCGACCGGCTGCCCCTGCCCAAGGTGGATGTGCAGCCCCATTTCCGCTATCTGGAG
>JAQXMD010000080.1 GCA_029012465.1 Oscillospiraceae bacterium | reverse complement strand
CCATCCGGCTGCGTAAGGCGGCGCTGCTGCTCCAGTCAACGGATTTTTCCGTATCGGACATTGCCCATTTTGTGGGATACCACAACCTGACGCATTTCTACCGGATCTTCCGGGAAAGCTATGACGCATCCCCGGCAGAATACCGGGAATCGCATGTTCCTTCTTCGAAATATTATAATTGAAGTGTACCCCATGTCAAGGAAAATTTTGAATTTTAGGGGTTAAAAATGACCCCAGATATGATAACATGTAGCCGCTTTACCGCCAGGGAGGATAGGGCAACGCTGAGGAGCGACCCGAGCGCCCGGGCGGGTTTGCAGGAGGCAGTGTGCATGAGCATGCTGCCTTTTTCACTGCCTCCTGGAAACCAAAGCGTTAACCCTCGGGGTCCGGGGCAGTAAACTGTACCCTGCAGGTGTCTATTCTACAGGGTACAGTTTATACAGTTTAAATCAAAAGCGTCCAAAATCATGGTTTTACCTTGATTTTGGACGCTTTGTTATTGTTGCACATATCTACTCCGCCCGACAGGGCGATTTCACCCGGCGCAAGCCGGATTTCACACGCGCAAGCGTATTTCACTCTGCCGAAGGCAGAATTTCACCGGGGCTGTGGCAACAGCCCCATTCCATCCTCAGTCAGCTTCGCTGACAGCTCCTTCTCTAAGGAGGTTTTGGGTCTCTTGCTCGTTCCACCCCTGTTCGGCATAATCAGAGGGAGCTTTGAAGAGAAGGATTATCGAGAACGCAACAGCTTCTTTTTCTGCCGGTTTGGCCGGTTGCAATTCAGTAGCGCCAGCGCCAGAAGTACCAGTACAATGCCCAGCACCGTGGAGAGGGTGGGGGTTTCCGAGAACATCAGAAAGCCCAACACCGTGGCCACCACCGGCTCGATGGAAGCGATCACCGAAGCGGTGCCGTTCTCCACATATTGCAGCCCAGTGGTATAGAACAGATAGGGAAGCACAGTGGTGACAACGGTATACACAATGGCAAAGAGAATGAATGGAATGCCGTACTGCTGAACCGCACTGACAATGGCGGAGAAATCCGTCAGGAAAGCCCCGCCGATGGCCGCAAACAGGAAGGTATAATCTGTGATGGTGATGGAATTTAGCCCATGGTTCAAGCTGAACCGGGAGAAAATGGAATACAAGGCATAGCCGATGCCGGATCCCAGCCCCAGGAGCAGGCCAGACAAGGTGATGGACACCGAGGATGTCAGGATGCCGCAAACTAGACAGCAGCCGACAAACGCCATCACCAGCGCCAGCACCTTCCGGAGGGAAATGGGTTCGTGGAAGATGACCAGAGAGAGCATCATGACGAAAATCGGAGCGGTGTAGAGCAGAATTGCCGCCATGGACAGGTTCATGACGGAAATTGTGGAGAAGTAGCAGTAGTTGAAAAAGACGATGCTGAACAGTCCGGCGCAGACCAGCGGCCAAAGATGTTTCGCCCTGACCTTGAGGAGTTCCTTGTTCCGAACATACGTCAGCGGGAAGAGAATCACTGCCGCCAAAATGCTGCGCAGCTCCACGATCTCCATGGCGTGCAGCCCCATATCATTCAAATGGCGAACAAACAGCCCCATTGTCCCCCAGAGACATCCGGCGAGGAGGATCAACACAGGTGCATATTTTTTCATAGTCTAAGGGTCCTTTCTTCACTTTTATATAAGTATAGGGGGATATTTCCGGGTTGTCAATGAATGAATATCCACGAAATTTAACGGACAAACATGAAGATTTTTTATTTTACCGGTACAAAAAACAGAGGTATAACAGGCAGTAATCAAAGAAGGAACGTTTCGTTTTCACGCATTTCCCGCCGATCACCAACCTACAGCACTATTCCATCCATGACGGCCACGGAATCCGCACCACGGTCTTTTTCAAAGGTTGCCCTCTCTCCTGTGGCTGGTACCATAACCCGGAACCCCAAAGCTATCATGTTTTTGCAGCTACAAACATTTATCATTATACAGATCCCATGTAAAATGCAAAATCGTAAACCTGTAAAATGTTTCTAACATATCTTCGGAAAACCTGTTTTTGTGATTGATGATGAAATCTGTGTCCCTGCGACGAATTTTCCAAGCCTCAACCATGAATTTTAATTCATGGTTCCATAGAAAAACATATATTTGACATAATAAATCGAAAAAAATACAATAGGACCATAGATTTTTGAAAAGAAGTGATACGATGCAATATTCCAAGCTATTTCAGCCCCTGCAGGTAGGCACGCTGACCCTCCGCAACCGCATCATCTCCGCCCCCAACATGATGAGCGCCCTGAACCCCGACGGCAGCCCCACGGATTATATGGTGGGCTACTATGAGGAAAAGGCCAAAGGCGGCGCGGCCATCGTCACCGTAGGCGATACGCCGGTGGAGGAGCGGGGCTTTACCACGCCCCGGCACCCCATTCTGAACAAGACTACCGTACAGAAATGGTCGGAAGTCGCCCGGGCCATCAAGCAGCACGGGGCCATTGCCTCTCTGGAGCTGAACCACGGCGGCAGAATCTCCAATTCCGCCGTGACAGGCTTTACCCCCCTTGGCCCCATGGATGAGGTGAAGGCCAACGGCACCACCGTCAAGGGCGCCGACGAAAATGAGATTCAGGAGCTGGTCAAGGCCTTTGCGGATACCGCAGCCCTTGCGAAAATGACCGGCTACGACATGGTGCTGCTCCACGGCGCCCACGGCTGGCTGCTGGACCAGTTCCTGTCCCCCAAGTTCAACCGGCGGACCGACGCATACGGCGGAAGCCTGGAAAATCGGGCAAGATTCCCCCTGATGGTCATTGACGCCGTTCGCAAGGCTGTTGGCCCCAGATTTCCCATTGAATACCGGGTGGGTCTGGAGCTGATCGAGGGCGGTCTGGAACTTGGCGACCTGATTGCCTTCTGCAAGATGATTGAGGACAAGGTGGACATGATTCAGATTTCCGCAGGTCTGGACACCGACCCCAACTTTGCGGTGAAAACCCATCCCACCATTTTTCTGCCCCATATGGTGAACGTGGAAACTGCCGCAAAGGTCAAGGCCGCCGTGACAAAGTGCCCTGTGGCAGTGGTTGGCTCCATTACCTCCCCCGAGGAGGCGGAGCAGGTGCTCGCCTCCGGCAAGGCCGACGCCGTGGCCATGGTTCGGAGCCTGATCGCCGATCCCCATCTGCCGAACAAGGCCCGGATGGGAAAGACCGAGGACATCCGTCCCTGTCTCCGGTGTCTGGACTGCCTTACCGGGCTCCAGACAAAGACCCAGATGGCCTGTGCGGTAAATCCGAGAACCGGCCACGAATTCCGGCTGGACCTCACCGAAAAGCCCGCCACTTCCCGGAAAACCGTTCTGGTTGTGGGCGGCGGCCCCGGGGGCATGCAGGCAGCCATCACCGCTGCCCAGCGGGGACATCGGGTCATTCTGGCGGAAAAGACTGACGAACTGGGGGGCCTGCTGAAATTCACAGACTATGACACCCTGAAGAGCGAGCTGAAGCGGCTGAAGGACTACCTTATTTGTCAGGTGGAAAAGGCCGGGGTGGAGGTTCGTTTGAATACCGAGGTCACACCTGCTATGGTGCAGGAGCTTCAGCCTGACGCACTGCTCATTGCCGCCGGCTCAACCCCCATCCGGTTCCCCCTGCCGGGTATCGAAACCGCTCAGCATGCCACCACCGCCTATACCAATCTGGAGGCTCTGGGCAATACCGTTGCCGTCATGGGCGGCGGTCTGGTGGGCTGCGAAACCGCTCTGTTCCTTGCGGAGACAGGCCGGGATGTGACCATCATTGAGATGCAGGACAGCGTGGCTCCCGATGCCAACTGGATGCATCGGGTGAGCATGATGCAGGCATTCGCCCAGCAGAAAAACCTCCATGTCCGAACGGGACTCCGCTGCACCGCCGTAACGGAAGCCGGCGTAGAGACCCAGGACAAGGACGGGAATACCGTCCTGATTCCCGCGGAGTCCAAGGTCTACGCCTTTGGCCAGCAGGCAGTTCCCACCCTGGAGCTGCTGGCTCTGGATGTGCCCGAGATTCGGGTCATCGGCGACTGCCATCAGGTGGGCAAAACCAACGGCGCAATTTTCGATGGCTATCACGCAGCCATGGATCTTTGATAAAACACAGAATGGAGATATGCAATTATGGAAAACAAAAAGACAGTCACCGGCTCCTGGCTGGTGGAGGAGACCACCCGTCTCTACGACCTGACCATTGAGGAAGGCGCTGAAATCACCGCGCCCCAGGGCAAATTCGTCTGCATGACCGTGAACGGCGTAGGCTGTGATCCGAAGCCCGGCCGCTACCACGGAGACATCCTGCTGACTGTGGCAGACTGCTACCACATGGCCCCCCATGCCCTCATGCGCATCAACAACATCTCCCGGGATTTCCAGGACGCTGTAGTCATTGACAGCTCCAAGGGAGAGGTGGTAGAGGCCCAGTGCGTTCCCGCCATCGTGCAGGGGGGCACCGTCACCGGCGAAAAGACCGAGGGCGTTTACATTGCCTCCTCCGCCGAGAGCTTCAACGGCGTGCTGATTTACGGCGACGGCAGCTACACGGTGAAGGACAGCCGCGTGGAGCTGGACGGCTTCAGCGCCAACGACTTTATGGGCGTTGGCTCCGCGGTTGCCGCCATTGACACCGCCGATGTGGTCATTGAGGACTGTGATCTCACCGTCAACGGCGTAACCCGCTGCGCTGTCCATGTGGGCGGCGACAGCCATGTGACCGTCCGGAACTGCCGCATCCAGAACACCAGCCCCGACTCCGACTGGCTGGGGGATTTCAGCTGGGGCTGCGGCTTCACCCGGCTGGACCTGGCTCCCGGCGCGGTGGTGGCGGCCCCTGCGGGCAGGACTCTGACTGTCACCCTGGACGGCCAGGCCGTCGACCTCCAGCCCGGCAGCTACAGCGGCACCCTGGTGCTGACTGTGGACTGATCCCATATAACAGCGCAGTCCGGTTCTTCGGGCCGCGCTTTGTTGGCGGGCCAAGTATTCGAATCAAAAACCACACAGGCTGTAGGACAAAACGCAAGTGGATGATTGCACACGGGACGTTCATCCGGTATAATAGCATTATACTATGAACCCGGAATATCTCCGGGAGGGAGGAACTGCTTTGAGTATTCGATATTCGCATCTGCTGTCCCCGGTCCAGGTGGGCAATGTGCTGTTCAAGAACCGCATGGAGGCCACGGCCGCCACGCCCCACTTCATCCAGGGCACCGAGCCCTACCCCACGGAAAAGTGGATCACCATGATGGCCAACCGGGCCAAGAACGGCGCCGCCGGCGTGTACATCAACCATCTGGAGCACGGCTCTCCGGAGAAGGCTGGCATCGACTTTACCCCGGCCCACTTCTCCATCATGGACAT
>JAQXMD010000079.1 GCA_029012465.1 Oscillospiraceae bacterium | reverse complement strand
GTGCGCCGGTGGCGCACAAAGAACACTCTTGGAGCCTGAGCAGTGTTTTGCGCGGCGTACCCCCCGCCACGGAAATCTTGCTTGACCTCTATTTCGCCGATATCGGCGAAACTCTACGAGGTTGTCTATAGTCATAAACGCACTGTCCGATTGGGCAGTGCGTTTTTTTGATTTGGTTGCCAGAGAAATTACTGTTCGCTGGGTCTTGTATCCTGGGGAGATTTATCATATAATAATGTCTACTAAATAAACCGCAAAGCGGTTTATTCGCGCGGCAAGGGCCGCGCAATATCGCAAAACAGCTAATTGGGGCTGTTTTTGCGATATTCAGACATTGTTACAATGCGTATTTCCGCTGGAACGCTGGGGCGCTCCAGCGGAATGTGCAAGCATTTTGGGCGGTTTTACCCGAAATCCTTGCACTTGAACAAAGCCAATTGGCCTTGAAAGCCTTGGCTTTCAAGGCTTGCAGCTTTGTTCATTATGCATTATAATATACTTCAGGCTAAGAAAAGGAGCTATATTTTTATGAATGTACTTGTACTCTTCGGCGGTGTATCTCCGGAGCATGATGTTTCCCTGCGCTCTGCCGAGTTCATTTTACAGCATATCGATCGGGAGAAGCATCAGGTCTATCCTGTGGGCATTACCAAGGAAGGTAAATGGCTCTATTATCCCGGAATGGACTTCAGCCTTCTCCCCGGGGAAAAGTGGCAGGAGACTGAGGGGGTCTGTGAGGCAGCCCTTTCTCCCTCCAGAGGTCAGGGGCTTTTGCTTCTCAGAGACAGCGGCTTCCAGATGGTTCCCATTGATGTGTGCTTCCCGGTGCTTCACGGGGAAAACGGAGAGGACGGTTCCATTCAGGGACTGATGCAGGTGGCCGGAATTCCCTGTGTAGGCCCAGGCGTTGCTTCCTCCGCGTCCTGCATGGATAAAACCATCACGAAAATGACCGTTGCTGAAACCGGTGTCCGCCAGGCAAACTGGTATCTGGCCCGCCGTGACCGGATTCAGAAGAATCTGGAGTGGCTGGTCCGGGATATCGAGAGCGGCAGCGAATACCCCCTGTTTGTCAAGCCCTCCGGCACAGGCTCCTCTGTCGGTGTCAGCAAGGCTCGCAACACGGAAGAACTGAAGGCCGCCCTTGTTGAGGCTGCAAAGTTTGATTCCAAGGTATTGGTAGAGGAGTTTATTGACGGCCATGAGGTGGAGGTTGCTGTTCTTGGCAACGACGAGCCCATTGCTTCTGTGGTGGGCGAGGTCATTGCGGGGGCAGAGTTCTATGACTACGAGGCGAAGTACCATTCCAATGCGTCCAGAACGGAGATTCCAGCCAACATTCCCGATGAAGCGGCACAGCGGCTCCGGGAAGCGGCTGTCACCGTTTATAAAGCCCTTGGGTGCAAGGGCTTGAGCCGCGTGGACTTTTTCCTGACCTACAAGGGGGAAGAGGTGGTCTTTAACGAGATCAACACTCTGCCCGGTTTTACATCCATCTCCATGTATCCCAAGCTCTTTGAGGCTGCCGGAATCCCCAATGACTTCCTGGTAGAGGAGCTTCTTCGGCTGGCAGTGGAGGCGTACAATGGATAAGCGGCCCATTGGTGTATTCGATTCCGGTCTGGGCGGGCTGACTGCTGTGCGGCAGCTGATGGATCAGCTGCCCGGTGAGGACATTATCTACTTCGGCGATACCGGAAGAGTGCCCTATGGAAGCCGATCCAACGAAACCATTCTGAAATATACCCGTCAGGACATCAATTTTCTTATGAGCTTTGACATCAAGGCCATCGTCATAGCCTGCAACACGGCGGATACCGCTGCTGGCTCCATTGTTCAGCGGGAATACGATCTGCCCATTTGCGGCGCGGTTCGCCCCACGGCAAAAAAAGCGGCAATGGTGACAAAGAACAACCGCATTGGGATTATCGGCACCAGTGCCACCATCCGGGCCAAGGCCTATGACGGCATTATTCGGGAATACAATCCCGGAGTTGAGGTAAAAAGCGTCGCGTGTCCGCTGTTTGTGCCGCTGGTGGAAAACTACCGCACACAGCCGGGAGATCCTGTGACGGAGATGGTGGTTGCGGAGTATCTCCAGCCCCTGAAGGACTGGGGCTGCGACACGCTGGTGCTGGGCTGCACCCATTATCCGCTGCTGTCCGAAATCATCTCCGGCTTTATGGGACCGGATGTAGCCCTTGTAAACTCCGGTCGGGAGGCAGCCTGTCAGCTGGCAGAGACACTTCGGCGGGCGAATATGCTCTCAGGCAATTCAGAACCCGGAAAGGTCCGGTATTACATCAGCGACTCTGCGGAGGGCTTCTCGAATATGGCCTCGGCATTTCTTCAGAAGCCCGTGGAACAGCTGGTGAGCAAAATTGACATTGAAAGGTATTGAGCAATGACACATCCTGTTGTGATTACTGTGGAAGGAACCCAGAAATTCATTGGTGAGGAAAAGCAGACTGTCTCCATCGTCACGGAAGGCACCATGCGCTTTGTGGGCGACACGGTATTCCTCAGCTATGAGGAATCAGAAGTCACCGGTATGGAGGGTACTACCACCACCTTTCAGGTGGAAAAGGATCAGGTAATCCTGACCCGAACCGGTGCGGTGGAATCTCAGATGGTCTTTGAAAAGGGAAAGAAAAACGTTTCCCTCTACAATATGGGCTTTGGTGCGCTGACCATTGGGGTGCAGGCCCGCCGTCTCAAGAACGAGCTTGGCCCCGAGGGCGGTCATCTGGAGATTTCCTATGGAATTGAGATCGAGGATGCGGCAAGGGGACTGAATTCCTTTATCATTGACGTGCGGAAACAGGATCGGGGACAGCTTCAATAAGGAACTGAAACCGCCTGTCCGAAACCATTTATGGAAAAAATACCTTCGTGAATATGGATGCGGTCAGGAACCCGGTGAGATCCGCTGCCAGTGCGGCGGGAATCGTATGCCGGGTTCCTTTCAGCTTTGCAGCGCCGAAATAGACGGTGATGGTGTAGAAGGTGGTTTCCGTGGAACCAAGCATCACCGCAGCGGTGCGGCCAATCTGGGAATCCACGCCGTGGGTTTTCATAAGCTCCGCGCCCACAGCCAGAGCGGCGCTGCCGCTGAAGGGGCGGATCACCATCAGGGGCAGCAGTTCTGGAGGGATGCCCAGGTGGGAAAAGAGCGGCGCGCAGAGTCCCGCCAGAGCATCCAGAGCGCCGCTGGCCCGGAGCATGGCGATGGCGCTGAGCAGGACCAACAGCGAGGGGAAGATCCGCACCAGCATATGGAGGCCTTCCATAGCGCCGGAGGTCATGGCGTCGTATACATCGACTTTTTTCCGCAGACCTGCCAGAGCGCACAGAATCAGAATGCCCGGAATCAGCAGATCAGCGACCATGGCCTGTCCTTTCCATCAGTCTGCAAGCCAGAAGCCCTGCGGATACGGAGCAGAGGCTTGTCAGCAGCACGGGAACCAGAATATCCAGTGGAGAGCGGCAGCCCAGAGAGCCCCGAAGGGCGGCCACCGTGGTGGGGATCAGCTGGATGGATGCGGTATTCATGACCACAAGGCGGCATTGCTCGTTGGTTGCGATCCCACTGCCGTCATTCATGGCCTGACAGGCGGTGATCCCCATGGGGGTTGCGGCGTTGCCCAGTCCCAGCAGATTCGCGGTGACATTTGCGCTGAGGGCGGAGAAACCATCCCTGTTTTTGTGGAGATTTGGAAATAACCGTCCAAGGAGCGGAGAGAGTGTGAGGGCCAGAGCATTACGCAGACCGCTGCGGCGCAGCAGCTCACTGACACCGCACCAGAGACACATTGGACCGGCCAGCGAAAACAAAAGCTCCACAGCGGTGGAGGCACCCTCCATGAGAGCGGAAGATACTGAAGCTGAGGTGTGAAAGACGATCCCAAAGACTGTGGAGATGACCAGCATTGTGATCCATAGCATAGAAATCAAAGCGACTACCTCCTGATATGTCAATATAAGGCTCTGTATCCGTGAATTTCCCAATCTCTTTGATTTTTCAACAAAAAGCGACAGTTTTTTTGTAATTTGCATTGACAAAAAAGCCATTTATTTCTATAATGAAAAAAGAGCATTTGTGCTCATGGTTATGGAAAAGGAGACATCATTATGAAATCAACCGGTATTGTCAGAAAGGTGGACGAGCTGGGCCGTATTGTGCTGCCCATTGAGCTTCGCCGCACCCTGGAGATCGCCGAGCGCGACTCTCTTGAAATCTATGTGGAAGGCTCTTCTATTATTCTCAAGAAGTATGAGCCTGCCTGCATCTTCTGCAGCGATGCAAAGGACGTGGTCAACTACAAGGGCCGCAACATTTGCAGAAAATGTCTGGAAGAGATGAAGAAGATCTGATGGAATTCCCCACAAGCCTGACTTGTGGGGGTTCCGTGTTTTTTAGGGGGAGTATTCCCCAGCAGATACAATCCCGCCCCGGATCAGCGCTGATGTGCGCATCCGGGGCGGGTTTTCACGTTATTTACAGGGCGGCGTCATAGAGGGCATTTTTCGGGACACCGCAGGTCTTGCTGACCTGTTTTACGGCATCCTTCCGGGAAAGCCCCTCCTCCATGAGGGCGTGAACCTTTTCCACACATTCCTCCATGGAAAGCTGTGCCTCGGCCTGCCTTTCGGCGCCGGCAACGATCAGGACATATTCTCCCCGGGGATTCACTTCCCCGTAGTAGGCCAACGCCTCACCAATGGTCATACGGAGGGCCTCTTCGTGGAGCTTGGTCAACTCCCGGCAAAGACTGATCTTCCGGTCGGCACCAAAGGCATCCGCCATATCCTCCAGGGTGTTTTTCAGCTTGTGGGGAGCTTCGTAGAAGATCATGGTACGGGTTTCGTCCTTCAGGGATGCAAGGTGCTCCTGACGGGAGCGCTTGTTTACGGACAGAAATCCCTCAAAGGTGAACCGTCCTGTAGGTAGCCCGGAGATGGCCAGCGCGGTAATGGCAGCGCAGGGGCCGGGAATGGCCACCACGGTGATGCCGCTATCCGCGCAGAGACGAACCAGATCCTCTCCGGGATCGGAGATGGCAGGAGTTCCGGCATCTGTCACCAGCGCGCAGGTTTCTCCGGTCTCCAGACGCTGGAGGATGCCCTTTCCGCTGGGAACCTTATTGTGCTCATGATAGCTCACAAGGGGCTTTTTGATGTCCAGATGGTTCAGCAGCTTGATGCTGACCCGGGTGTCCTCGGCGGCAATAAAGTCAGCCTCCTCCAATGCCCTGATGGCTCTGGGGGAAATGTCGCCGAGATTTCCGATGGGGGTTGGAACCAGATACAGTGTACCGGCCATGGGGAACACTCCTTTTTGTTATGGGGATCGTGGCGGAAGTCCATCTGCGGGTATGATTTCCGGTCAGACTTCCCTGCGGCGGTAGATGGCCTGCAGCTCCGGGGTCTCAGTGCCCTCCGGAGTCCTCAAATACAGATCCTTTTCCCAGATCAGACCGGGGTTTCCGCCCCGGCGGGCCTCCACCAGAATCAGATTCACCGGAGAGGCAGAATCATGATGAACCGGACGGATGCGCTTTGGCTCAAAGCCCGATGCCCGAAGGGCAAAGAACAGGGGAACGATCCGTTCCGGACGATATACCAGACAAAAACTGCCGCCCCAGCGGGTGGCCCAGCCGGCAGCCTGACAGAGATCCTCCACCGTACAGGCGGTTTCGCCCCGGGCGGCGGAAAGACCTCCGGAGGCAGCGGGACCGCTGTCTGTGGAGAAGTATGGCGGATTGGAAATGGTCAGGTCAAACTGTCCGGTGGGAATCAGGCTGCGATGGTCACGAAGATCTCCGTGAATCAGTGTTACGGAGGAAAGTCCATTCATGTCAAAGTTCTTTTGGGCAAGGGCGCAGGCCGCTTCGCTGAGCTCCAGAGCGGTGGCCCTCCTGCCGGGATGGCCGAAGAGCTTCAGAATGGTGAGGATTCCCGTACCGCAGCCCAGGTCCAGAATGTGTGCCCGGGGGGTGGCCTGGGCGAAGTCTGCAAGGATCACGGAGTCTGTTCCCATGGGGAACACGCCCTTTTCCTGAAGCAGACGGGGGCCATTGTCCCAGAGGGTTTCAGCCATAGTCATTTCTCCTCCTGGAAGAATAAAACCGGGTGCCACAAACTGCGGCACCCGATCTTTGTACATTGCTTATGCCTGAGCAATAGCCTCCATGGGACAGTTGTCAGCACAGGTGCCGCACTCGATGCAAGCGTCTGCGTCGATCACATAATGATCGTCGCCGGGAGCAATTGCCTCAACGGGACAGTTGCTGGCGCACAGACCGCAGGAAATGCAGGAATCATTGATTGTATAAGCCATGTATGTACACCTCCATATTTACTAGAGCAGCGCTCTGTTTTCTACATTGTAACATGGATTTTCAAAATTGCAATTCCTTTCTTCGGGAAAGTGCAAAAAATACCTTCCAATGTTTTGTTTGGGAGGAAAATGGAAACAATGCATTTGAAAGGGGATGCAGTATGGGAAGAAATCATTTTTCCCGGGCGGGAACAGCGGTTATCCACTGGGCGGAGGCTTCCGCGGTGCGGCTGGGCCAAAGCTATGTGGGCAGCGAGCATCTGCTGATGGGCGCATCCTACAGTCCGGAGGTTCAGCGGCTGCTTTTGGAGGAACGAATCAGCAGGGATAGTCTCCTGGAGGTGATCGGCACCTTTTGGGGGAGAGGCACGGCTGTGGAGTATCCCTTTCAGGGGCTCACAGCCGAGGCCCGGGAGACCATTTCCCATGCGGCAAGAGATGCCATCCGGATGGGCCTCAGGAAAATCGAGCCGGTGCACATCCTGCTGGGCGTCCTTCGGGTTCACACATCCCGGGGGTGCATGGTCCTGACGAAGCTGGGGGCGGACAGGGACCGGCTTTTTACAGCAGCGCTGGACAGCGCAAGAAAACAGACAATGGGAGGAACGGCAATGGTAACGAAGCTGCTTGATAAATTCAGCGTTGATCTTACAGAACGGGCAGGAGAGGGGAAATGCGGACCGGTCATCGGAAGAGACCGGGAAACGGCCAGGATGCTTCAGATCCTGTGCCGGAAAACAAAGAACAATCCCGCCCTTGTGGGAAAACCGGGCGTGGGAAAGACGGCCCTGGCGGAAAAGCTGGCCATGGAAATTGCTGCGGGAAATGTTCCCGATGCTCTGCGGGAAAAGCGCGTGGTGGCGCTGTATATGTCCTCGCTGGTGGCGGGAACCAAGTACCGGGGCGAATTTGAGGAGCGGCTCCGGGATGTGCTGGATGAGGTCATAAAGGCAGGGAACATTATTCTGTTTGTGGATGAAATGCATACCATTGTGGGTGCAGGCTCCGCAGAGGGGGCCATTGACGCGGCAAATATCCTGAAGCCTGCCCTTGGCCGTGGGGAAATCCAGATGATCGGCGCCACCACGGAGCGGGAATACCGGAAATACATTGAGAAGGATGCGGCCCTCAGCCGCCGGTTTTCCCGGGTGGAGATTCCGGAGCCTACAGAGGAGGAAACGCTGGAGATTTTAGAGGGAATTCGTGGAGCGCTGGAGCAGCACCACGGCGTCAGATATTCCGATGATGCCCTGACAGCCAGCGTCCGGTTGTCAGGCCGTTTCTTCCCTGAGCGCTGCTGGCCGGATAAAGCGCTGGATCTCATGGACGAGGCGGCGGCAGGGGTCCGGCTTTCCGGAGAAAAGCGACTCAGCGGCAGACAGCTCATGAAACGAAAGACTCTGGAGCAGCGGCTGGATGGAGCGGTGGAGCGAAAACAGTATGAGAAAGCGGCTGCCATTCGGGATGAGTTGGGCGCTCTGACCCGGGAATCCCAGAGCCGGACAAGGGGCAAGCTGCAGGTGGATCGGGAACGAATCGGAGAGGTGGTATCCGGGCGGACAGGCATTCCCCTGAACGTGATTCTGAGAAGGACCGACGATACGCTTTCGGGATTGGCCCGGCGGCTGAGTCAGCGGGTGATCGGCCAGGAAGAGGCCATCGGGACGGTTGCCAATGCCCTTCTGCGGACACGACTGGGCATCGGAGGCCCGGACCGGCCAAGGGGCTGCTTTCTGTTCTGCGGACCCACAGGGGTGGGAAAAACGGAGCTGTGCCGAGCTTTGGCGGCAGAGCTTTATGGCCGGAAGGACGCAATGATCCGAATCGACATGACAGAGCTCAGCGACAAGATGGGAACATCCGCCCTGATCGGTGCGCCTCCCGGCTACGCAGGCTACGGGGAAGGGGGGATGCTCACGGAGAAGGTCCGGAACCACCCCTATTCGCTGGTGCTCTTTGACGAGGTGGAGAAGGCCCACAGCGATGTGCGGGCGCTGTTGCTGCAAATCATGGATGAGGGCCGTCTCACCGATGCCGAGGGCATTCAGGTGGATTTCCGCAACACCGTAATCGTCATGACCAGTAATCTGGGGGCGGAATCCATCCGGAAGGATGGGGTGGCGCTGGGCTTTGGGGCCGGAAATCAGGATAAGGAAGCGAGCCTTCAGCGGGAGCTTCGGGAAACCTTCTCCCGGGAGTTCCTTGGGCGGCTGGACGCCATAGTTCCATTCCGGATGCCGGGGCCTGAGGACAGACGAAAGATCCTGCTGAGACTTCTGGGAGAGTACCGGCAGCAGCTGAAGGCGGGAGGATATGAAGTGGAGCTGTCCGGCGCCCTGTCGGAGTATCTGCTGGAGCGATGGAAAAATGACGGCTATGGGGTACGGAGCATGAAACGGCAGCTGGAGGAGGAGCTGTCCGCACCCCTGACAGAGCTGATCCGCAGTGGCGGCTGGAACGGAAAAGCATGTCTGGAACCGGATGGAGAAGGAAAAAGAATTGTGGCGAAAACCCAATAGAGCTGGAATGCCCCGGAAGGCTGATATGCTTTCCGGGGATCTTTCCGTGAATTCGGAAAAAACATGCTTTTGATTCTGAACGTATATCATATTGCATATAGTAATAACAGGTAATATGTGCATAATCACGAAAACGAATTGAAAAGTTAATTTTATCCTAAAAATTATAAAACGGTATCCGGAAAATGTTGAAAAAAATCGAATAGTATGATTTCTAATTATCGTAAGAATGGGGAAAAAGCTGTAAAAACCTATGCATGATTTGTAGATTCTGACATGGGTTCAGGGAGAATAGACAAAAAAGATGATGGTTTTTATGAAAAATTACTTGTAAAATGCACAAATTGTGCTATAATCTAGTCTGATAGGCGAAAGCCTTCAAAAAGTGTCTTAAGGGTAAGGCAAAAGACCGTGCCATCCAATACTAATCGGTCTTTCCCGCGGGACGCTTGTGTGATCATCTCACAGACTGGCTCAGCTGCCGGGGATAAATTTCGGCTGCGGCGCTTCCGTGTGCAGGTCGGATGCGGTGCAGGCGCGATTTTCAGGCAAAGCCGGAAGGGAGATTTCTCTCGGAAGGGGAAGATAACCCGGCCACTGTGTTTGTGTGTGGGAAACCGCCTTCGGGCGGCAAATGGGGAACGTGAAAAATGCAGAAATGCAAACCAATTTAGTAAAGGAGAATTGGCATGCGATTGATTGATTTGAAGCGCGACTGGCGAATGAACAAAGGTCTTTACTTCCTGATCATTCCCGTTGTCGTGTATCTGATCATCTTCAACTATGTCCCTATGGCTGGTATCGTCCTCGGCTTCGAGCGATTCACGCCTAAGAACGGCGTTTACATGAGTGAATGGGTTGGCCTGAAGCACTTCGTGACCTTCTTCAGCTCCGTGTTCTTTGTCCGCGTGCTGAAGAACACCCTGATCCTCAGCCTGTACAGCATTATTTTCGGATTTCCTGCACCGATTATTTTTGCTCTGCTGCTCAATGAGCTGGATAACGAGTACTACAAGAAAGTCATCCAGGTCGTC
>JAQXMD010000078.1 GCA_029012465.1 Oscillospiraceae bacterium | reverse complement strand
GATCAGTTGACACTTGAAGAAAGACAGGTAACGGTACGTTTTCCCATAGTGCTGAACAAAATACTCCAGGCTCTGTTGATTCATCCCACAGATTTCCAGAATCTCCGAATCCTTGCCCGTAGACATCTCATAATCCACATCGTCAGGTGTCATACAGCAGGGAGAAAACGCATCTCCCTTGATGCTTTCCGGCCGGGAAATAAACAAGCATTTTTCTGTCTGACTGGTATGGATGAAAAACTCCTCACTTCGTGCCATGCTGTCATCCTCCGTTTTCTTACATCATATCAGACAAAACCTTCTTTGTACAGAAAAAGCGTAGGCAGGCGCCCACGCTTCAAGCCGTCGCCAAAGCCTCTGGCCTTGCCGACGGATTAAACAGCGGCGTCATCGACGCCGCTGTTTATGTTTTCAATTGATCCCCCAAATTACTTATCCAGCTTATTTTTTACGAAATTGATGAGATAGATCACCAGGAAGACTACTGCTGCGATCAGATATGCATAAGTGGAAACTGCAGAAGTACCACCATCATCCAGACACTTCAGACCACCGATCATAAAACACACGATGGAAAGAATCAGCATAATAATCATAAACTTACCCACCTCCAAAGTTTATATGTCTCATTATAGCACGACAAGCGGAAAAATGCTAAACAATTATTCACGGCTTTTTTGTGCATTCTGACAGAAAACGGTTTAGACTTCCACAGCCTCCAGCGCCTGTGCAATATCGGCAATCAGATCCTCTTTGCTTTCAAGGCCGCAGGACATTCTTACCAGCTCTGCGGGAACACCTGCAGCGATCAGCTGCTCATCGGTCATCTGACGATGGGTGCTGGTTGCGGGATTCAGGCAGCAGGTTCTTGCGTCTGCCACATGGGTCTCGATGGCAGCGATCTTCAGCTCCTTCATAAAGGCCTCAGCAGCCTTACGGCCACCCTTCAGGCCAAAGGAAACCACGCCGCAGGAGCCATTGGGCAGATACTTTTTGGCAACCTCATGATACTTGTCGCCGGGGAGACCGCAGTAGTTCACATAGGCAATCTTGGGATGGCTCTGCAAAAACTCCGCCACAGCCTGACCGTTTTCACAGTGGCGGGCCATACGGACATGGAGGCTTTCAAGGCCCAGATTCAGGATAAATGCACTCTGGGGAGACTGGGTGCAGCCAAAGTCACGCATGAGCTGTGCGGTACACTTGGTGATAAAGGCGCCGCCCTGACCGAATTTCTCGGCATATGTAATGCCATGATAGCTGTCATCGGGGGTGGTAAGACCCGGGAACTTCTCCTTGTGGGCCATCCAGTCAAAGTTGCCGCTGTCAACGATTGCGCCGCCTATACAGGCGCCGTGACCGTCCATATACTTGGTGGTGGAGTGGGTAACGATATCAGCGCCCCACTGGAAGGGACGGCAGTTCACGGGGGTGGCAAAGGTGTTGTCAATGATCAGGGGCACTCCGTGGGCATGGGCCACCTTGGCAAACAGCTCAATATCCAGTACCGTCAGGGCCGGATTGGCAATGGTCTCGCCAAAGACAGCCTTGGTGTTGGGCCGGAAGGCAGCATTCAGCTCTTCCTCGGTGCAGTCGGGGCTTACAAATGTGACCTCAATGCCCATCTTTGCCATGGTGACGCTGATGAGATTGAAGGTGCCGCCATAGATGGAGGAAGAGGAAACGATATGGTCTCCGCAGCTGCAAATATTGAACAGCGCAAAAAAGTTGGCAGCCTGACCGGAGGAGGTCAGCATGGCGGCGGTTCCGCCCTCCAGCTCACGGATTTTGTTTGCCACCATATCGCAGGTGGGATTTTGCAGTCTGGAGTAGAAATAGCCCTCGGCCTCCAGATCAAAGAGCTTGCCCATGGCCTCAGAGGTGGCATACTTAAAGGTCGTGCTCTGGATAATGGGAATCTGGCGGGGGCCGCCGTTGTCAGGGGTATAGCCGCCCTGTACACAGGTTGTTTCGAGATTGTAGTCAGGCATGATGTTCGCTCCTTTTAGATTACTAATAGGTTCTCCGCCCAAAGGGAGAGTGTTTCAGTGTGTTACTTTATCACGATAAACAGTTGCTGTCAATCGGACAGGATATTATTTTCATTTAGCGTTCGGTTGATATCCACATATTGAAGCCCCGTGCTCTCACCCTCAATGGTCAGAATAACGCCAGTGACGCCATCAAGCTCCATCAGAGGGCTGACAATGGCCAAAACAGCCGCTTCCTCGTTTTCCCGGGTATCCTCCTGGGGAATAAACTTTCTGGACAGATCCACATAGCAGATACCGCCGGAAACGCTGGCAGCATATACCTCTGTACCGTATCCCACCGGGTTTTCAAAGCCCTGTGGCGCCTCATATTGCAGGATCGTCTCCACAACGGCTTCCGCCTGGGGCTGGGAACCGGGACTGTCCACCCGGGTGGGAATGGCCAGCATTTCGACAGAATCCAGAGGGCGGACATAGATTCCAACCTTCACGCTGCCCGCGTATTTCTGCGGAGTACCGATAATCCCGCTGAAGCTATGGATTGGCTCATTGATCATTACCATACCATAATGTATCCGTGGTTCGCCGTCAACCAGGAATTCCACCGCTTCCACATCTTTCAGAGCCGTGAGAGAGTTTACGATACCAAATATCGTTGTAAACGCCCCAAGGCCATCGTCAAAACGGTTGTTGCAGAATTCTCCGGAGAAATTCACCGTGCAGAATCCGTCCTGGGTGGACACATCAAGGAGCCGCGTTCCCGCAGGAATCAGCGGCTGCGCTTCTCCATTGTTTGGCCCCTCCATGAGCTGCCGGATCACATAGGCCTCCTGGGTCTCATTCTCGCTGAGGGCAGCAGACCGGACCTCCCCCAGCAGGCAGCTTCGATCCTGACTGGGAAAGTACAGGGTGTAGTTGCTTTCAATTTCCGTGTCGAAATCATCGCTGATCAGATATTGCTCCGGAGGCAGTGCAAGACGAATCTGCCCCAGATCATCCTCGACATAAATCTGGTCTACTCCGGAAAACTCACTGATGGTTTTGCTGAGACAGCAGTTGGCCAGTGTCAAATCCACACCGCTCAAGATAAAATACTCGCCGGACAAAATCAGAGTGACCTGCTCTGCTTCCTCCCGAATATTGAGCACACTGGTGCCTTCCGGAAAGGGTGATATCAGGTCGTCCCCTGTGGGTCCCGAGAAATAGAGGTTCAGCATCTGGGCAAGATTGAATCCGGCCAGACTTCTCTCCTCCGGTTGAACAACCTCATGGGATGAGAGCTGTTCCGCATTCTCAACCGCATAATAGAAATTGACACTTTCGCTGCCCAGAGAGCCAGCCGCAATCCCGCCGCAGCCGCAAAGAACCATCGCCGCAGCCAATGCCAATGCAATCAGACGCTTCATGGCTCACCCTCCCATCGAAAACGCGGGAATTTCACTGTGAACCGCGCACCGCCCTGGGGGCAGTTGGACGCAGTGACAGTACCGCCGAATTTTTCAACCGTTTCCCGGACAATGGCAAGGCCCAGACCGGTGCCTCCGGCCTCTCGGGATCTGGCTTTATCCACACGATAAAACCGCTGGAAAATATTCTCCAGCTCCTCCTCGGGAATCCCCACACCGTTGTCCTCCACGATCAGAATAGCTGTGTCTCCCTGAGAATAGGCAATGAGACGAACCAGACCGTTCTTCTGGCTGTATTTGATGCCGTTTTCCGCAAGATTCAGAACCAGCTGGAAAATATCATCCTCTATGGCATTCACAAAGCACTTTTCCTCAGAGCTTTGCTCGATAGCCGCGCCGATATTCTCCGCAAAGGGGGTGAGCATACGAACCGCCTTTTTGCAGCAGGCACCCAGATCCACAGGCTCCAGCTCCGGGTTTTCAAACTGGCGGCTGTCCAGAGCCGTCAGGCTCAGGAGCTTTGTGGTCATTCTGGTGAGCCGGTCTGCCTCTCCGGAAATATCCTGAACAAATTCCTTTACCGTCTCTCCATCCATATCATTCTGAATAATGGAGTCTGAGAGCAGCCGGATGGCCGCCAAAGGCGTGCGAAGCTCATGGGATGCATCGGACACAAACTGCCGGCGCATCTGCTCTGTTTCCTGAAGGCGGTTTGTCAGGGTATTAAATTCATTTGCAAGGGCAGAAAATTCATCGTGGCCCCGAACCTCCACCCGGTGGGCATAGTCACCGGCACGAACCAGCCGAATGGACTCCAGCAGCCGCTGATTCTTTTTCATGACCACGGTGCCGAACACCAGATACAGCACCAGCGAGATCACAACCGTCACCAAGGCCATTTTCACCGCATTCTTTTCAACCTCACTGAGCAGCGCAGCCTGTTCCTGATCCCGCTCCATCACATAGACACAGCCGGTAATCACGCCTCCCGCCACCACGGGAATAGCCCCATAGCTTTCAAAGCTCTGCCCGGTATATCGGCTCCGGAATGCATCATTTCCCCTGAGTGCGGATACCACCTCCGGAAAAACGGCGCAGTAGCCCTCGGGAACTGCCGAGGTATTGGAGCTGTAGAGCACATTCCCCGCTTCGTCGGTAATCACCACCAGGCCAAGATCCGTCCCGCCCAGAACCGTCATGACCTCCTCAGCGCCGCTACTGCTGATCTCCGGACCGGAGTTCAGGGAGGAGGCGATGGTCTCAGCCTCGGTGAGCAGCAGTCTGTGCTTATAGGAGAAAATCATATCTCTGGAGGTTTTCACAGGCACAATGGTTTGGAATATCAGCATCAGCGCCGTCACCACAAGGATGACCAGCACAACCCGCATCAGGAAGCTGTCACGAAACAGCCGGCCATACTGTTTAAGCCTTGAAATAATAGCCAACGCCCCATTTCGTCATAATATGCTCAGGCTGAGCCGGAACGTTCTCCAGTTTCTCACGAAGTCTGCGGACATGCACATCCACCGTACGGATCTCGCCCTGATACTCATAGCCCCAGATAATGTCAAGCAGGTTCTCTCTGGAGTATACATGACCGGGATTCCGCATGAGCAGCTCAATGAGGTCAAATTCCCGGGCGGTCAGCTCCACAGGCTTGCCGTTCTTATAGGTGCTGCGCTCACCGGAATCCAACACAATATCGCCGCCCACAATACGGTTCTGGTCCTCCTTTGGCTCCGCAGGGGCGCTGCGGCGAAGCAGAGCACGAATTCTCGCCTTCAGCTCCAGAATATTGAAGGGCTTGGTCAGATAATCGTCCGTTCCCTGCTCAAACCCAATGAGCTTGTCCATGTCCTCACCCTTCGCGGTCAGCATAATGATGGGCACATTGGAAAACTCACGGATCATCATGCATGCTTCCAGGCCCGTGAGTTTGGGCATCATAATATCCAGGATAATCAGGTCGAAATCGCCGGTGCGGGCAAGCTCTACAGCCTCCTCACCATCATAGGCAGTCGCAACCTCGTAGCCATCGTTCTCAAGATTGAACTTGATTCCCTTTACCAACAGCTTTTCATCATCCACAACGAGAATTTTCATACTAATTCACCACTTTTACCAGATTCTTTATTGCATCATAGGTCTTGTCACCTATGCCACTTACATTTTTCAGTTCATCCACAGCGGAAAAGCTGCCGTTTGTCTCCCGGTAGTCCACGATCCGCCGGGCCAGCACCGGCCCGATCTCCGGCAGGGCCTCCAGCTGGGAGGCATCGGCGGAATTCAGGTCAATGGGAAACTCCACCTCCGGTGATGGCAGGGGACCCGTTTTCTCCGGAACATCCTCCGACACCGCAGGAGACGCTTCCATCGGTGGGCTGTAAGGGCTTTCCACGGGAACAGCCCCTTCCACCTGCACCACAGACGGCACTGTACTTCTTCCGAAAAAGAACCCCGCCGCAAAGGAGAGCAGTGTCAACGTCACGAGAATCGCAGCCCATTCTGCCTTTCCGATTTTCATGGTTCCGCTTTCCTTTCCACTGAGAATGTGATATGATACAGTAAATCGACACAATTCAACTTCATTGTACCACAACAGGAGCATTTTTTGAATGAAAAAAAATCAATATTTGCAAATGTTTTTTATATGCATAGTGCTCATTTCCCTGACAATATCTGTACGCGGAACCGATGGCATCCACGAAACGGACAGCGTCCCACCACCGCCGGAGCTGAGTCTTGCCTGTAGCGGCGCAATCCTCTTGGACAGTGACACGGGCGATGTGCTCTATACCCAGAATCCAGACGCACAGCTGTATCCTGCCAGCACCACAAAGATCATGACCTGTTATCTGACCCTGAAATACGGCGATCCATCGGCAGTCTATACGCTGCCTGAGGGAATTCATCAGGGCGTCAGCCAATACGCCTCCACCGCGGGACTGAAGGCCGGAGAAGAAGTGACCGTCTATCAGCTGATGCAGTGTTTGATGATCGCCTCCGCCAATGAGGCAGCCAACGCCCTGGCCTGTTATATTTCCGGCAGCATTGCGGATTTCGTTGCGCTGATGAATCAGGAGGCGGAGGCTTTGGGCTGCGCCAACACCCACTTCTGCAACCCCAATGGGCTTCACGAGGATGACCACTATTCCTCCCCCAGAGATCTTGCCATCATGGCCCGGGCCGCCATGGAATACCCGGAATTTCTGGAGATATGCGGCACTGTGCAGACAGAGCTGCCTGCCACCAATCTCTCCGAAGCCAAAACCCTGGACACCACCAACTATCTGCTGCCCGGTTCCAGTCATCCCTCCTATGGCTATACCGGTGCACTGGGCATCAAAACAGGCTACACCACTCCCGCAGGCTACTGTCTGGTATCCGCCGCCCAGTGGGAGGGCAGAACCCTTCTGGCGGTAGTGCTTGGAGCAGAGAAATTCAAGGATGGGGACAAGGAGATCATCGGGAGCTTCACGGAAAGCGCAAGGCTTCTGAACTGGGGCTTTTACAACTATGACGAGGCGCTCCGGTATCAGCAGTATCTGGCCGCTCTTCCGAAATCCACGCCAGAGCCAACACCGGAGCCCACGCCGGAACCAACACCGGAACCAACTCCCGAGTCAACACCGGAACCAACACCGGAGCCAACTCCCGAACCCACGCCTTCTCCGGAGCCTTCCTTCTTGCCTTCTCCGTCACCAACGCCATCCCCAACGCCTCAGCCATCTTTGACGCCGGAGCCTTCCCCCACCCCCGCATACGCCGCCAATCACCCGGCCATGCAGTATCTTCTCAGTATTACAAAACAGATGGGGCTGTCAGAATTACAGCTGCTGGCCATTGCCGCCGCTGTGTGCGTGCTGGTGCCGCTTTTGATTGTAATACTGATCTGTCTGGCCATCCGAAGCAAACACCGAAAGGGAGACTGATATCCATGCCCTATGAATCCATGCAGCAGCTGAAAGCGCAATGTATGAAATGCACCTATTGCCCACTGTGCGAAACAAGACACAATGTGGTATTCGGCGTAGGACCGGAGGATGCGGAGATCATGTTCATCGGTGAAGGTCCCGGTGAGCAGGAGGACCTGAAGGGCGAACCCTTTGTGGGCCCCGCAGGCCAGCTATTGGACGAAATGCTCTCCATCATCGGTCTCAGCCGCCGGAACTGCTATATTGGCAACATCGTCAAGTGCCGTCCGCCCAAGAACCGGGACCCATTGAACTCCGAGCAGGAAAACTGCCGTCCCTATCTGGATGCGCAGATTCAGTTTATTCAGCCCAAGCTCATTGTTTGCCTGGGCAGAATCTCCGCCATGCAGTATATCCGCCCGGATTTCCGCATTACCCGGGAGCATGGACAGTGGTTTGACATTGACGGCACCAAGCGCATGGCAATGTACCATCCCTCCGCCCTGCTCCGGGATCTCAGCAAACGCCCGGAGACCTTCCGGGATCTGAAATCCCTGCAAGCCATGGCAAAGGAGCATTGCACCCACCTTGTATTCGAGGACTGACGCCACATGCAAAAAGAGGACGCCCAGCGGGCGTCCTCTCATTATTCTGCAAGGGTGTATTCCCACTCCTCCAGCGATTCCTCCGGCATCAGCAGCATAGGGACGTCCGGATTCCGAATCCCCATTGCAGGGTCCACATAGAATAACCCCTCGGAAAGCTCCAGCCGGCACCAATAGTGCAGCTGATCCTGGAGCGTGCCGGAAACCAGTGTACAGGGGATCTCCTTTTCCCGCAGCAGCAGGCAGTAGGCCTGTGCGTATCCATAGCTGGTGGCTGTGCCTTGGATCAGCGCCCCGTAGGGGCTGTCCTCCAGAAAATCTCCCTGTCCGTCATCCGCCAGAAGGGTTCCATCCCGGATCACCCGGTCGTAGAGCCGCCGGATACTGGTATGCTCATCAAGGTCACTGCCATAAAGTGCGGCAATGTCGCAGACCTTTTCCTGCAGCTCCGTGCCGTAGGCCTGCAGGACTGCACGGTCGGTCTCATAGTCCAGCTGGATCTCCTGAATCCGCTGGGTGCCGTTTTCCGGGTAGTCGTTGACGGTCATTTCCGGTATTTCAAAGACTGCCTCCGGATTCTCCCGTCGGATCTCCTCCGCAAGGTTTTTAAGAGACGTGTCAAAGTAGCTGCTGTACCGTACAATCACGGCATCGTCATAATTCATCATGGCATCCCGAAGTCTTTGCTTCAGCTGCTCCTCAGAATCCACATAGGCCACGGAGTTGATCTCCTCCACAGTTCTGCGAAAGGTGGTATGGATGTGGATTTCATAATAGCTGACGATTTTGGAGTAGTCATAGGTCATGTAGTCCACCGCGAAGGTGCCAAGGGGATCTGATCGGGACAGCTCATACACTGCGTCATCCAGATCCTTGGTGATATCCCCGGAATAGGATTCCGCCCGGATCACCCCCTCCGCTACACCATCCTTGACCAGATTGAGCATGGCGTTTTTCAGGCTCAGAAAATTGCTGACCTTCATGGCGTCGGAATCCACTGCCACTTCAAAGTCCTCATTGTGAGGTTCCACCGCCACATACTCGCTGCCCATGCCGCAGCCGCACAGCAGCATCAGCAGCACCGTTATCAAGAAAAGGCGTTTCACTTCCATCCCCCTCTGTCACAGCGAATCGGCAGGCTTTTTCTCTGCCAGATCCTCGTCCCGCAGAATCATGCCGGCGGCAGGAATCTTTCTGCTGCGATACCGGGTCACATTCTCAATGCCGGTATCGCTCAGCAGGCATGCCCGCTCCACCACCGCGTTCTTTTTCAGGCTGACGGTAGCAACGCCGATGGTGGTTCTGGTGGTTTTCGCCGTCATCAGGGCGGTGTTCACCACAAGGGCTCTGCCATCACTGGTAAAGATGGCCACATCCTGCTCCTGAGGCAGGCAGATGATCCCCTTCAGGGGGCACTTGTCGCTGTATGCCCCGGTGAGCTTTCTCCGGTTAGACTTGGTATCATAAGCGCTGAGGGCCACCTTGGCCGTCTTTCCGTTTTCAAAGACGAACAGCACATGACCGCTGTAATCTCCCGGCAGGCATACGGAAACAACCGTCTCCCCTTCTCCGAAGCCCAGCTTTGTAGGCAGATAATCGCCCAGAACGCTGGCTTTGGTGTCCTCGAATTCGTTGAGACTGGTCTTGTAGACCTGCGCCTGATTGGTAAACACCAGAAGCTCGGACGCATTGGTGGTCTGTGTCACCAGCTGGAGCACATCGCCCTCCTTGAGTTTCTGTTCGCCGCTCATGCGGAGGCTCTGGGGGGTGATCTTTTTCAGATAGCCGTCACGGGTCACAAACAGGTTTACCGGGTAATCGGGTACCGGCTCCGTCTCCTCCTCCACCTCTGCCACATGGTCATAGACGATGGTGGTTTTTCTGTCCTTGCCGTACTTCTTTGCCACGGACTCCAGTTCCTTGACAATGATATTTCGGATCTTTCTGGGGGAATTCACCGTATCCTCCAGCTCGGCAATCTCATCCTGAAGCTCTTCGGTCTCATTGGTTCGCTTCAGAATGTACTCCCGGTTGATATTCCGGAGCTTGATTTCCGCAATGTAGTTGGCCTGCACTTCATCAATGCCGAAGCCGATCATCAGGTTGGGCACCACGTCCTCCTCCAGCTCGGTTTCCCGGATGATGCGGATGGCCTTGTCAATGTCCAGCAGGATCTTCTGAAGGCCCAGCAGCAGATGGAGCTTTTCCTTTTTCTTGTTCAGGTTAAAGTAAACCCTTCTGCGGACGCATTCGGTACGCCATGCGGTCCATTCCTCCAGCAGCTCTCCAACGCCCATGACCTTGGGGAAGCCCCCAATGAGAATGTTGAAGTTGCAGGAGAAGGAGTCCATCAGGGTAGTCATCTTCATAAGCTTGGCCATGAGCTTGTCCGGGTCTGCGCCCCGCTTCAGGTCAATGGTCAGCTTCAGACCGCTGAGGTCCGTCTCGTCCCGCATATCGCTGATTTCCTTGATTTTCCCCACCTTAATCAGGTCGGCCACCTTTTCAATGATCTGCTCGGTGGTGGTGGAATAGGGAATCTCATAGATCTCAATGAGGTTTCCTTCCTTCACATAGCGCCACTTGCCCCGGACCCGGAAGCTGCCCCGGCCGGTTTCGTAGATGGTATTGATCTCATCCTCGTTGTAGAGCAGCTCGCCGCCGGTGGGAAAATCCGGAGCCAGCAGGTATTCCTTCAGATCGCAGGTGGGGTCCTTAATCCGGGCAATGGCTGCGTTGCAGACCTCCCGGAGGTTAAAGCCGCAGGTCTTGCTTGCCATACCTACAGCAATGCCGTCGTTGGCCGCCACCAGCACATTGGGGAAGGTGGTGGGCAAAAGAGACGGCTCCTTCATGGTGCTGTCGTAGTTGTCCACAAAATCAACGGTGTCACAGTCAATGTCCCGGAACAGCTCCTGACAGAAGGTGTCCAGCTTTGCCTCGGTATAACGGGAGGCCGCATAGGCCATATCCCGGGAATAGGCCTTGCCGAAGTTGCCCTTGGAGTCCACGAAGGGATGCAGCAACGCCTCATAGCCCCGGCTGAGCCGGACCATGGTCTCATAGATGGCAGAGTCGCCGTGGGGGTTGAGCCGCATGGTCTGACCCACAATGTTTGCGGATTTGGTTCTTCCGCCACTGAGCAGTCCCATCTTGTACATGGTGTACAGGAGCTTCCGGTGAGAAGGCTTGAAGCCGTCGATCTCCGGAATGGCCCGGGACACAATGACGCTCATGGCGTAGGGCATATAGTTGACCTCAAGGGTCTCGGTGATGGGCTGCTCCAGCACCTCAGCCCGCAGGCCCATCACATTTGGATTCTCTTTGTGGGATGTTGTGGTTTCTTTTTTCTTTCTGGCCAAATCGGCAACCTCCTGTTAGGAAACATCCACCATTTCCATATATTTGTAGCCGTTGTCGGCAATGTGTTCCTTCCGCCCGGTGAGATTATCTCCCAGAAGCAGGTCAAACACAGCCTGAGTTCTCTCCACATCCTCGGGCATGACCTTAATGAGCCGGCGGGTTGCGGGATTCATGGTAGTCATCCACATCATATCCGGGTCGTTCTCGCCAAGGCCCTTGGACCGGGAAATGGTATATTTCTTCCCCTCCAGCCCGGCAACAATTTCCGCTTTCTCCTTCTCGGAGTAGGCAAACCAGGTCTTATCCTTGCAGTTGATCTCAAACAGCGGAGATTCCGCAATATACACATGGCCCCGCTCCACCAGGGTAGGCGTCAGCCGGTACAGCATGGTCAAAATCAGGGTGCGAATCTGAAATCCGTCCACATCCGCGTCGGTCCAGAGGACGAGTTTGTTCCACTGGCGATGATTCAGATCGAAGCTGCTCAGGTCTTTGGCCTTTTTCCCGCCGGTGATCTCCACGCCGCAGCCGAGAACCTTGATGAGATCAGTGATAATGTCGCTCTTGAAGATCTTTGCGTAGTCTGCCTTCAGGCAGTTGAGGATCTTGCCCCGGACAGGCATGATGCCCTGAAACTCCGCATCCCGGGACAGCTTAACGCTGCCCATTGCGGAATCGCCCTCCACGATGTACAGCTCCCGCTTGTCCGTATCCCGGCTTCTGCAGTCCACAAATTTCTGGACCCGGTTGGCGATATTCATGGAGCCGGTGAGCTTTTTCTTCACGCTGAGCTTGGTTTTTTCCGCGCTCTCCCGGGCGTGCTTGTTCACAAGAACCTGCTCCGCGATCCGGTCGGCCTCCTGCTTGTTCTCAATAAAGTAAACCTGCAGCCGCTCCTTGAAGAAGTCGGTCATGGCCTCCTGAATGAACTTATTGGTGATGGACTTTTTCGTCTGGTTCTCATAGCTGGTCTGGGTGGAGAAGCAGTTTGTCACCAGCACGAGGCAGTCCGTCACATCCTGATAGGTAATTTTGGACTCATTCTTTGCATACTTGCCCACGCTCTTAATGTAGGCGTCCAGCGCATAGACAAAGGCGGTTTTTGCGGCCTTTTCCGGGGCGCCTCCGTGCTCCAGCCAGGAGGAGTTGTGGTAATACTCCAGGCAGTTCACCGTGTTGGAGAAGCACAGCGCCGCGGAGATCTTCACCTTGTATTCCGGCTTATCCGCACGGTCCCGGCCCTTGCGCTCTGCCTCCCAGTATTGGGGCATGGTAAAGGCCTGATCCTCGGTCATCTCCCGGACATAGTCAAGAATGCCGTTTTCATAGCAGAAATCAGTCTCCGTGAAGCTGCCGTCCTCCTGCTCATCCAGCAGCCGGAAGGTCACGCCGGCATTCACCACCGCCTGACGCTTCAGCACATCCGTATAGTAGGAAAGGGGGATATTGATATCCGTAAACACATCCAGGTCCGGCATCCAGTGGAACAGAGAGCCGGTCTGCTTCCGATCCGCCTTGGCCACCTGAAGGCCGCCCACATTTTCGCCCTTTTCAAAATGCAGGGTATACTTTTTCCCGTCACGGCGAATAACCGCATCGAAATAACGGGAGGCATACTGGGTGGCGCAGGCGCCAAGACCGTTGAGACCCAGAGAATACTCATAGCTGTCTCCCTCGGTATTGTCATATTTGCCGCCGGCGTAGAGCTCGCAGAACACCAGCTCCCAGTTGTAGCGCTGTTCGCCCTCGTTCCAGTCCACGGGACAGCCCCGGCCAAAATCCTCCACCTGTACGGAGTGATCCCGGTAACGGGTGACAAGAATCAGGTTTCCATGTCCGTCTCTGGCTTCATCAATGGCATTGGAAAGGATCTCAAACACTGCATGCTCACAGCCATCAAGGCCGTCAGAGCCAAAAATAACACCCGGCCGGGTGCGAACACGATCCGCACCCTTCAGGGAAGTAATACTTTCGTTGCCGTAGGTTTCTTTCTTCTTCATAAATCACGCTGCCTCTAATCTCAGTCTTTTCGTTCCTTGTAAAATTGCAAATCCAGTTTATATTATCCTAAAAACGCTGATTTGTCAATGATTTGCGCCTATCCCACCACCGGCATTCCCCGAACCGTTCCACGAAAAAAGGCAAAAGCGGCAGAACAGCCGTCGCTGTTCCGCCGCCCTCGCATCCTAACATTCCGGACTGCCAGATACCCTTGACCTTTCAGAAAAGAGTCCCCTTTGAAACCGGACATATATAGCTGTCTCTTCGGGTTTCGCACTGAAAAGATCCCCTATGGAAGACAATCCTTTCAGATGCCTGTTGGCCATTTCAGACACTGTTTCTCTTTTCCGTCCCGGTCCAGAGCAAGTATATGCAGCTTTTCCTGAAATATTCGCACAGGATGAGAAAAGGAGTGCATTTCTCAGGTTGCTTTTCTGGCAATTCCGTGGTAAAATAAGAGGGTTAATTTCAAAAAGTGAGGAACCTTAAACTATGGAAAGACAAAATCCGTATGCGAATCCCTCCGTCTCCTCCGAGAATCACAATTCCCTGTCAGAGATCATGGATTCTGTCAACGAGTTGGAGTCGCTCTATACAGATGAATACGATTTTGACGTGGCTTATACGACACCGGAGCTGTTTCGGAAGCAGACTGCCGCTGAAGCCCCTGTTTCTCCGGCTCCTGCGGCTCCCAGGGCTGAATCTTATCCTGCTCCTTCTGCCGCCCCCTCCGCTGCTGTCGCAGCCGCTCTGGACACCAGCGCTCCTGTCCCCCAGCGGCCAGCTGTTCCCGAGCAGCCGGTTCAGGAGGATGATCCCGAACAGTTCGCAAAAAACGCCCAGGAGCAGTATGCTGACTCCGGCACCTTCCTGAACTATGACGGAAGCCGGGAATACCGCAGCTTCGACGCGGCCATGCCCGATGCTCCCAGCGAGGGCTGGTATCACTACTCCGACGAGTCCGATCAGGATGATGCCACCGGCAGCTTTGACGATTACGACGATTATGAGGAAGACGCATACTATGACGACGAGGAAGAGCCTCCCAAGCACCGGGGCCTGAAGATTTTTGGTAAGGTTGTTTTGGCTGTTCTGACATTCTTCAGCGTCTGCTATCTGACCTTTATCTACTCCGACAACCTCTACATTTCCCGTCTCCGGAATATGTACATTAACACGGCCATGACCACCCTCAGTCACAAGTATCTGGCCACGGCAATCATTCCCGGTGACATCATTGACGAGCTGCTCATTCGTCAGTGGGAAAGTGAATCCATCATGCAGTCCGGCGGAAGCGATTGGGGCAATGTAGATGTGGGCGCACTCCCCACACTGGACCAGGAGGTTACAACCGACAGCAGCGCTTCTGACCCAAACGCGGGCAACGATTCCCCGGAGGTCTCCGCTGTGGATGCTGACGCCGAATCCGGTCCACAATACGGCAGCGAAGAGGAACGGATTTTCTACGAATACTTCTACGAACTGGATTATGCCAGCGCCAGCGCTTACTTTAAGAAAAATCCTCAGGCTCTGGCCAACGGGTGGTATTACGTTGACATCAACGAAGCCGGGCTGTCTGATTCCGGTACAAGCATTCTGACCACCAAGGGCGATCAGGTCCTTGCAATCAACGCCCGTCAGGGCATCCTGCTGATCCGCATCAACATTGGCTCCTCTCGTGGTGTCATGGCCATCTGCAAGGACCCCGAGCGGCTGTCTCTCCGTGCGGCAAGCACCCTCGGCGACATCGGTCAAACCGCCGGTAAGATTTGCGAGGCCAATGACGGCATTCTTTCCATCACCGGAAGCGCCTTTATGGATGACGGCACCGGCAACGGTGGTCAGATCTCCGGTCTGGCAGTTTGCAACGGCACCACCTATGGCGATCGTCTCGGCGGCACCGACAAACGGCTGGAGCTTCGCACTGACAACAAAATGTATATCGTCAATTCCACGGACAGTGTAGATCCCAACACCCGCGATGCCTGTGAGTTCCGTCCTGCACTGATTATGGATGGAACAATCGCAGTTGACGAGAATTGCGGCTGGACCAGTCCCAATCCCCGCGCCGTGCTGGGTCAGACCGACAAGCTGGAGGTCATGATGGTGGTTGTGGAAGGACGTTTCCTGGACAGTCCCGGCTGCAGTGTCGTAAAGGTAGCGGAGCTGATGCAGGACTACGGCTGTGTTCAGGCACTGAATCTGGACGGCGGAACCAGCGCAATCATGTATTACAACGGCGAATATATCACGCGCTGCTCCAACACCGATCTGCCCGGCGGCCGCACACTTCCCTCCGCATGGGTATATCTCAAAAAGTAACTCCGACAGGGGCGTTGCAGTTGATTCTGCAGCGCCCCTTTTCAGCACATTGCACAATTATTCTTAATGCATCCGAAATTATTTTGCAACATTTTTCACTCAAATGTTCACATTGTTCATACTGTATTGACATGATATTTCTGCTTCGATATATTTGGAATATAACCTGATATAAGGAGGAGATACCATGAAACAGTACGCGCGACTATCAGGAATACCTGGCCGGTGAACGTACCGCAGCAGCTTCCAGCGGCCCGGGCGCACCTCCCCCCGATGGCGGCGGCGCACCTCCTGACGGCCCTCCCCCTGAAGATCCTCCTCCCGCATAATCCCCTGACAACCGCATAACAAAGGGCGCAGTCTCTTCGGAGGCTGCGCCCTTTTTCATTCGAAATCATAAGCCGTCAGCTACCCTGACAGCTCATCCTTATTTCCATCGTCTCCGTCTCTTACCCCAATGCCATTCTGTGCCGGGCCGGAGATCAGATTTCCAAACCGGTCAAATCTGGAGCCATGACAGGGACAGTCCCAGCTCTTCTCCTCCGGATTCCACTCCAGCTGGCAGCCCAAATGGGGACATTTGATCTCCACAGGAAAAAGCGTTCCGTCCTCCCGCTTATAGACGCCCACTTTTTCACCATTCAGGGACACAATATCGCCCTGCCCCGCAGGCAGTGCCGACACCTGTTCCTCAGGGATTTCCAGGATTCGTTTGGTCAAGCCCTTGACCGCCTGTTTCCCCTCCTCCATGATTCCCGCTGCCGCCGCAGTATCAAATCGTACCGGGTCAAAAACCTGACCAAACGGGTTCCAACGCCCCTCAATCTGGTCTGTCAGGAGCATCGCAGAAACCATAGCGGAGGTCATCCCCCATTTTTGGAATCCGGTTGCCACATACCAGTCTGGCTCACTGGCAGCGTATTGCCCGATGTAGGGCACGCCATCCGCAGTCATGCAGTCCTGGGCCGACCAGCAGGCCACCTCCTGACTGCCGGGAAACCATCGTCTCGCCTGCTGACGGAGCCATTCATATTGACCGCCCGTCTTGTTTTCACCGGTTCTGTGGCTGCCGCCACCAAGCAGGAGCAAATCCCCATAGCTGCGGACAGAAAGCGTTCCCTTTTCCGCTCCGATCCACATTCCCTCCGGGAATTCGGCATGCTTCAGCGCCAGCACATAGGAGCGCTCCTGATGCATTCGCGCAAAATACATACCCGGAAAGTTCACGAAGGGATAATGGCACGCAAAGATGATTTTGTCCGCTTTCACAGTTCCCCGGTTGGTAATGATTTGATTTCCCTCCACCTTCCGTACCATTGTTTGCTCAAATATGGTCAGCGGCTCCGCCAGAGCCTTCAGGAATTTCAGTGGATGGAATTGAGCCTGACCATCAAACCGCACCGCCCCTGCCGTCTCAAAGGGAAGTGTCTCATCCTCCACATAGGCCGCAGGCAACTTCAGCGCTTTCGCAGCATTCGCTTCCCGTTTCAGAACGTCCGTATGCTTTCCATAGACATACGCGCTGCATTCTTCAAAATCGCAGTCAATCTGTTTCTCGTGAATGATCCGCCGAAAAACATCAATCGCCGCTTCGTTGGCCATGGCATACTGTGCCGCCCGTTCCTTCCCCATGGTTTCGAAAAGCTTCGCATAATTGAGGCCGTGCTGGGACGTGATTTTCGCCGTGGTATTTCGGGTCTGCCCGCTGGCAATCCGGTTCCCTTCCAGCACAATTACGGAATGCCCGCTGTCCTGAAGAAAAGAAGCAACCAGAATTCCAGCCATTCCCCCGCCGATCACAGCAATTTCACAGGTTTTGTCTCCCGGCAGAGACTCCCGCTGGGGGAGCTGACAGGTTTTCGTCCAAATAGATTCCATTGCGCCCTCCAAGGTTTTTCTATTATTCATTTCCAGATGAGGGCGGGGATATTCGGCGATTCTTTCATACTAACCAGCAGGATTACGAAACCCAAACGATCGTTTCACCAATTCATTCGCGCTTAATGATTCCGACAATGATAAAAGAAGAACACCATATTTGCAATCACAATAATCCGTTCTATCTCAATCGTATTCTTTTCACAATGACATTCAGTTTATCCTTTAAATAAACAGCCTCTTCCGTTCTCCCAAAAGTGCACCAAAACACCAGATTTGGAATCGCAGAACACACAACAATCTTTATCAAAATTCTATACACAAGTGAAACTCGCAGCATAGAGCATAGGAAATAACACGCCCCTGTACACAACAGCAAAATTACAAGGTACTTCATGTATATCCACAGATACTGAATTGGTTTTCGATGCAGACCATATTTATATACTGCATATGGCTCATACCATGTATTGGTAAACAAGCGCGAAACAGCGGTTGCTGCAAAAATACCAAACAAGCCAAATTGTGACCCAAGAACAATATCTCCAATGATATTGATTGCAGCTGTAACCAGTAAAAGATACTGCCCATATCGAAACAAGCCCATGGTACTTTTGTAATTCAATACTGCCGTCTGCATACCGACCATATAAAAGTTTATTGCCAGAATAACCGGGATACACTGCGGCAATACATAGCTCTCACCAAACAGCAAGCAAACCAAATCACCTGACACCACAACGATACCTACCGCGCCCCATGCATATAGCCAAAAATTTGCCAGGTTAAGCGCCTTAAAAACGCGGTACTTGGTTTCATCTGATTCTTTTGCATTCAGATTGCCAACGCTGGCGGTCATGCTCCCAAATACCATGTTCAGCAGGGAGGAAATCATACCGGATAAAAGTGTATAGTTGGATGCTACACCAGTAGTAATAAGCCCGTTAAAATATGTAATGACAATGTTATCTGTATTGTTTACCAGCAATCCACTCAGCTTGTACACAGTAAGTGCCTTTACATTTTTAATAAGTCCCCACTTTTCTTGCTTGGAAAGTGGCTTCGCTTGCTTTTGGGCAATAAAAGGGTAATCCTTTTTTGCCTTTTGAGAAGTAAGGATATTCGTCACTAAGCCGCAAATAATTTGCACAAACAGATATGCAGTGAAGTTTTTCAGCGTAAGCAGAACAATAATCTGGATAATGTTCTGAATAATTACAACCGCATAGTTGATAGCCACCACCACATAATTCCGTTGCGATGCCGTTAGAATCGTGGTGCGAAAACTAAAGAAATAACTGCTTGCTGAATTAAATAAATACAGTAAATAAATATAATGCAAATCATCGGATATTCCGGGTTGCTCACCGATAATCAAATCCAAAAAAGGCAGCAGCGCCAGTCCGAACAAAGCCACTGCGCAGCCAATCACCTTGTATGCAGTCCCATAAAACTTCATCAAGGATGCCAGCTTTTCATGGTCATCCTCAGCGATTGGTTTATACATCGCATAGACAATGGCAGTTCCAATTCCCAGCTCTGTTAGCGAGAGCATGGATAAAATATTGGAGAAAAGCCCACTTACACCAAGGTATTCCTGCGCCAGACAGCGCACGAATACCATGCGGCAAATAAAACTAACCAGAATATTGATGCCATATCCCACGATATTCACAAACATATTCAGCAGCGAGTAGGATGTACGCG
>JAQXMD010000077.1 GCA_029012465.1 Oscillospiraceae bacterium | reverse complement strand
ATCATTGGTTGCCTCCTCCTGATGTACTTTGGATAGTTCCTGGTTGATGTATTGCTTCAGCTCTTCAAAGCTAGTCACATTGAATTGCTGGCCGGTTTCAATGAGGCGTCCTTCCAGTCGTAGTTTCCAGTCTTCTTCGCTCTGCTGTTCCAAGACTGAAATGTCCTGTTCGTGCAGATAGAAATCCCGGCCAAAAGTGCTCGTCCACTCCTGCGGGATGGCGCGAATCCGCTTGCCGCTCGGCGTCAGCGCCTGTAGCTCCACGAGTTCGTCGCCCTCAGTCGTGTGCAGCGGCACAACGTGGGAATTGAAAAAGGTTTCCGAGTTGGATGTGTTAAAGATATAGGCAATCTCATCGTCTTTCTCATACAAAGAGCCGATGATCCGATACTTCCGGTCGGTGTTCCAATCGAACAAGGAGTACAGCGTTTCAAAGTACGCGGCAGCGGCTATGTCACGTGGGTAATAGATACCACCGGATAGTTTGGATATCTGCACAGCATTTCGATTTTTCTTGTCAGTTGGACGCACTGCAAACTTGCGTTCCAGAGGATGAACAAGAATCTCTACGAAATTGTTTGCGCCGAATTTCCTTACAATCGTTGTATTAAACTTCAGCCGCTTATCGGAAAAAGAAACAGCCGGTCGCTGGCAGGAGTCGAATAACTCAGAGCGTGCAATTTCAAAGCCACGCAGGTCGAAATCGCCAGCTTCCACTCGGATTTGAATCTCCTGAACAGGAGTCAGCTCCTCGATTTGTTCTTCAACATCTGCAGTGTAAGTGCTTTGACAGGCCATATAGTATTCCTTTTCCTTAAACCCCGCCCAACGCGGATTGATCACAACAAAGCCTCTGAGCATACCGCTGTCTATGACACGTAGCTCAGGGAGGAAGGACTTGTTACCATACTTAGCATTGTCCAACATGCGCTGGACCGCATTGAAATCATCAGTGGATACGATGCCTTGATGCCGCCCATCGTAATAGGTGCGGGGCCGCTGTCCACGGTTCTTTCTGGACTTGTGATTGCGGTAGCTTAACGTGTAGGTCTTCCGTGTCCAAACATCGCCGCAATGCCTTTCATTGCGCAGAATCTGGACAATACTCCCGGCAGTCCATTTGATGTTGCCAAGGTAAGTCTTGCGTTCCAACGCTGTAAGCGCATCTGCGATCTGCTGTGTAGAGTAGCCATATAGATACATGAAGAACACCAATTTGACTGTAGGTGCTTCTTCCTCATTGATGATCAACTGGCCATCTGCATTGTGCTTATAGCCCAGCAGCTTGGGCGTGAGCGGCAGGCCGTGATCCAGACGCATTCTGAGAGATGACTCCATGCTACGGCTGCGTACATGGGATTCCTCGTCTGCCATTGCAGCTTGGAAAGACAGCGCAACCTGGTTGTCGTCGTTCAGTGAATAGATTGCTTCTGACTCAAAGAACACACCAATGGGCGGCTCCTGCTCTGCCAGGTTTCGCACCGTACCGATAAAGTCAACTACGTTTCGAGCAAAGCGGGAAACGCTTTTCGTGATAATCAGATCCAGCTTACCTGCCTTGCAGTCACGGATCATCTGGTTGAACTCGTCACGGTGATTGAGTGAGGTGCCACTAATGCCCTTATCTGCATAAATCTTGACCAGCGTCCAATTAGGATGGCGAGTGACGAACTCTTCGTAATACTTGCTCTGCAAATAGTAGGAAGTCGTTTGCTTGATGTTTCCGGTGGATACACGGACATAAATGCCAACGCGCTGGTGTACGTCGTTGTTATAGTAATCGGTCTGCTGTGTGGTGGCCGGTTGGTAACGATAACTTTTGCCCATGTTGGGCACCTGTATGCGTCGCTTTACCTTTTCCTCTTCGTTTTCTCGCTCAATACGTTTTTCCTTATCAATCATGCAGTTCCTCCAACGGCTCTTCCTCGGGGAGCATCTCCCAATCACCTTCTGGGAAGAACGAGAAATCCTGCATGTCTTCCAGATAATAAGAAGCCAGGGTAAACAGATCCTCAGAAATAAAATAAATCCCAATGGGTGGTTTGTGACTGGCAAGAACGGTCGCACACAGTGTGATCTCGTGAGCTTTCTTCGACACATTGGAAAGCTTCTGTGTGATGATCAGATCGACCTTCCCGTCCATACAGTCGTTCAGCAACCTACACCACTCCGGTGCGGATTCCATATTGGGTGGGGAGGAACCCTCATCCACGTAAAAATCAACCAAAGTCCATCTGGGACAGTCTGCAATAGCGTCTGCCAATTGTTCCATGTGGTACTTGAGATAATCCTCGTAGCGTGTCTGATTGAAGTAGCGGATATAAATACCGACTTTGAATGGATGCGCGGTACTCGGGCGCTCTTTTCGGATGCGCTGGAGCCAGGATTTATGCTCCGCAATCTTGTCTGCCCGTTCTGCGTCGTTGCCGAATAGCAAGGGGTATTGCGGTGGGGCAGAGATTTCATTCAGTCTGGCATAAATATCGAGTTCACCCATAATGGACGCTCCTTCATACTTCTATAGGTTGCTTTCATTATAGGAGTGTGTCCGCTGAAATGCGATTAACCCAGAGTGAAGGTCTTCACTCTGGGTTAATGAAACACAAATTATTTTACTGGAAGTAACTTTGTTCGCAGCCTCGTAGCCCTGTTTATCGGACAGCCCATGTGCGATAATCAGCGGAACAGCAAAAGAAAAACAGGCCAGAACGAACTGGCCTGTCAAACATCATCGTCTATTCTGTTCAAGTGAAGCGTAGTTTTGAGCTCCTTAACGATTTTCAAAATTGCGTCTAATTCGGTTGGCGTGCAGTCAGAGAACAACTCGGCAAACTCCGTCTGATAGATAGTATTGACTTCAGGAATGTCTGGGCGCAGTAACGCATCGGATGAAATCTGCAATGCCTCAGCAATGTTGAGGAATGTTCCCAAGAGCATCTGTGTCTTACCAAGTTCGATGGCACTGATGTGTGGCAGCGAGACGTGTGCCTTTTCGGACAAGTCTGCCTGACTCATCTTTTTCTGGATTCTGAGTTCCCTGATGCGGGAACCAACCTTGACATATAACTCCCGACCTTTGTCGTCCACTGCTCACACCTCCATTTCGCCTCTAGGCTATATTCTGCCCCGATTATATCAACTACACTTTGTATTTTATATAAAGACAAGGTGAAAACCTAAACACCTCTTTATAATGAGTCTCGTGATTTTTTATTAGGAGGTTCATTATCATGGCAATTGACAACATCGCAATCGGACAGAGGATTCATCACTTCCGGAAGAAAAAGGGACTCTCCCAGATGGCGCTTGCCGAGAGAGTCGACATTTCGCCCACGTACATGAGTTATCTGGAAACAGGAATCCGCAGCATGGGCGTGGAAACGCTGGTGCGCTTGGCTAATGCGCTGAATGTATGCCAAGCTGTGGCTCATGAAGCTACAGAAAGAAGGGAAAAGCTACAGCACGATTACCAGCATTCGCGGAGTTGTAAAACCGGCTTTTCAAATGGCATATGAAGATGATATAATTGTAAAGAACCCTTTCGATTTTGTCCTGACCAGTGTGGTCCGGAACGACACACAGCATCGTGTGGCACTCACTCCTGACCAGCAAACAGTCTGGATGGACTTTGTCCGTTTTGACACGGTATATCGGAAGTATTATGATGAGTTTGTCATACTGCTGGAAACCGGAATGCGCGTCAGTGAGTTCTGTGGTCTTACGCTGAATGACCTAGATTTTGAGAAACGACGTATTTGCGTGGATCATCAGCTCCTGCGGGATCGAGACGGTACCTACCATGTAGAGAAAACAAAGACCGAACGCGGCTGTAGGTTCATACCGATGACTGATCGTGTGGTAAAAAGTCTGGAAGTTCTTCTCGCGCGCCGTCAGGCGCAGAAAAACAACTGGATCATCGACGGCTATTCCA
The DNA here is from genome assembly GCA_029012465.1 of Oscillospiraceae bacterium. Lineage (GTDB taxonomy): Bacteria > Bacillota > Clostridia > Oscillospirales > Oscillospiraceae > HGM13006. The sequence continues at coordinate 1,208 of JAQXMD010000077.1, read as the reverse complement.
ACTTCCTCCTGCTGGACAAAAACAGCAGGCCGAAGGTGGCACTCCACGTTGAACATGAAATGCAATGGGCTCTCAAGAAGTACAATAGACTACACCCCGATGAGCCATTGCCTCATATAACCCCGCACATTATGCGGCATACATTCTGTACGAATATGGCAAATGCAGGCATGGACATAAAGAGCCTTCAATATCTGATGGGGCATTCCGATGCAGGCGTTACGATGAACGTTTACTCCCATGCCACTTATGAACACGCAGCTGGTGCGATGCGGCGATTGAAGATTGGTGAATCGCATTCTCAGGATGAACTCGAGAGGAGTATTGTTTAACTATGGGCTGTACCAAGCAGGAACTCTTTGCTATAGCAAAGGAATGTTATGGCACTGAGCCAGACTATCCTTGGATGGACGAAAATGCCGTGTTACGGCATCAGCCATCTCGGAAATGGTATGCTGCGGTGTTAGAGGTAGGCAGGCAAAAGCTAGGCCTTCCTGGCGATGGCAAAGTAGATGTGGTCAATGTTAAGTGTGACCCGTTGCTGTCTGGAACACTGCGCCAGGAAACGGGCATTCTTCCTGCCTATCACATGAACAAGGAAAAGTGGATCAGCATTCTCTTGGACGGCTCTGTGGACACAGAGCTGGTTAAGGGATTGCTGGATATGAGCTATCAGCTTACAAAGTGAGGAGCAAATCATGCTTAGTTATACATACGTTGATCACGGGAAATTTGAACTCAGAGAAAAGCCCAAGCCTATTCTGGTAGACGAAAAAGATGCTATTGTGAAGGTAACTCTGGCCAGCATCTGTACCAGTGATTTGCATATCAAGCATGGCAGTGTGCCTCGCGCAGTCCCCGGCATCACAGTTGGTCACGAAATGGTCGGCGTTGTAGAACAGGTTGGATCTGCCGTTACCACCGTCAAGCCCGGTGACAGAGTAACGGTGAATGTTGAAACTTTCTGCGGGGAGTGCTTTTTCTGCCAACATGGTTGGGTTAACAACTGCATTGATGCAAACGGAGGATGGGCACTTGGATGCCGTATCGATGGTGGACAGGCCGAATTTGTCCGCGTTCCTTACGCTGACCAGGGGTTGGACAAAATCCCCGATTCTGTTAGTGATTTGCAAGCTCTGTTGGTGGGTGATGTTCTGGCCACCGGTTACTGGGCTGCACAAATCTCCGAGATAAAATCCGAGGACACC
>JAQXMD010000076.1 GCA_029012465.1 Oscillospiraceae bacterium | reverse complement strand
AGCCCGCCCCTGCCGCTCCCGCGGAGGAAGGTGCCCCGGAGGAGCCCAGCGCGGTGGAGGAGCCTGTTGAGGAAGAACCCACCTCCGACCTGGAGATCAAGCGTACCTACACCGAGGCGGAGCCCATGCCCCTGGTGGATGAGCCTGTGACCCTGACGGCCTGGGACTATGTGGTGCCCCCGGTCATGGAGGTCATTCACGACTACGGTACCGACGGTCAGGTCTACGCGGAGCTTCAGAAGCGCACCGGCGTGACCCTTCAGTTCACCACCGCCAACCTGCTGACCGCCTCCGACTCCATGAGTCTGATGGTGGCCGCCAACGAGCTGCCGGATCTGATCTTCAACTTTGGAATGTTCTACAACGGCAATATGGATGATCTGGTGGAGGGCGACATCATTGTGGACTTTACCGAATACCAGAATGTGATGCCCAACTACTTCGACATTCTGAATAACAACCCCTCCATTTCCCGGGATGTTTATACCGAGGCAGGCGCAGTCGTCCTGGCAGAGAACATTCAGGATTCCCTGATTCCCTCCTCTGGCCCTGCCATCCGTCAGGACTGGCTGGATGCCGATGGTCTGGAGACCCCTGTGACGGTGGACGATCTCTACAACGTTCTCAAGACCTTCCAGGAGAAAAATGACTGTGCCCATCCGCTGTGGATTGCAGCCAACGGCGCCAATACCCTGGGCTCCGCTTTTGGCGTCAGCGTCAACGGGGACAACAATTCTCTGGGAGGTTGGATCTGGCAGGATGAAAAGATCCAGTACTGCGTGCCCATGGATGGCTTCCGGGATTATGTCCAGCTTATGGCAGACTGGTATGCCGAGGGGCTCATCTCCCCCGATTTTGTTTCCCAGACCATGAACAACACTGCCACCGATGATGAGATCGTGGGCAACGCCTCTGGCTACTTCACCTCTTCTGTTAACGGTATTACCAATCTGTCCGGTTATGAGCCGGATTCCAACGTCCAGCCTGTTCGGGCCGTTGTTCTGGAGGAGGGCGACCTGTGCGGCTTTGATGATGCGGGCACCTCCAGGGTCAGCAAGGGCGGCGCCGCCGTGGCCTGTTCCTGCCCTGATGTGGAGCTGGCTCTGCGGATTCTGGATTACTTCTACTCCGACGACGGCATCCTGCTGGCCAACTACGGCGTGGAGGGCACGTCCTTTGAATATGACGAGAACGGCGAGCCCAAACTGACGGAGCTGGTGACCAACAACCCCGATGGCTATGACTTCCCGCTGGCCCTCATCAAGTACACCTCCTCAACCCCCTGCTCCATCTGCATCAACGGCCGGAATTTCCTGGGCTACACGGATGCACAGATTGCAGCCATTGACCTGTGGCTTCGCAATACGGAGAGCGCCCAGGCGCCCGGCGCCGTCTGGTCCGTGGATGCCCAGACAGAATATGCCGGCATTGCCTCTGACCTGGGCAGCTATGTCAGCACTATGTGCCTCCAGTTCATCACCGGAACCAAGCCCATGGATCAGTGGGACAGCTTCGTACAGGAGGCCCTGTCCTCCTTCGATGTGGAGCGTATGACTGAGCTTTATCAGGAAGCTGTGGACGCTTATCTGGCCATTGGCGCATAACTTTTGCTTGTACCCTTCTTTGTATTCTCCCATATGTGCAGAGCGCGGACCTAACAAAGGCCCGCGCTCTGCCTGTCAAAAGAGGAATTCTTGACAAGCTCCTACTTTTTGATACAATAAACCACGAAAGGTGGGAGAAGCCGTGGAACTGACACTTCTGTATTACTTCAAAACAGTGGCGGAGATGGAGAACATCACAAAGGCAGCAGAGAGCCTGTACATTTCCCAGCCTGCCCTCAGCAAGGCCATCGCTAAGCTGGAAAAGAGCCTGGGGGTGACGCTGTTTGAGCGGCGCAAGGGACGGATCAGTCTCTCCGCCATGGGACAGGTCTACTATGAGTATGTGTCCTCGGCGTTTCATGTGTTGGAGACCGGAGAGAAAAAACTGGAGGAGCTGAAGCAGCAGTCGGGCGACACAGTATCTGTGGCCTCCCCGGTGGCGGGGCTGCTCCATGAGCCGATCTACAACTTCCTGAGCTCCGGGGAGCAAGTTCAGATCCATCAGTATTTCTATGAGGAGCACATCCTGGAGAGTGAACTGCTGTCAGGCAAGCTGGACTTTGCCGTGACACCCATCACCATTGAAAACAGCGAGATCGAGCAGATCAAGCTCATGGAAGAGGAAGTGTTCATTGTCGTGAGCCAGGATCATCCCCTGGCCACACAGAAATACATCCGGCTGGCAGACTTGAAGGATGACGGTTTTCTGGTGGACGAGGCCAGCTTTGACCAGAAGATCATTCGGGTGCTCTGCGGAATTGCGGGTTTTGAGCCGCAGATCCTTCTGCACAGCAACGAGGGTGATCTGATCGATGATGCCCTGCGGAACAACCTGGGGGTCTGTCTGGTGCCGGCCAATCTGATTTACAGAAAGAATATGCGGAACCTGGCGATCCTGCGCTCCACCGATGTGGAGCTGGTGCGGCTCCTGTCCGTGGCGAAACGCCGGGATCGTATCTTTCAGGCGAATGCCGCCAGACTCTACCATTACACCATCCACTATTTCCAGAATCTTGGTCAGGAGCTGGATGAGTATTTTGGAAATCTTCTGCCGGAGAAGCAGTTTTCGGGCAGGAAAAGCTTCGGAATCAACAACCTCAAGGATTGATTTGATGTAATCTCATCCCTGCCGCATTTCTGCTGAAAACGTGCTAAAAGCCCTGCCAGACATCTCTGTCTGGCAGGGCTTTTGATTATTCAGTCTGGTCTCCAACCTTGCGTTCTGGGCAGAAGGAGGCAACACAGGTGTATTGCTCGTCGCCCTGAGGCTTCATATTGATGGACTTGCATCGGCCGCAGTAGCTGTAGGCAAGGGATGCCTTCAGGGGGAACTGACCATTTCCGGTGAGGTACACATGGGCATCTGCGGGAACCTCTGGAAGGGTCTCCAGAT
>JAQXMD010000075.1 GCA_029012465.1 Oscillospiraceae bacterium | reverse complement strand
CCGCCGTGGAGGTTTACCATCTGGAAGCCCATGGCCTTCAGATTCCAGCAGGTCTCAGCCCAGGTGGAGGCAACCTGCTCCATCATCTCCACGGTCATCTCGTCCACCTGAACGCCGTCCTCCCGGACCATGGCGGAGGGGCCGATGGGATTCTTGTGGCCGGGAATCTCGTCGGGGTGGTTCATGGCGCCAACGTGGTTGAGCTGGATGGATGCAACCGCACCGTGGGCCTTGATGGCCTCGGCCAGCACCATGATGGATTCCATATGGAAGGTGGTCATGTCGCCAAAGGCGGTGATTCCGTGCTCATGACGCCATGCATACTCATGGTCGATGAAGGACTCGGTGAGGGTGACGGTAGCAAAGCCGCCCCGGGCCTTAGTCTCATAGACATCAATGCCCTCGGGAGTGGGGTAGCCGTGGTCAACGATACGGTTGGTGGTGATGGGGGAAGCGAATACCCGGTTTTTGAAGGTAACGCCATTGATGGTCATGGGGGTAAACATATGGGGGAATTTTGTACAAGCCATGCGTATTTCTCCTTTCAAAGGTGTTCCATTATTTGAGGTGTCTTCAGCATACCACAGTTTTTCCATTCTGTGAAGAAGGCACAAAAAAGTAAGGCAAGCACCCAGAAGTAAGGTGCTTACCTTGAGGTAACTATATTCAGGTTCCCTTATAGGGATGAAGCATTTTCTCTTCTTCCTTTTCCCGATAACCGTGCCACATTTCACCCAGAGTGTCAATGGGGAGGCCTTCTTCCTTCATCACATGCCAACCCCAGTCGTAGACAGCGTTCAGCAGGGGGATCAGGGATTTTCCACGCTCCGTGAGCCGGTACTCTGTCCGGGGCGGCGTCTCAGGAACTACGGTTCTGGTGATGAGACCGTCCTGTTCCATGGCCTTGAGGTTCTGGGCCAGAACCTTCTGGGTGATGGGGAGCTGCTTGGAAAAACGGGCGAAGTTTGTGACCTGATCCTCATCAATGGCGTGAAGGATAAAGGGCTTCCAGCGCCCAAAGACCACCTTCATCACATAATTATATGGGTCCTTGGAAATATCAAAGCAATAGTCATCCTGCTTTTCCTGCATGGAAACACCTCCATTGATAATATGCACTTATTTTATCATGTTTTTGCCAAAAGGGAAAGCCCCCGGGAAAAGTTTACTATTTCATAAATTGCAAGGCGACATATCATACGCCTGATGCTTTTTAGGTGCAGAAATGCCCCCATTCCTTGTGTCGGAATGGGGGCGATGTTCTCTTTAGGGAATTCTCTTTACAGAATCATGGCTCTGGAGTATGCCTCCCGATTGCAGACCTCCAGATTACCGGCACCGTTGCAGTCGCCGATGGGGTAGAAGATGTCCGTGAGACCGTAGTAGCCCAGATTCCGGTAGCGGCGGAGCATGGCCACATAGTCCTGAATCATCTGGGGAATCATCTCGGCGGGAATGGGAGCGGTCTCTTTTCTGGGGCCGGGGCCAAAGGCAAAGCCACCGTTCAGGGTATAGCCCTCGGGATAGACGAGATTCTGGCTGATGAGGATTTTGGAACCGTAGAAGTGAACCTCCTCACACATCTGGGATACATAGTTGTGTACCGCAGGGTCGGTCATGTCGAAGGCCTGCATATGGGTCATTTCCATATCCATGGGGCCCTGACACTGCTGGGGGTAATTCGCCCAGGGGGCAACGATCACAAAGGCTGCGCCGTTTTTGGCCAAATTCGCGGTAAAAGCCCGGTAGGGCTTGGCGGGATAGGTCTCAGGCCCCTGCAGGAAGTGCGGAGAAGCGTTGGGATAACCCAGTCGGTTTTCAGGATCACATTTCCCACCTGAATGGGAGAAAGAAGGTTTTTATATCTCATGTTGTACCTCCAAAAACAGCAAGTGCTGCCGGAAAGGGGTTCCCGGCAGCACTTCGGAAATATGTATTACTTGTTGAGGAACGCATCCACGGCTTCGGCACACTTCCTGCCGTCCACCATGGCCTTCACCACCAGGGACTGGCCCGTATGGCAGTCGCCGCAGGCAAAGATCTTCTCCGCATTGGTCTTGTAGCCCAGAATGTTGCTCCGGCCATCGGTTTCCACGCCAAAGGCAGCGGCGGTCTCCGCCTCGGGGCCAATGAAGCCCGCTGCCACAATGAGAATGCCGCAGGGCAGCACCTTCTCGCTGCCGGGGATCTCCACCATGGTAAGACGGCGGTTTTCGTCATAGGTCTTTTCCAGCGCCACGGTGGTCACGGAAACGAGATTGCCCTCCACGTCGGTCTCCACGGCCTTGACGGTGGTCTGATAGAGGTGGGGGTCCTTCAGGAACTTGTTCAGGCACTCCTCCTGAGAGGAATCAAACTTCACTTCCTTCTGACGCTCGAACAGGGGGCTGTAAACGATCTGCTCCTTTGTGACCTTGGGCAGCATCTCGATCTGGGTGATGGAGGCTGCGCCCTGACGGATGGCAGTACCAACACAGTCGTTGCCGGTGTCGCCGCCGCCGATGATGACGACGTCCTTGCCCTGAGCGGAGCCCTCCCCGGACAGGTAGGAAACGGCGGGATAAATGTCCTTTGCAGCCTCAGCCCCGGCAATCTTCAGGGTTCTTGCGTTGCCGGTGCCCACGGCCAGAACTACGGCGTCGTAATCCTTTACGGTTTCAGCTGTTGCGGTGATGCCGGTCTGGAAGGCAACACCCATCCGGGTCATGGCGTCCAGCTTCCGATCCAGAATGTCCTCGGGCAGCTTCATGCCGGGAATGCCATAGCGGAGGAGTCCGCCGGGGTATTCGTTTTTCTCAATGACAGTGACCTTGTGGCCCATTTTGCAGAGGGCAACGGCGGCGGACAGGCCGCTGGGGCCGGAGCCAACCACGGCCACGGCCTTGCCGGTGGCAGGAGCCACCTTTTCTGCGTTTCCGGAGGCGTAGTGCTGCTCCACCACGAAGCGTTCCAGTCTGCCGATGCCAACGGCCTCGGAGCGGATGCTGCGGGTGCAGTCAGACTGGCACTGCTTCTCCTGAGGGCACAGCCGGGAGCAGAATTCCGGCAGGGTGGAGGCGGACACGATCAGCTCATAGGCACCCTCATAGTCCTTTTCCCGAATCTTCTTGATGAATTCCGGAACGGGCATCCCTGCGGGACATTCGCCGGAGCACCAGCGGCGGGGACAGCCAAGGCAGCGGGAGGCCTCCCGAAGGGCTTCCTCCTCGGTGTAGGTCTTTTCTACCTCTTCAAAGGTGGAAAGGCGCTGAGCCATGGAAAGCCGCACATTTTTTGTGCGCTCCCCGGTCATGTTAGGGTTCTGAACGGGGACAAATACGGTATTATCGGGCATTAACATCTCTCAGTACCTCCTTACTTTTCTTCTTTGCCATCGATGTAGGCAACCATGTTGCTTCCGCCAATGAAGCCGGAGGCCATAGCCCAGGTCAGCTCAGACACCGGGGCCAGCTTGCCCTTCCGGTGCATGGCGGAGGTGCAGTCGCCGCCGGCATACAGGC
>JAQXMD010000074.1 GCA_029012465.1 Oscillospiraceae bacterium | reverse complement strand
AAAATGGACCTGCCGGGCACAAAAAAGGATGCTCTCATGGAGCAGCTGCGAACCCATCTGTCTGAGGCCTGCGTGGACTTCTCGGGAAACCTCCACTCTGAGAACACCCTGGACGCCCTTGCCATGTGTCAGGAGCAGCTCATGGAGGAGTTTCTGGAAACCGGAGACATTACTGATGCCAGCATTGCAGAAGCCATTGCCCGGCGAAAGGTCTTTCCCTGCTGCTTTGGTTCCGCTTTGAAGCTGGAGAAAATCGATGCATTTCTCTCCTGTCTGTCAACCTTTACCCGAATGCCCGATTACGGGGAAGAATTTGGGGCCAGAGTCTTTAAAATCAGCCGGGATTCCATGGGCAACCGTCTGAGCTTTCTGAAAGTCACCGGAGGCACCTTGCCTGTCCGCACCGTTCTCTCCGGGGAAGGCCCCGAGGGCAGCTGGCAGGAGAAAATCAGCGGTCTGCGCATCTACTCCGGGGCGAAATTTACCCAGACGGAAACGGCCACCGCCGGTATGGTGGTTGCCGCCACGGGACTGCAAAGCACCCGGCCCGGCATGGGCCTTGGGTTTGAAGAAGAGGAACCGGCAACCCTGCTGCGGCCGGTGCTCACCTATCGGGTGGGTCTGCCCCAAGGCTTTGACCCCCATCGTGCCCTTTCCATGCTCCGGACACTGGAGGAGGAGGAACCACAGCTCCATGTGACCTGGAACGAGGGGCTTCAGGAGCTGCGGGTACAGCTTATGGGCACCGTCCAGCTGGAGATCATCAAGGAGCTGCTTCGGAGCCGCTTTGGTCTGGAGGTGGAGCTGGAGCAGGGGAGCATTCTCTATCAGGAGACCATTGCCTCCACTGTGGAGGGTGTGGGACATTTCGAGCCTCTCCGGCACTATGCGGAGGTGCATCTGCTGTTGGAGCCGGGGGAGCAGGGCAGCGGGCTGGTCTTTGCCACGGAAGCAGACGAGGATGCCTTGGAGCGTCGGTGGCAGCGGCTGATTCTGACCCATCTCATGGAGAAAACCCATGTGGGCGTCCTCACCGGGTCCCCCATCACCGATCTGAAAATCACCCTCATGTCCGGAAAGGCCCACACCAAGCACACCGAAGGCGGAGATTTCCGGCAGGCCACCTACCGGGCCATCCGGCAGGGACTGATGCAGGCGGAAAGCGTTCTTCTGGAGCCCTGGTACAGCTACCGGCTGGAGGTTCCCATGGCAAACGTGGGCCGGGCCATCACCGATCTCCAGCGGATGAACGGCAGCTTTCAGCAGGGGGATACGGTAAATGGCATGACTCTCCTCACCGGGTCGGCTCCTGTGGCCCTCATGCGGGATTATCCTTTGGAGGTTGCCTCCTACACCCACGGATTGGGGCGGATTTCCTGCACCCTGGAGGGCTACAAGCCCTGCCACAATCAGCAGGAGGTGGTGGAGGCCATGGGCTACAATCCCACCGCCGACACCCTGAACACTCCCGATTCCGTATTTTGCAGTCATGGGGCCGGGGTGGTGGTTCCGTGGAATGATGTCCCGGAGCACATGCATCTGCCATCCTGTCTTGGGCGGGAAACCGAGGATGAGAACGACACGGAAACCGGCCCCCGGACATGGGAACAGCGGGCTCGGGACTATGTCCGGCATGTAGCCACAGACAAGGAGCTTCAGGCCATCTTTGAGCGGACCTACGGCCCCATCAAGCGCACGGAGCACAATCTGATGCGCACCAGAAAGGCCCCATCCGACACGCCGAAGCAGAAGGCAAAGCCCAATCTGGCCCCAACAGGGCCGGAATACCTGCTGGTGGACGGCTACAACATCATTTTTGCCTGGGACGACCTGAAGGAGCTTGCAAAGGAGCGTTTGGAGCTGGCAAGGGACACCCTCATTGACAGAATGGTGAACTATCAGGGCGTCCGGCAGTGTGAGCTGATTCTGGTATTTGACGCCTACCGGGTCAAGGGCGGCACAGGCTCCGTCCAGAAGGTGGGCGGCATCAACGTGGTCTACACCAAAGAGGCGGAGACCGCTGACATGTACATTGAGCGTGTGACCCACCAGATTGGCAAGGGGAAAAAGGTCCGGGTTGCCACCTCCGACGGGCTTGTACAGATGATAATCTTAGGTCACGGGGCTTTGCGGATTCCCGCCAGCAGCTTCCAGCAGGAGGTCCGGGAAGCAGAACAGATCATATGGGGGCTGCTACAGCAGCCCCAGTGAAATTCGGCCCTTGGCCGAGTGAAATATGCTGGCGCATGTGAAATCCAGACTGCGTCTGGGTGAAATCGCCCCT